>JASLBU010000022.1 GCA_030146365.1 Candidatus Limnocylindria bacterium | reverse complement strand
GGAGTAGGTGAAGCGCGGCGGCCGCTCCGAGTAGCGGGTGGCGCGGACGATGCGTTCGCCCTCCAGGCGCTTCAGACGCTCCGACAGGATGTTCGGCGCGATCCCGGCCACCGCCTCCGACAGCTCGCCGAACCGCCGTGGACCCTCCAGGAGCGACTCGATGAGCAGCAGGCTCCATCGATCGCCGACTCGTTCGAGCGCGGCGGCCAGCGGCGTCTGCGGAACAGGCATGAATCGATCGTACGGTATCCGGCTTGACAGCCGCGGCGTGAGGAGTAACTTGCTCATTGCAAGTCACATCTTACCACGCGAGGCATCCACACATCCACATGACAACACTGGCAGACCTGGGCCGAGAGATCGGCGAGATCGCGGACCGCATCGGACCATCGGTGGTCGGCATGGGCAACCGCTGGCGCGGCGGATCCGGCGTCGTGATCGGCGAGAACCGCGTCCTCACCAACGCGCACAACCTTCACGGTGACGAAGTCACCATCACCTTCTCGGACGGCCGATCCGCCGATGCCAAGCCGCTCGGCGTCGACGCGGACGGCGACCTGGCGGTCCTCGAGGTCGACACGGCCGGCGCAACTGCCCTCGAGCCGGGCGCCGATGCCCCTGGGATCGGGGCTCCGGTCATCGCTCTCGGAAACCCGAACGGGCACGGTCCGCGCGTGACGTTCGGCTTCGTCTCGGGCACGGACCGGGCGTTCCGCGGCCCGCGCGGCCGGCGCGTGGCCGGCGCAATCGAGCACACGGCGCCGCTCATGCCCGGCAGCTCGGGCGGGCCGATCGTCGATCTGGAAGGCCGGCTGCTCGGGATCAACACGAACCGCATCGGCCACGGGTTCTACCAGGCGATCGCCGCCGACACGGCACTGCGTGACCGGATCGCGACGCTCTCCCGCGGCGAGTCGCCGCAGCGGCGCAGGCTGGGCGTCGGGCTCGCGCCGTCCCATGTGGCCCGGCGGCTGCGGAGGGCGGTCGGACTCCCCGAGAGAGACGGACTGCTCGTGCGGGAGGTCGAGGACGCATCCCCGGCCGCAAGCGCGGGCATCGCCGAGGGCGACCTCATCGTCGCGGCCGGCGGGCGGCCCACCCCCACGGCCGACGACCTGTTCGAGGCCCTGGGCGGCAGCGGGCCGCTGGAGCTCACCGTCGTCCGAGGGGCCGACGAGATGACGGTGACGGTGGAAGCATGACGGCCTTGCTCAGCGACGACGTGCGGGCCGCCCTGGACGAGGGACAGGTGATGGACATCACCACCATCGGCCGTCGGTCCGGCCAGCCCCGCCGCATCGAGCTCGTCTATCACAACGTGGACGGCCGGATTCTCATCAGCGGCCGCCCCGGCGTCCCGCGGGCGTGGGTCGCCAACCTGAAGGCGAACCCCGGGTTCACGTTTCACCTCAAGCGAGGGGTGGTGGCGGACCTTCCGGCGGTCGGACGGGTCGTCACCGATCGGGCGGAGCGCGAGCGCCTGCTCCGGTCGATCGCCGCAAGGTGGCGGATGGATCTCGGCGTGATGGTCGCGTCGGCCCCGCTCGTCGAGGTCACGTTCCCGGAGGACTAGCCGCATCCGGTGCCGGCGGCGTAGGCTCGCGACATGTACGCCTACATCGTCCTCCTCCACGTCGTCGGCGCCTTCCTCTTCGCCCTCGCGCATGGCGTCTCGATCGCGGTCGCCCTGCGCCTTCGCGGCCGGCGCCCGCGGGAGGAGGTCAGTGCGCTCCTCACCCTGTCCCAGATGTCGATCGGTGCGGTGTACGTCGGCCTGCTGCTCCTGCTCGTCGGCGGAGTCTGGGCCGGCTTCGCCGGCGACCACTGGGGTCGCGCGTGGATCTGGGCGGCGATCGCCATCCTGGTCGTGGTCATGGCCGCGATGTACGCCATGGCCACTCCCTTCTACGGACGCATCCGAGCCGCAACCGGTGCGGAGGCTCAGCCGGCCGCGGCGGACGGCGCCGCGCCGGTCGGGGCCGCAGAGCTCGATGCCCTCGCCTCCTCGAGCCGACCACTCCTTCTGGCGGGAATCGGCGGCGTGGGGCTGCTGGCGATCCTCTGGCTGATGGTGGTGAAGCCGTTCTGACGGGTGTCGGGACGGGCGGCTCTCACGCCGCCGACGCCGTCGTGGTCGGCGGCGGGCCAAATGGCCTCGCCGCGGCGATCGTCCTGGCGCGGGCCGGGCGGAGCGTGGACCTCGTCGAGGCGCGCGACACGGTCGGCGGCGGCTGCCGAACCGCCGAGCTGACCCTTCCGGGCGTCCGCCACGACGTCTGCAGCGCGATCCATCCGCTCGGGCGTGCATCTCCGCTGTTTCGCGAGCTGGACCTCGGCAACCACGGGCTGGACTGGATCGAGCCGCCGATTCAGCTCGGTCACCCGTTGGACGACGGCCGCGCGGCGCTCGTTCGGCGTGACATCGACGAGACGGTCGCCACCTTCGAGGATGCGGATGACGCGCGGCGCTATGCGCGCTGGATGCGTCCCGTCTCGGCCGACTGGGACCTGATCGTGCGTGAGACGCTCGGCCCGCTTCCGGTGCGTGCCGTCCGCCATCCGGTGGCGCTCGGCCGCTTCGGTCTCCCCGCGCTGCTGCCGATGGGGGCCGCCGCTCGCGCGTTCCGCTCGGCGCCTGCTCGGGCGCTGTTGGCCGGGTGCGGCGCGCACTCGTTCCTGCCGCTCACCTCGCCGATGACCGCGGGACTCGGGCTGGCGCTGCTCGCCAGCGCGCACGCGGTCGGCTGGCCCATCCCTCGGGGCGGCGCGCAGCGAATCGCCGAGGCGCTGGCGTCCGTGCTGCGCGACGCCGGCGGCCGGATCACGACCGGCGTGACGGTGAGAGATCTGGCGGAGCTCGGGGCGCATCGGGCGGCGCTGCTCGACCTCACCCCCCGCCAGGTGCTCGCGGTGGCCGGGCGGCGGCTCGGCGGCGCCTACGCAGCCCAGCTGCGCCGATACCGGTACGGCCCCGGGGCATTCAAGCTGGACCTGGTACTCGACGGACCGATCCCGTGGCGCATCCCGGCGCTGGCGGATGCCGGCACCGTTCATCTGGGTGGCACGTACGCGGATGTGGCGGCGTCGGCACGGGCGGTATCACGCGGCCGCGTCCATCCGCGCCCGTTCGTGCTCGTCTCGCAGCCGTCCCAGTTCGATCCCTCCAGGGCTCCGGCGGGCCGTCACGTCGTGTGGGCGTACTGCCACGTCCCGAACGGCTGGCCCGGGGATGCCACCGAGCGGATTCTCGGGCAGCTGGAGCGCTTCGCACCGGGGGTGCGTGACCGGATCGTGGCGCAGCACGTCCTTGGCCCGGCGGACCTCGAGGCGTACAACGCCAACTACGTGGGGGGCGACATCAACGGCGGGCTGCAGAACTGGACGCAGTTCTTCACGCGTCCGGCGGTCCGCCCGGATCCGTACTCCACGCCGGACCCGGCCATCTTCATCTGCTCCGCCTCGACGCCGCCTGGCGGCGGCGTCCACGGGCTGTGCGGCATGCACGCCGCCCGATCGGCGCTGCGCGGCATCCTGCGCTGACGCGCCGCTAGACTCGGGCCGATGTTCTCCAGCGTCCACGTCATCGGCACCGGGCGTGCGGGCGGCGCGATCCGCGCGCGCCTCCTGGAGCGAGGGCTGCGAGTCACCGACGGCCGCGAGCCCGACGCCGCCGCCGAGCTCGTGCTCGTCTGCGTGCCCGACGCGGCAATCGCGGAGGTGGCCGCCGGGGTATCGGCGGGTCCGTGGCTCGCCCACGTGAGCGGTGCCACCCGACTCGATGCCCTGGAGCCACATGTCCGGCGGTTCAGCGTCCATCCGCTTCAGACCCTGACGCGAGCGCGCGGCGCCGAGCAGCTCGACGGCGCCTGGGGGGCGGTCACCGGCGAGAGCGGCGCGGCGCTGGAATGCGCCCGGTGGCTGGCGGAGGCGCTGGGCCTCCGCCCGTTCGAGGTGGCCGACCGGGACCGGCCGCTCTACCACGCCGCCGCCGTGCTGGGCGGCAACGGACTGGTGGCCCTCCGCGCGGCGGCGGATCGGCTGCTCGCGCTGGTCGGCGCCCCGGGAGAGGCCATCCTTCCACTGATGGCCCGCACGATCGAGAACGGCTTCGATCCGACCGGCCCGATCGCACGGGGCGACTGGTCGACGGTGGAGGGGCATCTGGCCGCCCTCGAGGATCGGGCGCCGGAGCTGGTCCCGCTGTACCGGGCCATCGTGGACGCGACCCCCCGATGAGGGTCGCGCGGACCATCGCCGACGTCCGAGAGGCACTCCCCGCCCAGCGGGATGGGGCACGCATCGGCCTGGTGCCGACGATGGGCGCGCTCCACGATGGACACCGCGCGCTGCTCCGCGAGGCCCGAGCCGGTTCGGACGTGGTGGTGATGAGCCTCTTCGTGAATCCCGCGCAGTTCGACGATCCGGACGACCTCGAGCGTTACCCGAGGGACGAGGCCGCGGACCTCGACGCCGCCCGTGCCGCCGGGACCGACCTCGTCTTCGCCCCCTCCGCCCGCGAGCTGTACCCAGCCGGGTTCGACACGTGGGTCGACCCCGGCGCGCTGGGCCAGGTCCTCGAGGGCGCGGCACGGCCCGGCCACTTCCGAGGCGTCGCGACCGTGTGCACCAAGCTGTTCGGGATCGTGGAGCCTCACCGAGCGTGGTTCGGCCAGAAGGACGCGCAGCAGGTGGCCGTGATACGCCGCGTCGTCCGCGACCTGGATCTCGGGGTTGAGATCCTCGCCGTCCCGACGGTCCGCGATGCCGACGGGTTGGCACTCAGCTCGCGGAACTCGCGCCTTGGGGCCAGGGAACGCGCCGCTGGCCTTGCACTGCCCCGGGCGCTGGAGGTGGGGCTTGCAGCGCACGCCGCGGCCGGTGACGCCGTGGCGGCCGCACGGGGCGTACTCGACGCTGAGCGCCGCCTCTTGGTCGACTACGTGGAGATCGCCGATCTCGACGGCCCGACGCTGGTGGCGGCGGTGCGAGTCGGCGAGACGCGGCTGATCGACAACGTGCGGCTCCGGACGCGTTGACAAGGCGGGGAGCACGGTGGACGCTTTCGGCGTGATGAACGTCCGCGAGCCCCTGCCGCTGTCCGAGGTCGCCGCCATGAAGCGGGCAGGGACGAAGATCGTGATGGTCACCGCCTACGACCATCCGTCGGCGCGGCTCGCATCGGAGGCGGGCGTCGACCTCATCCTGGTGGGCGATTCGGCCGGCAACAACGTGTTCGGATACGAGACCACGGTCCCGGTCACGATGGACGAGGCGGTGATGCTCATGGCCGCCGTCGCGCGGGCCAGGCCGAGGTCGCTGCTCATCGGCGACCTGCCGTTCGGCTCGTACCAGGCGTCTGATGCCGATGCCGTCGCGAATGCGGTTCGGCTCGTGAAGGCCGGCGCGGACGCCGTCAAGCTGGAGGGCGCAGGGCCGATGCTCTCGCGCGTCGGCGCGATCGTCGGAGCCGGCATTCCGGTCATGGGCCACCTGGGATTGACGCCGCAGTCGGCGACGGCCCTCGGAGGCATGAAGGCGCAGGGGCGCACCGCCGCCGCCGCGCGACGGATGCTCGACGACGCCCGGGAGCTCCAGGCCGCCGGTGCCTTTTCGCTCGTGCTCGAGTCGGTGCCCGCCCGGATCGGCGCGCACATCACCTCGGCGCTCGACATCCCGACCATCGGCATCGGCGCAGGGCCCGGATGCGACGGGCAGGTGCTGGTGTGGCACGACCTGCTTGGCATCAACGAGGGGGCGGCGCCGCGGTTCGTGAAGCGCTATGCCGACGTCGCGGGCGAGATCCGACGGGGGCTGACCGCCTTTGCGTCCGAGGTTCGCTCCGGCGTGTACCCGGCTGACGAGCACGAGTACAAGATCGCCGGGGACGAGCTGCGAGCCTTCGAGGCGGAGCTCCAGGCGGACCGGCGAGGCGACTGATCAGCGGCTGACGCTGCGCTCGATCGCCTCGCCGATGGCGTCATCGGCCGCCAGGCAGATCGCCATGTATTCCTCCGCCGGGCTGGCGGACCCGTCCGCCGTCGAGAGCGCGAAGACGGCGTCGCCGTCGAACATCGTGTGCACCGGTCGGATGCCGCGCGCGAGCGCGTCGTGGCCCAGCTCCGCCAGCTTGTTGCACTGGATCCGGCTGAGCGGCGCATTCGTGGCCACGACCACCAGCGTCGTGTTGCCCGCCCAGGGACCCCCGGCCAGCTTCGCAGAGCCTCCGGCCAGGATTCGGCCGTCGCGGGCGTGGACGTCACCGAGGGCGTTGTTGACCACCAGCGCCCCGGCGAGGTGGCCGCTCCTCAGCCGGCGCGCCGCCGAGCCGACGCCGCCGGGCCGAGCGTTCGCCACACCACCGAGCTTGGCGACCGTTGCGCCCGTTCCCGCCCCGACGGCGCCCTCGAGCTCGTCCTCGTTCGCCTCCGCAGCCAGCGTGGCGGCATAGCCCGACTCGGCCCTCGGCGCCGCGTCAGGGTCGCCGACACCCAGGTCGAACAGGATCGCCGCCGGCACGATCGGCACCGGCCTCACGCCCGTGGGAAAGCCGATGCCGCGCTCGCCCAGGCGTCGCATCACGCCATCGGCCGCGGCGAGGCCGAACGCGGAGCCGCCCGCCAGACAGACGGCGTTGATGCGCTCGACGAGCCCGGTCGGGCGCAGCACCTCGGTCTCGCGCGTGCCGGGCGCGGATCCACGGACGTCCACGCCGGCCACCGCGCCGTGGTCCGGCGCCAGGACAACGGTGCAACCTGTGCGGCCGGCGCGATTCGTCCAGTGTCCGACCCGGATGCCCGGGACGTCGCGGATGGTGAGGGACGCCATGCGTTCGATGCTAGCGCGTGACCTCCTGCACGATGGCCGTGAGGAGCTCACCGGCGGATCCGCGGAGCACCACGTCGGCGCGATCGTCGAGCGCGGTCGGCTCGGCGTTGATGATCACCAGCCGCCCGCCGCCCTCGACGGACAGCTCCGCCAGGCCGGCCACCGGGTAGACGGTGAGGCTGGTCCCCACCGCGACGAAGAGGTCCGCGGCGGCAGCGGCATCCTGCGCCCTTCGCAGATCGGCCGCATCGAGATTCTGTCCGAAGCTGACCGTCGCCGACTTGAGGATGCCTCCGCAGACGAAGCAGGGCGGGTCCTCCTCGCCGCGGCGCACCCGCTCGAGCGTCTCGGTCATCGGCCGGCGGTCGCCACAGCGCAGGCACGCCGACTCGCGGATCGACCCGTGGATCTCGATGAGGCGCTCGGGCGAGGAGCCAGCCAGCAGATGGAGGCCATCGATGTTCTGCGTCACGAGCAGAGTCAGCAGACCGGCCCGCTCGAGCGCCGCAATCGCCAGGTGAGCCGGGTTCGGTCGAGCGCGCCAGGCCGGGTGCTCCAGCCGCCGCCTCCACGACTCCCGCCGGACGGCAGGGTCGGCAATGTAGTAGCCGATGTTGCTCAGCCGCTCGGCTCGCGGGTCCCGCGTCCAGATGCCATCCGGTCCGCGGAAGTCCGGGATGCCCGACTCGGTGCTGACGCCCGCCCCGGTCAGCATCACCGTTCGTCGAGCAGCGCGGAGGCCAGCGGCGGCCTCCGGCACGTTCGCGGTTCGGATCGGCTCGTTCACCGCTCCCCTGCCAGCCACGCCAGCAGGGCAGCCATGTAGTCCTCGAAGCGGTCGCGGTGGATGACGTGGCCGGCGTCGATCACCGCCAGGCGCGCGGCTCGCGGCAGGTCGGCCGGGAGCCGCTGACGTGCCTCACCGACGTAGACGGAGCGGTCCTCGGTCGAGAGGAGGTACAGCGCCGGCACCTCGATCCGTGAAACGAGCTCCGGCACGCGGGCCCCCGTCGCCCGGCGGAACGAGGCCATGAGGCCTGTTCGGTCGACGAGCTGTCTGCCCTCCACGTCCTGACGGGCGTCGCCCTCGGCCCACGACGGGTTTTCGGCCAGCAGGCGCCTGACTTCTCCCTCCGGATCATCCCGGGCGATGATCATGTCCCGCTCCAGGGTGGCCAACCAGCCGGTGTCATCCGCCCGGGAGAGGGCCGGAGGATCCTCGAGCACGAGGCGGCGGACGAGCTCCGGGCGCAGATACGCGAGCTCCGCGCTCACGGCCGCCCCGAGGGAGTGGCCGATCAGAGCGTCGACCGGCGCGCCGATCCGCTCGATCAAGCCGGAGAGATCCATGGCCAGATCGCCCACCGTCGCACGACCATCGATCCTGGGGCTCCGGCCGTGGCCTCGCTGGTCGACGGCGACCGCGCGCCAGCCATGCGCTGCGAGGGCCGGGCCCACCCGCCACCAGGTGCGATGCCATCCCGTCACCCCGTGGACCAGGATCGCGAGCGGCGGCGGGACCGCACCGGCACCGCGCGGCGACCATTCGTGCGTCGCGAGTTCCACAGGAGGCATGGGCCGATGCTAGCGGCGGTCCGCAGCCGACGCTCCGGCGCGGCGCGGAGGCCCGGGGCGGCTCGCGCCACGCGGCGGGGTAGCGCAGCGGCGACTGTTGACGGAGGGCGGAGCGGCATCGCCGCAGAAGATGAATCGACGGCGAATTCTGACAGTGGATGGCAGGATTGATTGGCATCATTCAGGTGCCATGGCAAGCCTCAGCGCAAGAGAGCGCACGAAGCTCCCCGCGAGCGCATTCGCGTACGTCGATTCCAGCGGACGGCGACTGCTCCCCATCCACGACGAGGCGCACGTTCGCAATGCGCTCGCGCGGTTCAACCGGATCGAGTTCGAGAGCGAGCAGGCTCGGGATGCCGCCCGCACGCGACTCCTCCGGGCCGCGAAGCGATACGGCATCGTCCCGGTCGGATTCATCGACGGCGAGCTCCATCCCGCCCGCCGCCTTCCCACCGGTCAGGTCACGCTGGTGTTCGTCGATCTCGAGGACTCGACGCTCCATCTTGCCGCGCTCGGCGACCGCTACGGGCCGATGCTGACCTCGATGCGGCGGCTGATTCGGACGGCCATCCGGCGCGCCGGCGGCCAGGAGGTCGACGCTCGGGCGGACGAGTACTTCGCCGCCTTCTCGAGCCCCGGTGATGCGCTCAGCGCCGTGCGCGCGGTGCGCCGAGCAATCAACGATGCGGCGTGGCCGGACGGTCGAAGAGTCCGGGTACGGATCGGGGTGCACGGTGGACGTCCGACCCTCACCGCCACCGGCTACGTGGGCATCGCGGTGAACACCACGGCTCGCATCTGCGCACTGGCCGCGGGTGGCCAGGTGCTCGT
>JASLBU010000197.1 GCA_030146365.1 Candidatus Limnocylindria bacterium | reverse complement strand
CGCCGGACCGCCGAGCCCGCGCACCGTCAGCGACGGCTCCACCTCCAGTAGCCCGACGTCCGCCCCGAGCTGGCCGGCGCGCTCAAGGCGCTCCGGGTCGATCTCGCGCACGCCGATGACGAGCGAGCGCCCTCCGGCCGGAAGCAGGCGGAGCATCTCCAGGGCGAACTGACCGAGCGCTCCCGCGCCGATCACGAGCACGCGTGCGCCCTCGAGGAGCCATGGCTCGGCGCGGCGGACGGCCCGGTATGCCGTGATGCCCGCGTCGCCGAGTGGGGCGGCCGATGCCGGGTCGAGGTCGCCGATGGCCACCAGGTGGCGATGCCGGCATCACGGCGTACCGGGCCGTCCGTCGCGCCGAGCCATGGCTCGTCGAGGGCGCACGCGTGCTCGTCATCGGCGCGGGAGCTCTCGGTCAGTTCGCCCTGCAGATGCTCCGCCTGCTTCCGGCCGGAGGGCGCTCGCTCGTGATCGGCGTGCGCGAGATCGACCCGGAGCGCCTGGAGCGCGCCGGCCAGCTCGGGGCCGACGTCGGGCTGCTGGAGGTGGAGCCGTCGCTGACGGTGCGCGGGCTGGGCGGTCCGGCGAACGTGGTGCTCGACTTCGTCGGCACGGACGCGACCCTCGCCCACGCGGCGGAGGTCGTCGCTCCCGGCGGAGCCATCCTGCTCGTCGGGGAAGCGGGGGGCACCCTCACGTTCGGATTCGAGCGCCCCGCCATCGAGGCCTGGATCACGACGGTCGCATGGGGCTCGGCGGCGGATCTGCGGGATGTCGTCCGCCTGGCCCGACGCGGGAAGCTCCGCTGGGGCACGGAGACCATGCCACTCGCGTTGGCTTCCGCGGCGCACGAGCGCCTGCGCGCCGGGAAGGTCGCGGGACGGATCGTTCTCGTCCCCTGACCCTCAGCCCCCGAACAGCCTGGAGAGCAAACCCTTCTGCGGCGCACGCCGGACGTAGAACGGGGCCGCCGTGGCGTCGTACATCGCCCGCAGCGCCGGCGCCCTCAGGTCGGTGACCGCGAGCAGGCGACGCGATCCGAGGTGCTCCGTGGCGACGGCGTGGAGCCGGTTGCGCACCGCGTCGAAGTCTGCGAGGAGCGCCTCGGGGTCCATCCGGATGCCGGCCGTCCAGGCGGTCCCGGCCCGCAGCAGCCATGCCCGCTCGACCTTGTCGAGGTCCTCGAGGGCGGCCCGCAGCTCCCGGCCGAAAGGATCCGGAACCTGCTCCGGAACCTCGAGCGTGGCGAGGCCGCCGATTGGGCTTCGGGCGCGCAGGGCGTCCGGCCGGTTGGGGTCGATTCCCGCGGCCAGGAACGGCAGCACGCCGGTCGGGATCTCGACCTGCGTCGAGCCGCCGGCGTCGACGACCACGCGCTCGTGCGCCGCGTCCGCCCGCTCGAACAGCTCGCGTGCAGGAAGCCGCACGTGATCGCTTCCAGGTGGACCCAGTTCGGCGAGGAGCTCGGGAGTCGTGAACGCCGCGATGAAGCGCTCGCCCTCGTCATCGGTGCCGTGACGGAACGCTTCCGTGTCGAGCCGCGACGCATCGACCGCCTGGCCGGAAGAGGAGCGAATCGGCACGAGGAGCTCCACGTCGCTCAGCTCCTCGAGCCTGGGCGCGTGCTCTCCGAGCCGTGGTTCCTCGACGCTCATGCCGGCACGCCCTGCGCGAGCTTGTCCACCGCGGTGTCGATCCGCGCCAGCGCCCTGTCACGCCCGAGCAGCTCGAGCGATTCGAACAGGGGCGGCGAGACGGTTCGCCCGGTCACCGCCACGCGAAGCGGCGTGAAGAACGCGCCGGCCTTCATACCTGCGGCATCGGCGGCGTTGCGGGCCACCTGCTCCAGGTGGTCGGCCGCGAAGTCGGCGTCATCGACCGACGCGAGCACCTCGCGCGCGCGCTGCAGCGCGGTCCGCGCCTCGTCGGGCCCGACCTTCTTCGGGAGGAGCAGCTCCGCGCCGTACCAGCTGGCAACGACCGCGTCGGCCTCCCACACGAAGCCGAGGAGCTCGGCAACGTCGCCCAGCCGCACCAGCCGCTCCTTCACCAGCGGAACGAGGCGCAGCAGCCCGTCGTCGGTGACCGACTCCGGTACCCATGGCCGCAGTCGGAGGGCCAGCTGCTCGTCGCTCATCGAGCGGATGTAGACCCCGTTGAGATGGTCAAGGCGGTCCCGGTCGAATACCGCGCCAGCCTTGTGGACCTTCTCGAGCTCGAAGCGGCCGGCGAGCTGGTCGATGCTGAAGATCTCCTCCTCCGTGCCGGGGGACCAGCCGAGGAACGCCATGAAGTTGATCATCGCCTCCGGCAGATACCCCTGCTCGCGGTAGGCGCTGATCGCCGTCTGGCTCTTCCGCTTGCTCATCTTCGTGCGATCCGCGTTGAGGATGAGCGGGATGTGGCCGAACCGCGGCTCCCGGTAGCCGAGCGCCCGGATCAGGGCGATGTGCTTCGGCGTGTTCGACAGGTGGTCCTCGCCGCGCACGACATGGGTGATTTCCATCGCCTCGTCGTCGACGACCACCACGAAGTGGTAGAGCGGGACGCCATCGTTGCGGACGATCACGAAGTCACCCAGCAAGGCGTTGTCGAACTCGACCTCGCCGCGGATCAGATCGTCGAAGCCCACCTTCTCGGCCGTCACCCGGAAGCGGATGACCGACGGCCGCCCCTCGGCCTCGAGGGACGCACGTTCCGGATCTGTGAGGTTCAGGCAGCGCCGGTTGTAGCGCGGCGGCTCCTTGGCGGCCTCCTGCTGCCGGCGGACGGCGTCGAGCTCCTCCGCCGTGCACCAGCACCGGTACGCATGGCCGTCCTCGAGGAGCCGGCTCGCCTCGGCGGCGTATCGGTCCATCCGCTCGCTCTGCCGGTATGGCCCGTAGTCGCCGATGTCCCGGCCACCGGCGACCTGCGGGCCCTCGTCCCAGCTGATGCCCAGCCAGTGCAGGTTGTCGATGATGTCCGCCTCGAACTCGACGGTGTTGCGGGCGGCATCGGTGTCCTCGATGCGCAGCACGTACGTTCCGCCGAGGTGGCGCGCGGTGAGGTAGTTGTAGAGGCTCGTCCGGGCGGTGCCGATATGGAGCGGACCGGTGGGGCTGGGGGCCATGCGGAGCCGCAGCGGTCGGCCGTCGGCGGAGGGCGTGGATGTCATGGCCCTCGGATCGTAGCAGGCGCTCCGAGCCGCTCCGTCAGCCTTCGTCCAGCAGCTGGCGGACGACCGGCTCGATGACGTCCACCCAGCGGCGGTACTGCGCGCCGCTCGGGTGCAGTCCGTCGTCCGCGACCAGGGAGGGGTCCTCGAGCACACCCTGGCTGATCTCGAAGATCTCCGGCACGAAGGTGATGCCGCGCTGCTCGCACGCCTCCCGGAGGATGGCGTTGACGCGCACGATCCGGTCGCTCTGCATGACCGGATCGCCGTAGTCGGCGCCGCGCGGAGTCTGGGTGTAGTCCGGCGTCGCGATGCACAGGATCCGCTCGGGCGGCAGCCGGGTCAGGAGCTCCTCGAGGATGACCGCCACGTTCCCGGCGTACTCCGCGTCCGGGACGCCCCGCACCACGTCGTTGACGCCGATGAGCACGCTCACGAGCTCCGGCCGGAGGCGGTCGAGCCTGGGCAGCTCGTCCCGAATGAGATCCGCGGACGTGTAGCCGTTCACCGCCGGATTGCCAGCGAGCAGCAACCCATCGACGCGCGCAACGAGCTGGTTCGGCCAGCGCTCGGCCTCCGTGACGGAGGTGCCGATCGTGTAGGAGTCACCCAGCGCCACGAATCGCACCTGATCCTCCTCTCGGCCGCGCGACCCGTTCAGCGCCGAGCCCGGTTCGGCCGGAGGGCCGCATCCCGCACTGCCGAGCGCCACCATGAGACCGATTCCGAGCACGCGGCTTCGCATCGTGCTCGCTACGCTACATCGCATGCCCCGTGCCGCCTCCCACCCCGGGACTCCGCTGCCCCGCTCGACGTGTTCCTGACCGGCACGCTGCTCAACGTCGCCACCGTGCTCGCGGGCGTCGGCATCGGCCTCGTCGTCGGCAGCCGCATGCCCTCGCGCATCCGCGACGGACTCACGACCGGCCTCGGCTTCTTCACCGTCCTGTTGGCGGTCAGCATGGGCCTCCGTGTCTTCACGGACTCCGAGGCCCTGCCCGGCGACGACCTGGCCGTCATGGCCGCGGTGCTTGCCGGCGTCGCGATCGGGGAGCTGCTCCGGCTCCACGACGGCCTGGAATGGATCGGCCGCTGGTTCCAGGCCCGCCTGGCGCGCAGCGACCGCCCGAGCCGCATCGCCGAGGGGTTTGTGACCGCCAGCCTGGTGTTCTGCGTCGGTCCGCTCACGATCCTGGGGTCGCTCGAGAACGGGCTGACCGGCGACATTCGGCTGCTGGCCGTGAAGTCGCTTCTCGACGGGGTCGCCAGCATCGCCTTCGCCGCGGCGCTGGGGCCCGGAGTCGCGCTGTCCGCCCTCACCGTGCTGGTGGTCCAGGGCGGCATCTCTGGGGCCGCCCTCCTGCTCCGCGACGTGATGGACCCGCCGACGATCCTCGCCATCACGTCGGCGGGCGGCGTGATCCTGCTCGGCGTGGCGTTTCGGCTGCTCGACCTGCGGCCGGTGCGCGTCGCCAGCTTCCTGCCCGCGCTCCTTCTGGCACCTGCTTTGATCCGCGTCGCGGCGCTGGTCCGGGACGCCGTGGGCGGCTAGGCCAGGCGGAACACCGGACGTACGTCCCCGGAGCGCTCTCCCCTGGGGTCGATGATGGGGGGTGAGGCGAACTGCACCAGCGGGCCGGGCAGCGGATCGCTCACCAGTCCCAGCTGCCGCAGGGCCTCGACGGACACGACGTCACCCGCGCGCCGTGCCAGGTTGCCATCTTCCACTTTCGCGGCCACGCCCAACGGCCCGCCGCCGAACGGCGCGGTCGAGGGCAGCGCACCGGGCGGGAGGCCCATGGCCAGGACGCCCTCGGCGCCGCCCTTGCTCACCAGCCGCGCCGGGTACGCGCGCATGACCGCCGTGTCGATCCGGCGTCGCTCGCCTGCGACGAGCTCGGGATGCGCCATCATCGCGTCGCGGATGCGGGTGAGCGCCTCCCGCAGCGGCGGGTCCGCCACGGCCGACGGGTCGGCGAGACGGGCGAATCCGACCGCCAGGCCACGCAGCGGCATGCCGAAGGTGGTCACGCCACAGCCGTCGACCGCCACCGCGACCTGCTCCAAGGGTACGTCCGAGAGCGCGGAGATCGTTTCGAGCGCCAGCCGCTGGACGGGGTGGTCTGGGTGCCAGTAGCTGTCGATCGGCCAACCGGAGGCCTTCGCGAACAGGACCATGCCGGCATGCTTGCCGGAGCAGTTGCCCCGCAGCGCGTTCGGCTGCTCCCCGTCCCGCAGCAGTCGGTGCGCCGTCTCCGTGTCGTACGGCGCGTGCACCTGGTTCTGGAGCACGGCACTCGTGAGCCCGGCCCGCCGCAGGATCTCCTGCACCAGTCGCACATGCCGGTCCTCGCCACTGTGGCTTGCGGCCATGATCGCCAGCGCCTCCGCCCCCAGCCCGAGCTCATCGAAGCGGCCGGAGGCGACGAAGGGGGCCAGCTGGAACGGCTTGGCGCTCGACCGCGCATAGATGAAGCCCCCGACATCGCCGACCGATGCGATCGGCGAGCCGTCGGGGGCGACCACGGCGATCGCGCCGCGGTGGACGGATTCGGTGTGGCCGCCCCGCGTCACCTCGACGAGGGGCGGCGGAGCGGAGGCCGAGCGCCCCGGCCTCGGCACCGGCCTCAGGCCCGTGTGGCTACTGGCTGCCGCCGCCCGGGCCGGCCGGCTGTCCCTCGCGCAGCTCCCCGCCGAGCGGCTCGCCCGGTCGATCACCCTTGCTGAACACGCTGCCACTGGTGCCAGCCGTCGGGCGCGGGGCCGTCCCGCCCGATCCGGCAGGGCCGGTGGCAGTCGCGGCCGCCGGTCGGGTGCCCGGCTCGCGGGTCATGGTGACGCCCCCTTCCCAGTGGGCGCCCTCCTTGACCACCAGAACCTGCGTCTTGATGTTGCCCTTCACCCGGCCGGTGGAGCCGATCTCGAAGCGGCCGCCGCAATCGACGTCCCCTTCGTAGTCGCCGTTGACGATGACGTTGTGCGCCTTGATCGCGCTCCGCACGCGGGCCTGCGGGCTGATGATCAACGTTCCCTGGCACTCGATCTCACCCTGCGCCTCCCCCTCGATCCGCAGGTCCCGGTCGCTGACGTACTTGCCGTTGAAGCGGGCGTGCGGGTCGATCACCGACTCGTTGCCACGGTCGCTGCTTCGGGGGAATTCGCTCGGTGACTGTGCCACGTCGACCTCACTCGTCAGGCTATCCGGATACAGGTTCCCCACCACGTCCTCGCGCGAGAGGCTGTCCGGCTTGGTTTCACGCTTCGATCCGAAGACCATGCTCTCCTAACCTCCACTACGGTCCGGCGACGGGCTGGGCACGGTCCGCGCGCGATCATCAAGGGTTTCGCGAAGGACCGATAGCCTACCAGCATGTCGCGCCGGCAGGTAGATGCCGGCCCTTCAGGGCAGGACCCGTACCAGCGACGCTGCCCCGCCGCGTCCTCTAGCGTCGGGCGACCGGCGTGCGCGACGCGAGCGCAACCACCGTCCCGGCGACCGGGATCACCAGCAGGGCGACTCGAAGCCCCGCCGATTCAGCGACGACGCCCACCAGCGAGGGCCCGACCAGGAAGCCGGCGTAGCCGAGGCTGAGCACATACGAGGCAGCTCGTCCGGCATGCCCGCCGGCCCGCGCGGCGGCCAGGCTGACGACCACCGGGACGATGAACGAGGCGCCGAGCGCGGAGATGGCCATGCCCGGAATGGCGAGGGCCGGCGCCGGCACGAGCAGGGCAAGGGTCATCCCGCCGAGCGTCATGATCCCCGCGAGCAGGAGGCTCGGTGCAGGGCCCAGCGATCCGGCCACACCGGCCCCGATGAGGCGCCCCACCAGCATCGCGGCGTGGAACGCGGCCGGCCCCAATGCCCCGACGAACGCGGCCGCGCCCAGGTCGTCGCGCAGGTAGATCGCCGACCATGTCTCCATGGAGCCCTCCGCGAGGAAGGCGAGGGCCGCGAGCACCGCGAGTGGCAGCATCACCCGGGCGACCGCTCGCGGCACGCCGGCTCCCGGCGGCGCCGCTGGCCACCGCGCCGCAGCGGCCAGCGCGGCGACCCCCAGCAGTGCCGCGGCGATGACCGGGTACGCCAGCTGGAAGCGAAGGCCAGTGCCGAGGAGCACCCCGCCTCCCACCGCTCCGACGACACCGCCACCGCTGAAGGCCGCATGGAGCAGCGTCACACGTGCCGGCCGGCTCCAGCCGGGTTCACCCATCGCCGCTCCGTTGATCGCCACGTCGAACGAGCCGCTCCCGGCGGCCATCGCCACCACGCCAAGCAGCACCAGTGGAAGGACCGGCAACGCCCCGACGAGCAGGATGCCTGCAGCCATGACGGCCGCAGGGATGGCCATGCCCCAACCGGCGCCAAGCCGATCGACGAGGCGCCCCGTCCCGATCATGGCCGGCAGGGCGACGGCGAAGCCGACGGTCAGCAGCGCGCCGAGGGGACCCGGGGACAGCTCGTAGTGGCGCGCCAGATCGGGAAGCACCGCCTGCCAGGCGCCCCAGTGCACGCCGAACACGCCGAACGCGAGGGGCAGCAGCATGGGGAATCGGCGCACCGGTGCATTGTGGCGAGCTCCACGGTGGCTAGAATCGGCGCCGATGCCGGTTCACCTCAGCCAGCACCCGCTGGTCGCCCACAAGCTCGCCATCCTGCGCGACCGGCGGACGGAGCCGAAGAAGTTCCGCGAGCTGGTGCGAGAGCTCACCTGGCTCCTCGGCTACGAGGCCATGGCCGACCTCCCCACCCGTGCCGAGCTCATCGAGACTCCCCTCGAGCCGATGACCGCGGCGAGCCTCGAGCCGCGGGTCGGCCTGATCCCGATCCTCCGCGCCGGCCTGGGGATGGTGGACGCGATGCTGGAGCTGCTGCCGACCGCGGAGGTGTGGCACATCGGCCTGTATCGCGACGAGCGGACCCTGAAGCCGGTCGAGTACTACAACAAGCTGCCCGATGCGGCGACCGTGCAGGTCTGCCTCGTCCTCGACCCCATGCTGGCGACGGGCGGCTCGGCGGCGGCCACGATCGACATCCTCAAGCAATGGGGGGCCGCCCGGGTCAAGCAGGTGTCGCTGATCGCCGCCCCCGAGGGCGTTCGGACGCTCGCCGCGGCACACCCGGACGTGGATGTCCACGTCGCGGCCATGGACTCGCATCTCAACGAGCGGGGGTACATCGTGCCGGGCCTGGGCGACGCCGGCGACCGCCAGTTCGGCACGTTCGCGGGCCCGTCGTCGGAGCCGGGGCATGGACCGGATGACGAGACGGCGGCCGTCGTCCGGCGGCTGCAGCGTGACATCGACCGCTGAACCTGCGACGGACAACGAAATGTCCCGAAGGAACCGCCGTCGAACCGTTGATGCAATCTCTGGTGTCGTTGGCTGCCCCTTCGGGACAACCACAGGATAAGGGCCGGCTGCGCCGGTCCGCAATCCCCCTTCTCCACCAGCATCGGACCGCATCGGGCACTTATCCACAGGTTATCCCCAGTGGTGGATATTGACTCTGCTTGACGGTCCCTTGATGCGCCGGTCGTAGGATCGGTCCATGACCACGAACGCCGGCCCACAGCGGGTCATCTTCGTCTGCACCCACAACAGCGCTCGGAGCCAGAAGGCGGAGGGCATGCTGCGCACCTGGGGGGGCGAGCGTTTCGAGGCAGTCAGCGCGGGAACCGAGGCGACGCGCGTGCGGCCGGAGGCGGTCACCGTGATGGACGAGATCGGCATCGACATCAGGTCACACACGAGCAAGACCCTGGAGCCGTACCTCGGCCAGGACTTCACATGGCTCATCACGGTCTGCGACCAGGCCCAGGAGTCGTGCCCCACCCTCCCTGGCGTCCGTCAGCAGGCGCACTGGAGCATCGACGACCCGTCCGGAGTCGAGGGCGACAGCGAGGCGCGGCTGGCCGCCTTCCGCGCGGCCCGCGACCACCTGCGCGACCGCATCCACATGTTCATCCTCGCCGCCGGC
>JASLBU010000159.1 GCA_030146365.1 Candidatus Limnocylindria bacterium | reverse complement strand
AAGGCCAGCATCGGCGTCGGCGGGCATCTGAACCCGGTCGACGCTGGTGAGGACGCCCTGATGGCAGGCCTGCGGCGCGAGTGGAGAGAGGAGCTCGTCGCCGCTTGGGAGCCCCAGTTCCGGCTCGTCGGAATGCTCAATGACGACTCCAACCCGGTCGGCGCAGTCCACCTTGGCGTCGTGTTCGTGGTCGAGGCGGCTGGGCGACCGGTCGAGGTCCGCGAGCACGACAAGCTCCGCGGGGCGTTTGCCGATGGGCCGACCGTCGCCGCCGCGTGGGACCGGCTGGAGACCTGGTCGCAACTCGTTGCCGATGCCCTCGATCTGGGGCCTACGGCTTCAGAATGACCGCGGCCTGCGGAGGCCCGGCCGTGCGTGTGTCGCCTGCGGCATGCGAGGGATACGTCCGATGTCCGCGATGTCGTCGGTGGCGTGCCGTTCGTCCGTTGGATGCCGCCGATGCCTGCAGTCGCATGCCCCTGGGACGCTCAGCGGGGCTCGCATGACGCAGCGCACGCGCACGATCGGCCCTCGCCAGCCGCCCGGGTGGCCGCGGCTCACCGGACGGTGCGGAGCGCGAAGGGTCCAGCAGACCAGCGCCTGGTCGGCGAGCGGCCGCCCACCGCGGGGCGACCGTATACTCAGGAGCGTGATGCGCCGAGTGCTGCTCGCGGTGAGCCTGGCGTCGGGGGTGGTCGGCATGGCGGCACCTGCCGCGGCCGATGGCCACAGCGTGGCGCGGATCGAGCTGACGGGCGTGATCGACCAGGTCAATGCCGCCTATGTCGAGGAGGCGCTGCGGGTGGCGGACGAGGACGGGGCCGCCGCGGCGCTGATCCAGATCGATTCGCCGGGCGGCGAGCTGACCAGCATGGACCGCATCATCAAGGCGATCCTCGCCAGTGAGGTGCCGGTCATCGCCTGGGTCGGGCCGGAAGGAGCGCGTGCCGGCTCGGCCGCCACGTTCATCACGCTGGCGGCGGACGTCGCCGCCATGGCGCCCAACACGAACATCGGCGCTGCATCGGTGGTCGGCGGGGGCGGCGAGGAGCTGCCCGAGACGCTGGCCGCGAAGGTCACGAATGACTCGGTGGCGCGCATCCGCTCGCTGGCCGAGCAGCACGGGCGCAACGCCGACTGGGCCGAGTCGGCGGTCCGCGAGGCGGCCAGCATCGGCGCCGCCGAGGCCGTGGCCATGGAGCCGCCGGTCGCCGACCTGCTTGCTGCGGATGTCGATGCGCTGCTGGCGGCGATCGACAAGGGCGCTCGAGCGGATGGCCGTGCCTTCGAGTTCAACGGCGACGCGCTGCCGCGCCTCGGCGGGGCGACGGTTCGCGACCTTGACATGAACTTCGGCCAGCAGTTCCTCCACCTGCTGAGCGACCCGAACATCGCCTTTCTGCTGTTCACCATCGGCTTCTACGGCATCATCGCGGAGCTGTTCCACCCGAACTTCTTCTCGGGCACCCTCGGCGCCGTGGCGATCGTCGTGGCGCTGATCGGCAGCAACTCGCTGCCGCTGAACGTCGGCGGGCTGCTGCTGGTCCTGCTGGGCATCGGCCTGCTGGCGCTCGAGGCGGTGGTCGCCAGCTACGGGCTGCTCACCGTCGGCGGGATCGTCGCCCTGGTCCTGGGCGCGTTCGCCCTGTGGACCGGCGTTCAGCCCGGTGACCTGGTCATCGACGTGAGCGTCGACCCGTGGCTGATCGCCGTGGTCGCGGCCGTGGGCGTCGCGTACGCGTGGCTGCTGGTCCGAGCGCTCATGCAGATGCGTCGGACCGGCGGTGAGGCGAACCAGCCTCTGACCGCGTTGGTCGGCGGCGGAGGAATGGCCCAGACGCTCATCGGCCCCACGGGGATCGCCTATGCTGGGGGTGAGAGCTGGTCCGCCCGGAGCAGCGGCCCCGAGATCCGTCCGGGCACACCTCTGCGCGTGGTGGGGGTCGAGGGACTCGAGCTCATCGTGGAGCCGGCCGCCGCTGGCTCGCCGAACGGAACGGAGGAGTAGTCGTGGACCCGATCGCACTCATCGTCATCGCCATCGCCGTCGCGATCGGCCTCTTCCTGCTGTTCAGCATCGTGCACATCGTGCGGGAGTACGAGCGGCTGGTCGTGTTCTTCTTCGGCCGTCTCCAGGGTCAGCGCGGTCCGGGCATCGTGCTCCTGATCCCGTTCGTGCAGCAGGCCGTGAAGGTGGACCTTCGCGAGCGGTTCCTCGAGGTGCCGCAGCAGACCTGCATCACGAAGGACAACGCCCCGATCAGCATCGACTTCCTCGTGTACTCCAAGGTGTTCCAGCCGGACGTCACGGTCACGGCGGTCACCGACTTCACTGGCGCGTCGCAGGCCCTCGCCGCGACCACGCTGCGCGCCGTCATCGGTGACATCCCGCTCGACGACGTGCTCGCCAAGCGCGAGGAGATCAACCACATCCTGCGGGCCAAGCTCGACGAGGTGACCGAGCGCTGGGGCGTGAAGATCACCAGCGTCGAGATCCGCGAGATCGTGCCGCCGCGCGACATCCAGGACGCGATGAACCGCCAGATGAGCGCCGAGCGGAACCGGCGCGCCGTCATCACCGAGTCGGAGGGCACCCGGCAGGCGACGATCAACGTGGCCGAGGGCGACAAGCAGTCGAACATCCTCCGCGCGGAGGGCGATCGCCAGTCGCAGATCCTGCGCGCGCAGGGCTACGCCGATGCGCTGAAGACGATCTTCGGCGCCGCGAGCGGGATCGACGAGAAGACGATGGCGCTCCAGTACCTCGAGGCGCTCAAGGCACTCGCGGACGGTGACAGCACGAAGTGGATCGTGCCGATGGAGCTCTCCGAGCTGACCCGCCCGATCACGTCGGCGATGCGCCAGACGCGATCCCTCAGCGACGGACCGGGGACCGCCCTCGCCGAATGATCGGCGCCGTCCTGCGCACCATCGGGCGGGCCGCCGCCCTGGTGACCGGCGTCTACCTGCTGTACGTCGCCGCGCGAGGGTCGCGGGCACTGCTCCAGCCGGACGTCCGGGCGTTCGAACCCGCGTGGGAGGGCGCGCCGTCCACGCCCGCCGAGCTCGGCCTCGAGTACGAGGACGTGCGCTTCACGACCGACGACGGTGTCACGCTCGCCGGCTGGCTCATCCCGGCCGAGCGTGACACGCGGACCGTGGTGATCGTGCTGCACGGCTTCGGCGGGCATCGGCTCCCGGAGCTCGCGGCCTTCGTGCCCTGGCTCCAGCGTGAGCACAACGTGCTGCAGTTCGACTTCCGCGGGCACGGGGCCAGCGGGCCGGGAACGGTGACACTGGGTTCCCACGAGCGGCGGGACGTCGCCGCCGCGGTTCGCTTCGTCCAAAGTCGTGGCCTCGGGCCGGCCGCCCTGTTCGGCATCAGCATGGGCGCGTCCACGGCGATCGTCGCGGCCCCGGACGTTCCGGTCGCCGCAGTGGTCGCTGACGCGCCGTTCGCGGAGCTCCACCACCCGGTCGGCAACCGCATGGGCGAGCTCGGCTATCCGCTGTCGCGGGTGGGTGCTCGGCTGATCGTGACGGCGGTGGCGCTGCGGACACGTAGCCGACTTGCGGATCCGATCCGCACGGTTCGCCGCATCGCGCCACGGGCGCTCCTGATCATCGCCCCCCAAGAGGATCGGCTCATCGACTGGCACCAGTCGGAGGAGCTGTTCGCCGCTGCGAGCGAGCCCAAGGAGCTCTACGTCGTGCCCGGTGCGGCGCACGCGGACGCGTACGCGACCGATCCGGAGGCCTATCGGTCGCGGGTCCTGGCCTTCCTCGATCGGCACCTCGGCTAGGGTCCGACAGGACCATCGGTGCATGCGGGCACCGCTGATCCAGCACGTATAATCCGGCCGACTTCCTCCCATCCGCCCAGGGGTTTGCATGGCAGCCACGAAGGTCCTGGTCGTCGACGACGACCTGAACATCCAGCGCGTGCTGGTCTTCACCCTCAAGCAGGAGGGGTTCGAGGTGCACGTCGCCTCGGATGGCGAGGCGGGAGTCGAGATGGCGGCCGCCATCCAGCCGGACCTCGTCCTCATGGACGTGGCCATGCCGAGGCTGGACGGCTACGCCGCGACGCAGCGCATTCGCGCCGCGGAGAAGGGGCGTCGCGTCCCGATCATCATGCTGACGGCCGAGGCCGACGTGGAGCAGCGCGTCCGGGGCCTGCGCGCCGGCGCTGACGACGACATCGTCAAGCCGTTCCACCCGCTCGAACTCATCGCCCGGATCCGCGCCCTGCTGGCGCGCTCCGGAGGCGGGGAGGCTCGAAAGGCGACCGCCGAGAAGTCCACCCTCGGCCGGCTCGTCTCGTTCTACGGCGCGAAGGGTGGCGTGGGCACCACCACCATGGCGATCAACACGGCGATCGCGCTCGCCACGAGGCTGAACCGGCGCACGGCGCTGTTCGATGCGAACCTGCAGTTCGGTGACGAGCGGGTCTTCCTCGACCTCGGCCTCGACTCGTCGTCGATCGTGAATGCCATCGCGGAGCCGGATCTCGACGCGGAGCTCCTCAAGCGGTTCATGGTGAGCCACCACTCGGGTATCGAGCTGCTCCTCGCTCCGCCGAACCCGGAGCAGGCGGACATCGTCGCCGAGCGCCAGCGCAACGACCCCGATTCGCTCACCGCCGTGCTGGCCCTGCTGCGCAAGGCCTACGACTACACCCTCGTGGACACCGGGCGGACGATCGACGACTTCACGCTCCACCTGTTCGACGAGTCGGACGTCATCTACGTGATCATGACGGCCGACCTGTCCTGCCTCAAGAACGTCCGGCTCGTGCTTGAGACGATGGGTTCGCTCGGCTTCTCGCGGGACAAGGTGCAGCTCGTCCTCAACCGGTCGAACGCGTACACCGGCATCAATGTGGACAACGCCGAGTCGGCGCTGGGCCGCCGGATCGACCACCAGGTCATCAACGAGTACCGCGGCGCGATCAGTGCGCTGAATTCCGGCGAGCCGTTCATGTCGTCGCGGCCGGATGGGCCGCTCGGCCAGAACGTCTCGCGCTTCGCGCAGCAGATCGACGCCGTCCTCGCCGGCGAGCCCGCACTCACTCGATAGGGTGCTGTGGAGGCCGATAATCCAGCCCTAAGCGGCCGGTAAGCGACCGTCCCTACGCTGCGCCACGCCGGTCTCCGCTGGTAGTAGGGAGGCGAGCAGGCAGGCGACCGGCACCTGTCCCCCGTCATCGTCTCCCGCGAGGTTCGCATGCTCGCAACCGCGCTCAGCGCATCGATCGTGGGTGTCGATGGCATCCCGGTTCGCGTCGAAGTTGACGTGTCGTTCGGCC
>JASLBU010000148.1 GCA_030146365.1 Candidatus Limnocylindria bacterium | reverse complement strand
CTATGCGCGCCGACCGGAGCCGACTTCGGTGGTGGCCCGGCCACGAGCTCCGGCGCGTCCGGCAAGCTCGCGCGCCGCGGCCGCGATGTGGTCCGCGTCGATGCCCGCCGCCGAGAGCAGCTCCGCCGGAGTGCCCGATGTAGGCATCTCCTGCACGGCGAGCTTCACGACGGTCGGATGTGGCTGTTCCGCGGCAAGGGCGTCGAGCACCGCGTCGCCGATGCCTCCCTCCGGCCAGTGGTCCTCGACCGTGACGATGGCCCCCGTTTCACGGCCCGCCTGGCGCACGGTCTCGGCGTCGAGCGGCTTGAGGCTGTAGAGGTCGATGACGCGGGCGCTGATCCCCTCCTGAGCCAGCGTACCCGCGGCCTTGACCGCCTCGTGGAGGGTGATCCCGGCTCCGATGATCGTGAGCGCATCGTCGTCCGAGCTGCGCACGACCCGCGAGCCGCCGATGTGGAACTCCTCGCCCACCGGGTAGAGGATCGGCGTCTTCTCGCGCGTCGTGCGCATGAAGACGATCCCTTCCCGGTCTGCCATCAGTGGCACGAGCGCCGCCGTCTGGTTGGCATCACTGGGATAGAGCACAGTGGACCCGTGGATGGCGCGGAAGCTCGCGAGGTCCTCGAGTGCCATCTGGGACGGCCCGTCCTCGCCGATGCTGACGCCGGCATGCGACCCCGCGACGCTGAAGTTGGCGCGGCTGACCGCCGCCATGCGGACGAAGTCGTAGGCACGCGCCAGGAACGCCGCGAAGGTGGCAGCGAAGGGCTTCCAGCCGCGGACCTGCATGCCGACCGCCGTCGCGATCATCTGCTGCTCCGCGATGTAGGACTGGAAGAACCGCTCGGGAAGCGCGTCGCGGAACTCCTCGGTGTAGGTGCTGTTGCCGACCTCGCCGTCGACCGCGACGACGCGGGCATCGGCCCGGCCCAGCGCCACCAGCGCATCGCCGAACGCCTTCCGGGTGGCTTCCTTGGTACCTGGCTCGTACGTCGGCAGGCGAAGGGGCTCGGTGGGAAAGGCGTGCGGCTCGCCGGTGAGCTCCGGGCCCGGCACGTCGACGTGGATGTCGCGCACGCCGCCCAGCTCCGCGATTCCCGCCTCCGGATCGTCGAGCACCTTGCCGTGCTTCCCGGGCTGGTCCGCCACGGCCTTCACGCCGTGCCCCTTCTCTGTCCTGGCGATGATCACCGTCGGGCGCCCGGTCGTGGCGACGGCCTGGGACAGCGCCTCATCGATGGCCGAGATGTCGTGGCCGTTCACCTCGACGGCGTTCCAGCCGAACGCCTCTGCGCGCCTGCGATACGCATCGAGATCCCAGCCATGCATCGTCTCGCCGGTCTGCCCCAGGCGGTTCACGTCGATGATGGCAGTGAGGTTGTCGAGCCCATGGTGGCCCGCCGCCTCGAATGCCTCCCACATCGACCCTTCGGCCATCTCGGAGTCGCCGCACAGCACCCACACCCGGTACGGCAGCCGATCGAGCTTCTTGCCGGCGATCGCGACGCCGACCGCGATCGGGAGCCCCTGGCCGAGCGAGCCGGTGGCGACGTCCACCCACGGCAGCATCGGGGTCGGGTGGCCCTCGATGCGTGAGCCGAACTTGCGGAACGTCAGCATCTCCGCGTCGCTGATCGCCCCGGCCGCCTTGTACACCGCGTACAGGAGCGGCGACGCATGACCCTTGCTGAAGATCAGGTGGTCGTTTCGCGGGTCGTCCGGCGCGTCGAAGTCGTAGTGCAGGTACTTCGACATCAGGACCGCCATGAGGTCCGCCGCGGACATGGAGCTCGTGGGGTGGCCGCTGCCGGCGGCGCTGCTGGATCGGATGGAATCGACGCGGAGCTGCTGTCCTAGCTCCCGCCAGTCATCGTGCTGCTGGGTCATGCTACGTCGCTCCGCAAGTTCAGGGCCGGGTCACAGGTGCGCCACCATGATACGGCCGCGAACGCGGCGGGCCGCCGAGCGGGCAAGCGGACGGGCGGCCTTGGAGGCCGCCCGTCCGGGATAGCCGGGACGCGGGCGAGGGTTAGTCGCGCATCGTCCGGAAGCAGTCCGAGCAGTAGATCGGCCGCGCGCCGGTGGGCCGAAACGGCACCTGGGTGTCCTTGCCGCACCTGGCACAGACCGCGTCGTGCATCTCTCGCGGCCCTCGGTCATAGCTCCCGCCGCCGCTGCTGTATCCGCCGCCGTTGCCGTAGCTGGTCGCTCCCCCGCCGCCGGACGCGCGACGCTGGGCTCGGCAGGACGAGCAGCGCTTCGGAGCGGAGGAGAACCCCTTCTCCGCAAAGAACTCCTGCTCGGACGCGGAGAAGACGAAGTCGATTCCACAGTCGCTGCAGGTGATCACCTGATCCGTGTAGGTCACTGGCGGACCCCTCCCAACAAGATTGGACCATGTCGGTTTCCCCGTCGCTTGGACGCCGACCCGGGATCCGGCCACTGCCCCGAGGCCGACGATGGACGTGGAGGGGAGAGGTGCTGACTCGGTGGTGGCGCCGCGCTGCGGCCCGACGGGCCGAGTATTACGCCGGCCCGTGGCGCTCCGCAAGTGCACAACGGTCGGTACCATCGGCGCCATGCGACCCCTGCTCCTGGCGCTTGGCGTTCTGCTGCTGATCGCCGGCCTGGTCTGGATTGCCCAGGGTTTGAACCTGCCGTTTGCCCCGACGAGCTTCATGACCGCCGATCGGAGCTGGGTCCTGATCGGCGCGATCACCGCGGTCGCCGGCGGCGTGCTGGTCGGCTGGTCGCGTCGCCCGGGCCCCGATGCCGAGGCGCAGGGGCGCTCAGACGAGTGACACGCCAGCCGTCCGCATCTCATCGAGCGCGCGATCTCCGTCTCCGTCCGCGAGGTTCACCGCCGCCACGGCCGTGGCGATGACCACCGTCCGGAAGCCGAGGCGAACCGCGTCGAGGGCGGTCGCCTTCACGCAGTAGTCGGTCGCCAGCCCGCACACGACCACCCGCCCGATGCCTCGCTGGCGCAGCAGCCCCTCGAGCTCGGTTGGTCGCTCCTCGCCGGTCGTCGGATCGCGCGTGGTGAAGCCCGAGTAGCCATCCTCCCCGTGCACGCCCTTTCGGATGCGTGCCGCATCGAGCGGCAGGCCGAACGATGGCACGAGCTCCGCGCCCCAGGTGCCCGCCACGCAGTGCACCGGCCACGTGCCGCCGTCCTTCGCGAAGTGCGGGGTCGTCTCGGGGTGCCAGTCCTGGGTCGCCACGACCAGCGCGCCAGAGTCCAACGCCTCGCGGACGGCCTCGTTCACGGTGGACACGATCGCGTCACCGCCCGACACCGACAGCCCCCCGGCCGGGTCGGCGAAGTCGTTCTGCAGGTCCACCACCACTAGGGCGGTCCGCTCGTCGTATCGGCTCATGCGCCCGATGGTAGCCGCGCTATCGTCCGGTCGTGGACCACCGCCTCCTGACAGACGCGGACCTGGAGCTGCGACCCGGTCGCGGCAAGCGCTCACCGTGGCTTCGGGAGGCACTGGCCGACGAGGGGCATCCCGCGCCGGCCCCGGCTCTGAACGGCCTGGTCCGGGCGGACGTGGCGATCATCGGCGGCGGCTACACCGGCCTCTGGACGGCCTACCAGCTGCTCTCGCGATCGCCGCAGCTGGGCGTCGTGCTCCTCGAGTCGGACATGTGCGGCGCGGGTCCCTCGGGCCGCAACGGCGGGTTCGTGAACAGCTGGTGGGACGAGGCATCGGGGCTGCTCGACGCCTTCGGAGCCCAGGCGGCCCGGGCATGCCTGGACGAGGCGGCCGGCTCGGTCCGCGCGATCGCGACCTGGTGCCGCGACCACGGCGTCGACGCCGACGTACGGCAGAACGGCATGCTGATCGTCTCCACGGCTCCCCCGCACGACGACCGCTGGGCCGACGACGTCCGTGCCGCCGAAACGCTGGGCGACCCCGGCGCGCTGCGGACGCTGACGCCGGGGGAGATCGCGGACCGGTGCCGCTCGCCTCGCTTCCGTGGCGGAGCGCTCATGCGCGACGGGGCGACCGTCCATCCCGCGCGACTGGCCCGCGGGCTGCGCCGCGTCTGCATGGAGCTCGGCCTCCGCCTGCACGAGGGAACCCGAGCCGCCCGCGTGCGCCCAGGTCCTCACGGCGCCCTGCGGGTGACGACCGCCGGGGGCGAGGTGCACGCCAGGCGGGTCGTGCTGGCGGTGAACGCCTGGTCCGGCGGGTGGGCCGAGGCCAGCCGTCGGACGCTCGCGTGGGGCAGCTACATGGTCCGGTCGGAGCCGGCGCCGGACCTCATCGCGTCCGAGCTGGGATGGACCGGCGGTGAGTCGATCGTGGACGCCCGATTCAGCGTCCACTACCTCCATGTCACGACTGACGGGCGGATCGCCATCGGCGCCGGCGGTGGCAAGCCGGGCTTCGGGGGACGCATCGGCGCCTCGTTCACCGAAGACATCGCCTCTGCCCGCCGGGCCGCGTTCGCCTTCCGCTGGCTGTTCCCGCAACTGCGCGACGTCCGATTGACCGATGCCTGGGGCGGGCCGATCGACGTCAGCCCCGATCACCTGCCGCATGTCTGGCCGGCACACGGCGGACGCATGCTCGTCGCGGCCGGGTACTCGGGCAACGGGGTCGCGCCATCGCACCTGCTGGGCCGCATCTGCGCGGGACTCATCCTGGACACCGGCGAGCCGGTCACGCGCCTGCCGATCGTGGGGCCGCCACGGCCACGGTTCCCGCCCGAGCCGTTCCGGTTCGTGGGGGCGCGAGTCCTGCGCGAGGCGATGGTCCGCCGCGAGGATCGTGAAGAGGTGGGTCGACCCGCGCCGCGCCTGCTGCGCGAGCTCAGCCGGCTGCCCCGCCGGCTCGGGTATCACCTGGGGCCCGGCGGCTGATCTTCCTCAGCCTGGGAAGATCCTCCGCAGCCGCCGATACGCCCTCGTCGCCGGCGTCGACGGTGCCGGTACCGGCTCCCATGCAGGTGGCGGCGCCGGCGCTTCGCGCGCGGACGGCGGCACCGACGCGCGATCGTCGACGCTCGTCGGTGCCGGTGGCTCGGGGCCGGCCACCGCAGGCCCGCGCTCAGCGGGGGCCGCGACGGCGTCTCGCGCGAGTGCCTCGAGCGCCGACAGCGCCTCGTGGAGCTCCGTACCTCCCGGCAGGCCGGCGGGCTGTGGTCGCGGGCCTGGAGACTGCGGTGAGCTCGCGGCCACCTCCATCTCGTCGGCACCCGCAGCCTCGCCTGCGTCACCCTGCGGTCGCCGGCCGAACCAGAGCACCGTCTCCTCGTCGCGACGCGCCGTCGCCCCCGCGCCTGACCAGGGCGCAACGGGTGGCTCCGGCCGTGGCGGCTCAGGCTCCGGGTGGGCCGCAGGTGCGGGCTCCGGCGTCGCAGCCGGCGGGGAGGGTGCGGCCGCGGCATCCGGACCCGGAGCCGGCGGGACGGCTGCGTTGGCTTCCTCGGCCGGCGCATCGGACACCCCTGGCGCTGCCCACGCCGGAGCCTCGGCGACCTGCGGATCGCGGGCCGTGGGCGGCGGGGGAAGATCATCCTCGGCCTCGAACCAGTCGGGCTCCTCCACCTCCACCGTGTAGCGCTCCGGGTCCCAGTCGATCCGCGGCCGATCCGAGACGGCGGCCACTGGCTCGATCACCGGGGCGGCCGCCGCGCGCGACACCGGTCCCGCCGCGGCCGGCGGCTCAGGCTCCACCGGCGGCGGTTCGGCCGCGATCACGGCCTGCGCCGGCTCGTCCTCCAGCTCGTTCGCGGGCTCGCGCGCGGCCTCCAGGTCCGACTCGCGCTCGGGCGCCTGGGGCTCCTCCTCCGGCTCGGGCCCGGGTGTTCGGACCTCGGTGGCCGGCTCCGTCCGGGCATCAGACTCCTCGCCGGAGGCTGCCGCCTCGGCGATGACGGGCGCCTCGTACGGGGCCGCCGGCGCACCGGCGGTCTCCCCCCCGACAGGCACGGGCTCGGGTGCGAGGTCGATGGATTCCGCGGCGGGCAGCTCGCGCGGCAGGAGGACCTCGGACGCCG
>JASLBU010000122.1 GCA_030146365.1 Candidatus Limnocylindria bacterium | reverse complement strand
ACGCCGAACTGCATCGTGAAGCTCGAGGCGACCAGGATGGCGGTCAGCACCGCTGCGAGGGCGATGTCGAGCTCGTGGGCGCCCTCCGGGGGACCCCACTCGCCTGCGTACGTGGCACGAGCGTTGAAGTAGGCGGCGAACAGGCCCCCGAAGAACATCACCTCGCTGGCGATGAAGAGGAGCATCCCGAGCAGCGCAGTCGGCATCCCGGTCTGCCCATGGGGCGTGGGCGGAACGCCGTGATCCGCGACCGGGCGCGCGTGCATCGTCGGAGCGGTCATGCGAGCTCCTCGCCCCTTCGCTCGACGTCGTCGCGCGGCTCCTGCACGACATCCTCGTCACGCTCGGCGGCATGCCCGTGGCCGTGTGTCAGGTAGAAGAGCGGCCGCTCCGAGTGGATCGGGGGCAGGCGGTCGAAGTTGTGCGGGGGCGGCGGCGACGACGTCGCCCACTCGAGCGTGTTGCCTTCCCACGGATCGTCGCCCGCCGGCTCGCCGTTGATGAACGTGGCGACCACGTTGATGAGGAACGGAATGATGCTCACCGCGATCATGAACGCGCCGACGGTCGAGATCAGGTTGAGGACCACCCAACCCGAATCGGCGCTGTAGTCGGCCACTCGCCGCGGCATGCCGGAGATCCCCAGCTGGTGCATGGGGAAGAACGCCAGATTGAAGCCGATGAAGTGGATCCAGAAGTGGACCTTGCCGAGCGGCTCGTTCAGCTTCCTGCCGAACATCTTCGGGAACCAGTAGTAGGTGGCCGCGAAGACACCGAAGACGGACCCGCCGAAGAAGACGTAGTGGAGGTGGGCCACCACGAAGTAGGTGTCCTGCAGGTGGAAGTCGATCGGCGGCTGACCCAGCATCACGCCGCTGATGCCGCCGATGAGGAACATCGTCAGGAAGCCGATGGCGAACAGCATCGCCGTGGTGAGCGTCAGCTTGCCGCGCCACATGGTGGCCATCCAGTTGAACATCTTCACGCCGGTCGGAATGCCGATCAGGGTGGTCATGAAGGCGAAGAACGGCAACAGCACCGCGCCCGTGGTGAACATGTGGTGGGCCCAGACCGTGAAGCTCAGCAGCCCGATGCCGATGGTCGCGAACACGAATGCCTTGTAGCCGAAGAGCGGCTTGCGGCTGAAGACCGGCAGCACCTCGCTCACCACGCCCATGGCGGGCAGGATCACGATGTAGACCTCCGGGTGCCCGAAGAACCAGAAGATGTGCTGCCACAGGATCGGGTTACCACCCACGCTCGGGTCGAAGAAGGACCCGCCGTAGTTGCGGTCGATGAACAGCGCGATCAGGCCCGCAGTGAGGACCGGCGTGGCCAGCAGGATCAGGGTCGCGGTGATCAGGATGGTCCACACGAAGATGGGCATTCGGAACAGCGTCATGCCGGGGGCGCGCATCTTGAAGATCGTGGCGATGAAGTTCACCGCTCCGAGAATGGACGCCGTCCCGACCAGGGTGAGGCCGATGATCCACAGATCCGTCCCCACTCGGTCGGAGCGGTTCGACAGCGGTGTGTACGCCGTCCATCCCTCAGCCGCCGCTCCTCCGAAGAAGTACCCGGAGAACATCAGGATGCCGCCGAGCGGCAGGAACCAGAAGCTCAGCGCGTTGATGCGCGGGAACGCCATGTCCGGCGCTCCGATCTGGAGCGGCACGATGTAGTTCCCGAACCCCGCCAGCACGGGGACGATGAACAGGAAGATCATGATCGTCCCGTGCATCGTGAAGGCCTGGTTGTAGGTGTCGGGGTCCACGAACTGCAGGCCCGGGACGGCGAGCTCGCTGCGGATGACGAGGGCCAGGATTCCGGCCGCGAAGAAGAAGATGAAGCTGTTGACGATGTAGAGGATGCCGATCTTCTTGTGATCGACGGTCGTCAGCCAGTCCATCACCCATGAGCGGCGATACGCACCGGCCCGGGGTCCGAGGGTCGTGGTTGCCATGCTGTGCTGTGCTCCGGTGCTACTCGCCGACGACCAGGTCGCCCACCATTTCGGTGGGGTGCAGGGTGCAGATGAAGGTGTACTCGCCGGCCTCCATGGCCGGGATCAGGTAAGTGATCGTCTCGCCCGGACCGATGTCGTCGCCGTTGAACTCCGTCTCGACGATGCCGATGTCGTGAACCGCCGTGTCGTTGTTCGTGAGCTCGATGCAGAAGTCCTCGCCGGCGGGCGCCTCGATCAGGTCGGTGTCGAACCGGATCGTCTCGACCGCGGCAACCTGGATCGTCGTGGCGCACTCGTCGCTGCCCGGCTGGGGCGGCGGCTCTCCGGCCGCGATCGCGCCGATGTACTCGTCGTAGTCCGCCCGAGCCATGGCCGTCACGGTGAACGTCATGTCGTAGTGCGTCCCACCGCAGAACTCGGCGCACTGGCCCGCGTACGTGCCCTCCTCGGTGATCGTGAACTCGAGCTCGTTCGGGCGTCCGTTCTCGCCCACCGGGATGTTGTCACGCTTGATGAGGAACTCCGGTACGTAGAAGGCGTGATTCACGTCCAGGGAGTCGAGGATCAGCCGCACCGGCTCGCCGACCGGGACGACCATGTCCGGCGGCTCCTCGGCGTTGCCCGCGATCTCGGCACCGTTCTCGTAGAAGAAGCGCCAGCTCCACTGGAAGGCCTCGACGCGGATCGTCGCGCCCGGGGTCTCTGCGCGCGCGTCGACGCGGCCCAGCGTGATCGTGCTGAGCGTGAAGAGGACGAGGACGATCACCGTCGGGATGGCCGTCCAGATGATCTCCACCAGGTTGTTGCCGTGCTGCTGCTCCGGCAGCACATCGTCGCCGGCCTTGCGCCGGTACCGGAGGATGGCGTAGATGATGAAGCCTTCCACGCCGACGAAGACGACGGCGGCAAGGATCAGCACGATGACGTACAGGTTGAAGACGTCCTGTCCCGCCTCCGTGGCCGGCTCGGGGGGCAGCAGGCAGCCGCTCGCGAGCAGCGCGATAAGGACGAGTGGGGCGCCGGCGCGGAGGATCGTCCGCAGCCGGGACCGGACCGCCGTAGGTTGCATCAGTCTCGTTCGAGGCTCCCTGGTTCAACCGGCACGTGGGGTCGGGGCACGCGCGCTCAGCGGGCTGACGGCGGCACGGACCTCATTGTAGCGAAGGTCGCGGCCGCTGCGCCAACGCCGGCGGGCACGCAGGGAGGCCGGACCGATCGGTCCGGCCTCGTTGGTCGCTGTGGCCGTTCCTGAGCCGATCCCCGCTAGCCGGCGCCGTCGTGGGAAGGACAGGTGCGCTCCTCGTGCGGCAGCAGAGGACGCGCCCGGACGCTCCAGCGGTCGTCGCCGTCGGTGCTCCAGCGCGTGATCTGGGTCGCCTGGCTGAGCTCCTCCAACCACGTCGCCGCAAGATCGCCCTCGGCCACCAGGCAGCGTGTACCGTCGCCGAAATTCGACGCCTCCTCGCCAAGCGACCCCGGGGCGTCGGCGGTGGGCCACTCACGCACCTGCTCGGGCAGGTCACCGCCATCGACCGGCTCGCCCGTCGCGTCACGGATGTAGAGAAGGAACGCGTCGGGCCTGTAGGGCTGCCAGCCCTCGGTCTCCCACGCCTCGCCGGGCAGCGTGCTGTCCAGCGTCAGGAGCTGGTCGTTCAGGCGCATCAGCAGCTCGTGCGCATCAAACTCCGCCTCGTCGACGCCCGGCGGGAGCTCCATCCCCATGTCGGGTGACCAGGTGCCCAGCCCGTACACCGAGACCCGTGACTCCAGGCCGCCTGCGTTGAGCGTGAAGACGGTGTCCGAGGCATCGGCCACCATGTTCTCCATCCCGCGCAGCTCGATGTCGTCGCCCACGAACAGGTTCGTGTCCTCGAGCGCGGCAAGGACCATCTGGATGCCATCCTCGGTGAGCGTCCGCTCCTGGAGGACCGGCAGGGCCGGGCCCGGGAACTCGAGCGTCTGCATCCCCTGCACGATGACGCGCCCGTCGCCGAGCAGCACGAACGAGGGCAGCTGTACGGCCAACATGTCGACCATCACGAAGCCCCCCTCGGAGCTGACGACCAGGATCGGCTCGTCGCCGGTCGGATGCTCGATCGGGCCACCGCCGGAGGCGCGCTCACCGGCCACGGACGGTGACGGCAGGGCGGAGGGCGGTGAGGAATCGGAGGGAGACCCGCCTGAGCCGCCCTGGGCGGCGCACGCGGAAACCAGGAGGAGAACGAGGAGGCTCGGGAGGGTTCGGTTCATGGCGGCATGGACGCTGGCCGTCACACGGCGGTTCCAACCGTTTCGCGACACAATGTGACCGATGCGACGCCTGCTCCCTCCGGCCATCCTCGCGGTCCTCGCGCTGGGGCTGCCGGCCCGCGCGGTGGGCCACGGGAGCGAGGCTCCGGCGCCCTCTATTCCGGGCGTAATGGCGGCGTGGACCTTCGATCCGCTCGTCGTGGCCGGCATCGCGGGACTGGCGCTGCTCTACGGATGGGCGGTGCGGCGGGTCAACACCGGCCATCCGGGGAACCCCCATCCGGCATTCCGCTCATGGCTGTTCGGAGGCG
>JASLBU010000038.1 GCA_030146365.1 Candidatus Limnocylindria bacterium | reverse complement strand
GGCCGGCATGGTCTGCGGTGGAGCAAAGCCGCTCAGCCGCAGCCGCTCGCGGCCCTCCGGCGAAATTCGATCGCTCGTCCACGGCGGGTCGAAGCTGACCACCACGTCGACCTTCGGCGCAATGCCGAGTGCTTCCAGCCGCTCGCCGATGCGCTCCTGCATGACCGCGATCGCCGGGCAGCCGACGAAGGTCGGCAGCAGCTCCACGCGGACGCGATCGTCGTCCACCGCCACGGACCCGATGACCCCCAGATCCACCAGGCTGATGGCCGGGATCTCCGGGTCGGGAATGGCCGCCAGCTCGCCCCAGACGCGTCGCTCGAGCGCACCGACGACCGGCGCGCTCACCATGTCGCTCCCTGCTCGGAGCCAGCCACCGAGGTGAACTCGCCGTGGAGCCAGACAAAGTCATCGGTGCGTCGCTCGCGTCCGTCGCGGCTCGGTGAGGCCGCCGGGATCGTGCCCGTGATGGGCTCGATCGCTGGCCGGACGCGCGCCTCCCAATCGGCATGGAGCGCGTGCATCGGCTCCGGGAGGAGCGCCTCTCGCACCAGGATCGCCTCCCCGGCGAGCGGAGCGAAGACCTCCTGCGCATCGGCCCACAGCGCCCGGAGCGCGGTGGCGAGACGCTCCGGGGTCCCATCCGCCAGCCGTCGCAGCCAGGCCTCGGCATGAAGCAGGTGATACGTCTCCTCGCGCCGCATCTTGCCGGCGAGCAGGGCGAGTGGCGCATGGTTCGAGCGCGCCAGCGCGGTGAGCCGCACCGCATCGGCCGTCTCATACAGGTAGCGCCGCGCGACGCTGAACGCCCAGTCACCACGGGCGTGGTTCAGCAGCGCGGCGTGACGGAAGGCGTCGGCGTCGCGACCATAGGCGATGCGGTCGGCCTCGTCGGCGGTGAGCTCGGCGAGGAGCTCGTACAGCGCGCGCGCGTGACCGAGCTCGTCCTGCGCGATCGAGCTGGTGGCCACGTCCTCCTCGAGCATCGGCGCAATCCCGGTCCATTCGGAGTCCCAGAAGCCGATCACAAACTCGTCATCGGCCACGCTCAGCAGCAGCTCGGCGAGCGCGGAACGCGTCTCGGTCTCGAGCTCCGGGGCCACCGCGCTCACTCCCCCGCCTCCGCGGCCGCCCGCTGCTTCGCGGCCTCCAGCTTGTGCTTGATGATGTAGCCACCGGGCTTCTTGTGGGAGCGGTCGAAGGGGGGCTTGAGCAGGTCGGGATCGTCGAGCTCGGTGATGGCACCGCGAGCCACGATCCACAGCCGATGCGATTCGCCGCGACGCCCGTAGAACTCGCGCGCGTAATGCATCGCCAGCTCCTCATCGGGGGCGTTCACGTTGCCGGCATGGACCATGGGATCACCCTCGTCCTCCTGGCGGAAGACCTCCCAGACTCGCTCCGACGCTTCTGTCACCACCCGTAGAGCGTACCGCGGCTGTCCCGCGCCCGCCACGGCCCCACATGTGTCGCCGCCCGAACGACCTCCCGGAGGCCGTCGCGGCCCGGGCGTGGCTCGGGCCGCCGTCTTATATCACCACTGATATATCCACTGACGTGATACGCAGGGAGACGGGCAGCGACCGCTCGGAGGCCTTCAGGCCGCGGCCGTGGCGCCTCCGAGGAGCGCGTCACGCACCCACTGCGTGTCCGCGAAATTGACGCGGCGGAAGTCGAGGCGCGACTGCGACGCTGGTCCGTGCCCGGTCACCACCGACTTGAGCTCCGCCCAGTCCGGCTCGGTGTACTGCCAGCGGCCGGTCGCGTCGTCGAGGCGCAGCGCGGGATCAGGGATCGTCAGCCCGAGCTCGAGGATGCGGGGCACGTAGATCGACAGGAACTCCTGGCGCAGCTGCTCGTTGTTCTTCGCCTTGATGCCCCAGTGCAGGTCCTTGTCCTTCGCCGGGTCGGTCGGCGGGCCGTGCATCTGCATCAGCGGGCCCCACCAACGGTCGAGCGCCTCCTGGACCATGGCGCGCTGGGTATCCGTCCCGTTCATGAGGGTGAGCACGACGTCGCGCCCATGCATGATGTGGACGGACTCCTCCCAGCAGATCTTCTTCATGGTCCGGGCGTACGGAGCGTACGAGGAATCGCGCAGCGCCTGCTGGGAGACGATCGCCGCCGCGTCGACAAGCCAGGCGATGATCCCGACGTCGGCCCACGAGCGCGTCGGGTAGTGGAAGACGTTATGGAACTTCGTCTTGCCGTCAAGCAGGTCCTGGAGCATCTGCGTGCGCGGCTTCCCCAGGTCCTCGGCGACGCGGTACAGAAGCTGCGCGTGGCCGACCTCGTCCTGGATCTTCGAGGTCAGCGCCAGCTTCCGTCGCAGCGATGGGGCCCGCATGATCCAGTCGCGCTCGGGCAGGACGCCCATGAGCTCCGAATTGGCGTGCATCTCGACGAACTTGAGGACCGCGCCGCGGTACTCGTCGGGCATCCAGTCATCGGCTTCGACCTTGCCGCCGGAGCCGACGTGCGCGAAGAACGCCTCGGCATCGCCGGGCTCGTACGGCGCTCGTCCGTTCAGTGGCTGGATCGTATCGGCGGCATCCATGGTCACCAAGGGTACTGCAAGACCGATGCGAGCCGCGACCTCCGGATCAGTCGTGTGGCGCCCGCTTCAGCGGCCGGTGCCAGCGCTCGTACGCCTCGTCCGCGTCGCAGTCGACCCCCACGCCGCCGTCTCGCGGCGAGACCTCGGGTCGCGGCACGTACAGGTCGACCGGGATCAGCCCGGAGGTGCGCACGAGGAGGTAATCGGCGAAGACCGCGTCGACGGTGCCGATCCGGCGTCCGTTCCTGCCGGTCAGCGCCGCACCGACGGTCGCGCCGCTCGCCGATTCATCGGTCATGGGCCACAGGCTAGCGCAGCGGGGCGGCCACGAGGAGGCGCCCGCGATGCAGCTCGACCGACAGCGGCAGGCCTCCGAACGGCTCGCCATCGAGGTGCACGAGCGTCCGCGCGTCGCCTTCGATCGACAGCGACCGAGCGCGAACGAGCTCGACCTGCGCGTGCGCGACGTGCGTGCCGCGGTACAGGTTCGGCAGCTGGCGGAGGGCTGTCAGCCGTGAGATGTCGCCGACGATGCAGATGTCGAGCAGCCCATCGCCGGTCACGGCTCCTGGCGCGATCCGCATTCCGCCGCCGTAGTACTCGCCGTTGGCGATGGCGATGAACAGGACCCGGCGGCGGGACGCCGTCCCATCGAGGACGAGCTCGACCTCTCGGTTCTCGAAGCGGCGCAGCTCGGCCAGGGTGGTGAGCAGGTACCCGGCCCGGCCGCGCTGCCAGCCGCTGCGGCTGGCCATCGCCGTCGCCACCCCGGCGTCGAAGCCGATGCCTCCCGCGGACCCGAACCAGCGAGCGCCGTCCGCACCGTTCGTCGCGCGAGCAAGGTCGAGCGGCCGTACGCCCTCCCCCACCGCGACCGTCCATGCCGCCCCCGGCTCGGTGGGCAATCGGAGGCTGCGCGCCAGGTCGTTGCCGCTTCCGGTCGGGACGATTCCGAGGCTGGCCTCCTCGCCCGACGCCAACATGCCGTTGATGATCTCCTGGACGGTACCGTCGCCCCCCACGGCGACGATGCGGTCATGAACCGCGGCTGCGTCGGCCGCGAGCCGCTCGGCGTGGCTGGCGTGCGTGGTCACCTCGAGCCTAGCCTCGGGCCGCGGTCCGAGCCGCTCACGCAGCCACGGGACGAGCCGTCCAGCCCGTCCGCCGCCGGCGGTGGGATTGACGATGACGAGGAGGACGTTGGGCACGCGACCGATTGTGCGGTTGGCGTCAACCGCGTGCTCGCGGTACCTTCGTGGCATGGACCGATGGCTCGTCCACTTCGCCCGCGTCATCGGCGCGGCGGCCGGCGCGTTCGCCGGCGTGGTCGCCGTGCAGTTCATGCGCCTGCGCCGCATGGAGTTCCTGCCCGGGCATCCCGGGTTCTACATCAATCATCGGGTCGATCCGCCCGCAGGCGAGACCACCGGTAGCCCGCTGCGCCTGGTGGTCCTCGGCGACTCCACCACGGCCGGCGTCGGCGTCGAGCGAGCGGAAGACTCGCTGCCCTACCTGCTCGCCGAGC
>JASLBU010000017.1 GCA_030146365.1 Candidatus Limnocylindria bacterium | reverse complement strand
AGGCCGAGCAGCCGGATCTCCGGGCTGTCGTCGACGAGCGCAACGCGGCGGCGACTGGACATGGTTTGCTCCATTCGTTGTGTGGACCGCGCCAGGCGGACGCTGGTCGGGCGGTGAACTCGGTGCCGGGCGCCCTGTGGCGGGCGGATCGACGCCGGTCACGATCGTTGCAGGTGCCCGCCGACTGTTCCGTACCCGGCCGTACCATCGCATCCTGCCAGGGTCTCCACGGCTCGCGATCCCGCCAATCCGTGCCGCTGGAGGTGGCCCCTATCCTGCTCGGTCCGAGGCCATGCGCCTGACTCTGGGCGCCCCCAGCGGGCTCGATCGCTGATGGTGCCGTTCCGGAAAATCCTGGATGCGCTGGGGGAGAGCCTGTGGTTCGTTCCCGCGTTGTGGGTGGTCGCCTGTGCTGCTGGCGCCCTGGGACTCGTAGCGCTGGAGCGCAACGTCACATCCGGGTCGGGAAGCGAAATCGCCCTGGTGTTCAGCGGCGGTCTCGCGGGCGCCAGGGGGCTCCTGTCCGCGATCGCCTCTTCGATGATGACGGTCGTCGGCGTGGTGTTCTCGATCACCATCGTGGCACTTCAACTCGCCTCCGCGCAGTACTCACCGCGGCTGCTGCGGAACTTCATGCGCGACCGGGCGAGCCAGATGACGTTGGGGAGCCTGATCGGCACGTTCGTGTACTCGCTCCTGGTACTGAGGGTCGTCCGCACCGCCGATGACACCAGGGAGGAGTTCGTCCCCTTCGCCGCCGTGACGGGCGCGGTCGTCCTGGCGATCGTGGCGGTCGCCCTGTTGGTGTACTTCGTCCACCACATCGCCACACGCATGCAGGTGTCACACATCACGGCCGTGGTCGCCGAGGAAACGCTGGAGAAGATCGACCGGCAGGCCAGCGCCCACGACGCCGTGCGCGATGAACCGCCCGCTCAGCCGCCGGATGGCGGTCGCTTGGTGTACGCCCTCCGGAGCGGCTACCTGCAATACGTCCAGGTCGATGCCCTCCGGGATCTCGCCGAAGCGGAGGACGTCGTCGTCGCGCTCGAGACGGCGCCGGGGGGGTGGGTGCAGAAGCATGCGCCGCTGTTCCGCGTCTGCGGTGCGGCCGAGTCCCATGACCTCAGCGACAAGCTTCACGCGCACGTCAGTGTGGGTGACGACCGAGTGGTCTACCAGGACCCCGAGTTCGGCATCCAGCAGCTGGTGGACATCGCCGTGAAGGCACTGTCGCCCGGCATCAAATACCCGACCACCGCCCGCAACGTGCTGCATCGCCTCGTCGACATCCTTGTCGCCGCCGGGAGGGCACAGTTGGCGCCGCAGCGCCATCTCGGCTCGGACGGAGTCCTCCGGCTCCAGACTGTCCGCCCTGAGTTCGAAGACCTCGTGCCGACTGCGTTCGAGGAGATCCACCATTTCGGTCACGACATCCCGAGCGTGGCAAGGACGCTGGCGCAGTCGCTCGACACGATCGAGGCGGCGGTCGACGACCCCCACAGGCCGGCCGTCGCCCGTGTGCGCCGAGCGCTGGGGCTCGGCGCGTTTTCGCAGGTGGCTTCAACGTGAGCAGCCGTGAACCGGAGGCCAGACTGGGCCGCTGGCGGCTGGTGGCGCGCGTGGAGCGCATGCTCGAGGGGCCCGGCACGTTCCTGGCGATCGTCTTTGCCGTGGCGCTCGCCGCCGAGCTGGTCGTGACGGCACAGGGCGACGCGGTGCCGGGCGCCCTGCGGTGGCTGCTCCTGGCGATCTGGGGCTTCTTCATCGTCCAATTCCTGCTGGGGATCGCGATCAGTCCGGACCGCCTTCGTTACCTGCGTCGCAACTGGCTCACCGCGATCTCCCTTGTCCTGCCGTTCTTCCGTGCGTTTCGCATCCTGCGACTGGTGCGGTCCGTCCGGGCCATCAACGCAGTGCGGGCGGTGGCCGGGTTCAACCGGGCCGCGCGGACCCTCAACTCCGCGCTGGCATGGACCCGAGCGGGATACGCGGCCGCGCTGACGGCGACGGCGGTCCTGTTGGGGTCCGCCGCGCTCCTCATGTTCGAAGCCGACGCCCCGCAGTCGGGCATCACCGACTACGGGGAAGCCCTGTGGTGGGCGGCCGCGACGATCACGACGGTCGGCGCGGCCACCGAGCCGGTGACCATCGGCGGCCGTCTCGTTGCGTTGGTGCTCATGCTGGCTGGCCTGGTACTACTCGGCTACGTGGCTGGAGTCCTCGGCGCCATGCTGTTCGGCCGGCGGGCTACGGGCACCAGGACCGGATCGGCGAGGGAATCCGAGGGGCCGTGACCTTCGGCGGCCCCGATCCTGCACCCGCCTTCGCATGCCCGAATGGTTTTCGCCGGCTGGGAGCCGGTGCCCACCATCGTCGTCGTCGTCGTCGTCGTCGCCCGCTACCTGGCGCTGTTCGCAGGGTCTCCGGATAGCGGACGCTCTCCAAGCTGAATGCCTTCGACATCGTGGTGACCGTCGCGCTGGGCTCGACAGTCGCCACCATTCTGCTGTCCAAGGACGTCACCCTCGTCGAGGGGCTCGTTGCCCTGGCTCTTCTGGTGGGGTTGCAGTACGTCGTGGCCTACGCAGGCGTCCGAGTGCCAACGGGCGCGAACCTGGTGAAATCGGAGCCGACGTTGGTGGTTAGAACCGGGGAGATGCTTCACGGCGCCATGCGGCGTGAACGGGTAGCGAGCGCCGAGATCGAGCAGGCTGCCCGAATCAACGGCGTGGCACGCGTCACCGGCGTCGAAGCGATGATTATCGGAACAGATGGGTCGGTCAGCGTTGTCCCGTCGACCGCCGGCGGCATGGGACGCGATCGGTGACGGGCTCCGTGGGAGACCCTCGGCCCGTCGATCGGGTCCTCGCACCACTCCGAAACTTCCTGCATACGGAAGCGTCGGGTGGCCTGCTGTTGCTGGCCGCCGCAGTCGTTGCGCTGGTGTGGGTCAACTCACCGTTCGGCGAGAGCTACACCGCCCTCTGGGAGACGCCCCTGGCCGTGCGGTTGGGTGACGTCGGATTCTCGAAGTCACTCCACTTCTGGATCAACGACGGGCTGATGGCGGTCTTTTTCTTCGTCGTTGGGTTGGAGATCAAGCGGGAAGTGCTCATCGGTGAGCTTCGATCGCCCCGACGTGCGCTGCTTCCCATCGCCGCCGCCCTCGGTGGCGCCGTGGTGCCCGCAGTCATCTTCCTCGCAGTCACCGCCGGCGCCGACGGCAGCGAGGGGTGGGGAGTGCCGATGGCCACCGACATCGCCTTCGCCCTCGGCGTACTCGCCGTTCTGGGCTCCCGCGTGCCACTGGGCCTCAAGGTGTTCGTGACGGCCCTCGCAATCGCCGACGACCTGATGGCCATCCTCGTCATCGCCGTCTTCTACTCCAGCGACGTGTCGCTCCCGGCGCTCGGCGCGGCTGCCGTGGTACTTGTTCTGCTCGTCGCGGCAAATCGCCTCCAGGCGCGGAGCTATCTGCCATACGCGGTTCTGGGGATCGCACTCTGGGCGGCCGTGCTGGCGAGCGGCATCCACCCCACGATTGCGGGTGTTCTGCTGGCCTTCACCGTCCCGGCAACGACGCGCATCGACGGGGCGAGCTTCGTGCGGCGAGCTCGCGATCTCCTCGACGCCTTCGACGACGCGGACCATGCCGATGACGTGCGGCGCAGTGACGAGCGCCAGTCTGCGCTGACGGATCTCGAAGACGCGACGGAGGCGATCCAGACCCCCTTGCAGCGGATGGAGCACAACCTCCATCCATGGGTGGCCTACCTGGTGGTGCCGCTGTTCGCCCTGGCGAACGCCGGCGTGCCACTGGGCATGAACGCTGGCAGCGCGCTCGGGAGCCCGGTCGCTCATGGCGTCCTGCTCGGCCTCCTGATCGGCAAGCAGGTTGGAATCCTGGGTCTGGCGTGGGGTGTCGTGCGACTCGGCTGGGCCGAGCTGCCCTCGGGCGTGACGTGGCGCCACATCTGGGGAGCCGGCTGGGTGGCGGGAATCGGGTTCACGATGTCGCTCTTCATCGGCGAGCTCGCGTTCGCCGGCGAGGCAGCCCTGCTCGATGTCACGAAGGTGGCGATCCTGGGGGCCTCCGTGGTGGCAGCGACAGGCGGCCTCCTGGTACTCCGTTCCGGGTCGCCGGCGCGCTAACCGCGGCCGTCGGCGCAACATTGGGATTCAGGTGGCGGCTGATCGACGGCGACCGGTCCGGAGCCCTGGAGTCAATCGTCGCGTCGCAGCCGGCCCTGCTCATCGTCGACCTTCGACTCGGGTCCGACGGCCTGCACGGCTGGAACATCGTTCAGGACGTGCGTGACACGCCGGGTCTCCGAGAGCTGCCGATCCTGGTCTGCAATGCCGACCTGACCGGCATGGCGGCGGCCGAAGCCGAGCTGGGCGGCGGTCCGCACTATGCGCCCATCCGGAAGCCGTTCGGTCTGGACGAGGTCACGGCGGCCATAGATCAGTTGCTGCGCGCGGCTCAGCCCGCTTGACGCCACAGGCCCGCCCCGGGCACGGGACGGGTCTGGACAGGTGCCTGGCGGCTGGCTGGCGAGCAGGGCCGAATCATGGTGAACGTCATCCCGCGGAGCGCCACGAGGGCCGATACGAGCGGACGGGCTGCTGGACCACCTGACCCCGGGTCGACGGGCGGAATGTTCGGTGTGATACAGACCGGTGCGGTCTGCGTATCAACAGTGGACGCCCCTCAATCGAGAGGACCGAGATCGTCCTCCATCCGATGAGGAGCAATTCATGCGCCCCCGTTTCCCCAAGTCTCTCCGTTCTCCGTTGATTGCCGGTGCGGCCCTGGCCATGCTGGCGATGCCCGTGGTCGGAGCGGCCAACGTCGATTACTTCGCTGGACTCTCGCCCGTACCGCATGCCCCGACAGCTGACTCCGGCTCGAACGCGAGCGGACAGGCCAGCATTGAGTACGTGCGCGGCACGACCTATCTCGTGACCGTCAACGCCACCGGGCTCAGCCCCAACCTGCCGCACCTGGCCCACATCCATGGCGTGGTCAAGGCGCAGAACGAATGCCCGCCAGCATCGGCCGCAGGCAGCGATGGCCTCATTGACACGCTCGACGGGCTTCCCGCCTATGGACCGATCCTCGTGACCTTCGCGACGAGCGGGGACACCAGCGCAGCGGCCGGCCTGAACATCGGCACGGCTCCGGTGTCCGACGCGAACGGCAACCTGTTCTACCAGCGTGAGATCACGCTCAAGGGCAACGTTGCGGCCAACCTGAACGACCTCCACGTGGTGATCCACGGCGAGGACCTCAACGACAACGGCACGTACGATGGGCAGGCTTCTACGCTCGCCCCTGGCGTCCCGTTGGAGGCGGAGCTGCCGGTGGCCTGCGGCACCATCGACTGACCAGTACTCTTCGACGCCCCACCTGCTGCCCCGGCGAGAGCCGGGGCAGTTGTTGTGTCCGGGACCTCAAGTCCTCCAATCCCGGGGCCCTTGCATACCCGCACACTCGTGCGATAATGCGGCTATGGAGATGTCACCCCATGCCCACCCTATCAACCCGCTGGGCGTCGAAGAAGCCCAGCGATCGGTCCTTTCGCCCTCGGAGGCGGAGCGCCTGGCCTCGCTGCTGGGCGTGCTCGCGGACCCCGTCAGGGTTCGGATCCTCTTCGCGCTGGCGTCCGTCGACGAGCTGTGCGTCGGCGACCTCGCGCTCGCACTCGACCTGTCGATGGACCAATCGTCATACGCCCTCAAGCAACTGCGGGGCGCGGGCGTCGTCGGCAGTCGTCGGGACGGCCGGGTCATTCACTACCGATTGGCTGATGGGTTCCCACATCAGCTGCTCGAGCATTGCCTGCACGAGCTGCTGAAGATCGCGAACCGGGAGGTCCAGTGATGAACAGTTCGACTCACGATCAGCACGCCGGGCACGGCCACATGCAGCCTCAGTCGGCTCGCGGGGATGAAGGCGCGGCAACCGGCGCCGGCATCAACGCCATGGCGGCCAGCGCCACTTTGCACTGCCTGACGGGCTGCGCGATCGGTGAGATCGCCGGCCTGATCATCGGCACGTCGATGGGGCTCGGCAACGTGGCCACCATCGCTCTGGCGGTCGGCCTTGCGTTCCTGTTCGGCTACACGCTCTCAACCCTGCCGCTGATCAGGGCAGGCCTGGGCTTCTTCGGCGCCCTCGGCGTCGTCCTGGCTGCCGACACGCTGTCGATCGCGACCATGGAGCTCGTGGACAACGCCGTCATGGCCGCGATCCCGGGCGCGATGGACGCCGGCCTGAGCAACCCCGTCTTCTGGCTGGGGATGATGGTGGCGCTGACGGCCGCCTTCATCGCCGCGTATCCGGTGAACCGCTACCTGCTCAGCCGGGGCAAGGGCCACGCCCTGACGCACCATTACCACCACGGAACCCAGGCGACTGACTGGCGCCGGTTCATCCCGTCGTTCGGCACCGGTGCGCTGGCCGCCGTGATCGTCGCGTTCATGCTGGGCGGGCTGGTCGTGGCTTCAGCCTCTGGTCTCGACACCGGGGGACATGGTGCGGCGGCCGCGTCGCGAGAGATCGAAGTGACCATGACGGACGAGCTGACGTTCGAGCCGGATGCGATCACGGTGGCTCCCGGGGAGACGATTCGGTTCGTCGTCACGAATGCCGGGCAGGCCGCGCACGAATTCCTCATCGGCGATGTGGCGGCGCAGGCCGCGTTCGCGGAGGAGATGGCGACCGGGGAAAAGGACCACGAGACCGATGCCGGTGTCAGCGTCGAGCCCGGGCAGACCGAAACCTTCGAGTACACCTTCGGCGAATCGGAGGAGCCGCTGCTCGCCGGCTGCCACGAGCCCGGTCACTACGAAGCCGGCATGGTGGCCAGCATCATCGTGAGCGAGGATGCCTCGCATCGGACGGTTGACGAGGCCCCCTGATCGAACCAGATGTGCGAGGGGCCGCGATGGCCGTGCGGCGCACAAGGCGCCTCGCATGCTGACGCATCATCCTGGTGGCAGCGCCGGGGCCTCATCCTGCCGGTCAGATCGCCGCAGCGCTCCGGGCATGCGCCTTGCTCCCCGTGTCGCCGTCCCATGAACGCAGTGTGAGTGCCTTGGCGCCTTCCGAAGAGACCTATGATCCCGCCTCCGACCAGAGGGTTCACCCCCTGGTCCGGGCAGCGATCTCGCGCCGCCGCTTTCTGGCCGGTGCCGGCTTTCTGGGGAGCGCCCTCCTGCTCGAGGCCACCATCTCGACCGCGGGCCCGATCACAAAGATCGCCGATGCACTGCTGAAGGGGAGACGGGTGTCTCTTCCGGTGTCCTCCGGCTACCGCTTGCCGACGGAAGAGCTGCTCTCCGCCGACCTGCCAGTGCGCGCCGCGCAGCCGGTCCAGGAGACGGCGTACGAGACGCACCTCCGGGCGAAGGTGGGCAGCATGCTGCTGCTGGGCTTCGACGGCACGTGGGCCGACGGGACGTCCCCGGTCGTCCAGGCGATCCGCGACCGCTTCCTGGGCGGCGTGGTCATCTTCGATGCATACCCCGACGGCCGGGCGCGAAACGTCGAGTCACCGGCCCAGCTCCGGACCCTGACCGCGACCCTCCAGAGCGTTTCGCCGGCGCCACCGTTGATCATCGCCGTCGACCAGGAGGGCGGGAACGTCGCGCGCCTGAGTGCGCGGAGGGGATTTCCCGGGACGTACACCGCCGCCTCGCTCGGCGCGATGGGCGATCCGATGTTCACGCAGGCCCAGGGAGCCAGCATCGGGCAGACGCTCGCCGCGGCCGGCGTCAACCTGAACCTCGCGCCGGTCGTCGACATGAACCTGAACCGCTACAACGCCGCCATCGGGGGGCAGGGGCGGACGTTCTCACACTCGGCGGATGCGGTCGTCCGTCATGCCGCCGCGTTCATCTCGGGGATGCGCGCCAGCCGGGTAGCGGGGACGCTGAAGCACTTCCCCGGCCAGGGCAGCGCCGGTGGAGACACCCACCACGGCGCCGTGGACGTGACGGGCGGCTGGTCCCGCGAGGAGCTGTGGCCGTTCGCGGAGCTCATCCGGATCGGCGCCGCCGATGCCGTCATGACAGGCCACATCTTCAACCGAGCACTCGATCCGTCGCACCCGGCCACCCTCTCATTCGCGACGATCGAAGGAGTCCTGCGCGGGGAGCTGGGGTACGGCGGAGTGGTCATCAGCGACGACCTGACGATGGGTGCGATTCGCGCGAACTATCGGCTCGAGGACGCCGTCGTGCTGGCCGTGGAGGCGGGCGTGGACCTTCTTACCATCGGGAATCCGAAGGCTGCATCGGACATGGACCGCGTCGTGGGCGCCCTGGTGGCTGCGGTCGAGTCGGGGCGGATCCCCGAGGCGCGCATCGACGCGTCCTACGAGCGGATCCGCGCGCTACGGTCTCGATTGCTTCGCTGATCCGTATGGGAGCGAACTGACAGCCGAGTCGTTCTGTCGGCAGGCTGGCCGCCCTACGACGAGGTCCCGAGAACCGCGTGCTTTCCCATGGTGCACTTGTTGCCCCCGCTTCCCCGCCCATCCTGACGCGGATGACCGTGGTCGCCGACGACGGCGATGTCTCCGCCGTCATCCGAGACGCGCTCCGGGCGACCCACGTCGTCAATCGCATGAGAAGCCTGGCATCGATCGACGAGATCGCCAGGCAGCGGCCGGAGATCCTCCTCATTGCGCCGATTGTGCCCGGCCCGGCGGGCGGGCCCGCGACGGCCTGGGATCTTGTCGGTAGTGCCCGAGCCCACCGTGAGCTGCGGGACGTTCCGGTCGTTGTGCTGGCGCCTGACCTCGATGCGGTGATGTCCAGCCCGCGACTGCTGCGTGACCATGCCGACATGCACGTGCTGGGCATGCCGTTCGATCTCGACACATTGGAGAGCGTGCTGGGATCGATCCGCCGCGCGCAGAGAGAAAGACACGGCGTCGACCGCCTGCCACGTGTCTGCCCGCATGGGTTCGGGTTCGCGGGCGAGGCGATCCCTCCCGGCTGCATGGACTGCCGCCCGATCGCCTAACTTCGGGCCGAGTCGGGCAGCCGGCTCGTCAGACCGCCGTCCGCAGGTACGCGCTGGCCTTCATGACGATGGCGTCGCAGGCGCTGCGTGCAACCGCGTCCACGGCATCGAGCAACGTGCAGCGCGATGGCTGCTCATGGTCAGCGACCGCATCGACCGCAGTCCGTTCCACGCTGATGCACGAGTTCTTCGCGGTCATGCTGGGCACCACGCGTCCGTCCGTGAGCCTCGCTGCTGCGGCGCTCAAGAGGGCCGGATTGATCTCCCACCAGCGCGGCCGGGTGACGATCACCGACCGGCTTGGGCTGGAGGAGCGGCGTGCAAGTGCTACGCGATCATCACCGACGATTACGAGCGCGCCACGGGCGCTCGACTGCGCCCCGGGACCGCCGACGCCCGTCCGGAGGTCCCGGTCCCGCGCGGTTGACCTGCTCGCGCGCCAGCTCCCTTCAGGGAGTGATGAGCGCCCACACCGTCGACTGGATGGCCGGCACGTTGGGGACGGAGATCCAGCCTCTCTCACCGGCAAACCCGGTGAAGGTCATGTACTCGGGGCCAAAGACGACGCGCTCCACTGCCGCACCGCCGGTGGCCCACGCGAGCTCGGCAAGGTAACCGATGTCCGACGGCGGGACATCCGTCTGCAGCGAGCCGACGCCACCGGCCAGCGCGGCGATGTCCACCTGGCTGGCGAGCACCTGGTCACGGAGCGCGAGCATCAGCTGCTGATGCCGGTCGGCGCGCGCGTAGTCAGTGTCCACAGCGCGGTGTCGCGCGAAGCACAGGGCGTGATATCCGTCCAGGTGATGGACGCCCGCGCCGATGGTGCACACGTGGTCGGCCAACGTGTACGGCGTGGCGACCGTCACACCGCCGACCCAGTCGACCGCCTGCTGGAACCCGTCCATGTCGAGCATCACGTAGTAGTCGATCGGCACGCCAAACAGCATGCTCATCGCGCCCCGCATCGCGTCCGGCCCGAGGATGGGGGCGATCGAGTTGGCCTTCCCGCCCCAGATCGTTCCGTCCGGCATCGGAATGTCGCTGGAGTCGCGGGGGAGCGAGAACAGTGCCACGTGACTGCCATCGGATGCCACGCTGACCAGGGTGATCGCGTCCGTTTGCCATGGCTCGCCCCGGCCGCGACGCGTTCCGCTGCTGTCGGACCCGAGCAACAGGACGTTCACGCGACCGTCGGCCCAGGCGGCTGGCTGGGGCACCGGCGTCGGCGTGGGCACGGGCGTCGGCGTAGGCGTCGGCGTGGCCGTGGGACGGGGTGATGGCGTGTTCGTGGGGCTCGGGCTCGGAGTCGGGGTGGTGGGGATGGGGCTCGCGGTGGGCAAGGGAGACGAGGTGGCCGATGCCAGCTCGGGCCGCTCCGTCCCGACGGCAGACCAGAGCACCACGGCGCAGATGACCACGACGGC
>JASLBU010000289.1 GCA_030146365.1 Candidatus Limnocylindria bacterium | reverse complement strand
GGTACGACGACGACCTGATCGGCTGCCGCGTCGGCGACCTCGGCGAGGTGCGGTCGGTGCTTCATGGCCCGTCCTGCGACGTGCTCGAGGTGGGCGACGCCGGGATCCTCGTGCCGCTGATCCACGACGCGGTCAAGCGGGTCGACGTGGAGGGCCGGGAGATCGAGGTCGACCTCGCCTTCCTGAACCTGCGCGAGGACGGGTCGCCGCGGTGAGGATCGACGTCTTCACGCTCTTCCCGCACTGGTTCGACTGGTTCTACGAGCAGCGTCACGTTCGGAACGCGCTTGCGCTCGGCCACGAGCTGGAACGGGTCGACATGCGGGCGACGACCCCGATGAAGGGCGGCCGGGTCGACGACACGCCATACGGCGGCGGGGCGGGCATGGTCATCCGCGTCGACGTCGTCGAACAGGCGCTGGAGGCGCGCTACGGCGTTGATGCCCTCGAGGCCACGCAAAGCCGCCGCGTCGTCGCGCTTGCTGCCGGGGGCCGCCCGTTCGACGATGCGCTCGCCAGCGAGCTCGCTGCGGAACCCGAGGTCGCCCTCCTGTGCGGACGCTACGAGGGGTTCGACGAGCGCGTGTACGAGCACCTGGCCACGGACGTCGTCTCGATCGGGCGGTACGTGCTGGCCGGCGGCGAGCTCGCGGCCATGGTCGTGTGCGACGCGGTCACCCGGAAGCTGCCGGGCGCTCTGGGGCATGAGGACAGCGCGGTCGAGGAGTCGTTCGGCCCGGCTCTCGAGGGCGCCCCGGAGTACCCGCACTACACGCGACCGCCGACCTGGCGGGGCCACGACGTGCCCGAGGTGCTGCTCTCGGGCGACCACGCGCGGATTCGCCACTGGCGGCTCGAGCAGAGCCGCGAGAGGGCCCGCACGGCCCGCGGCGACTGATTCGGTGCACGACCGGGCACGGCGACCACCCTTCGCTACCATTGCCGTCCGCGCGTCGGGCCGTTCGTGCCCACGCGCCCTTCTTTTGCGATGAGCGGAGTTATCGACACCCTCGAGCGCGCCCAGCTGCGCCAAGTCCCGGCCTTTGATGCCGGCGACCGCGTCAAGGTCCACTTCCAGGTGATCGAGGGGACGCGCCGCCGCACCCAGGTCTTCGAAGGCATCGTCATCAAGCGCCAGGGCAAGGGCGCGCGAGAGACGTTCACGGTGCGCAAGCAGTCGTTCGGAGTGGGCGTCGAGCGCACGTTCCCGGTGCATTCGCCGAAGATCGAGCGCATCGAGGTCGCGGCCCGCGGCGACGTCCGCCGCGCGAAGCTCTACTACCTCCGCGGACGGGTCGGACGCCGCGCCCGCGTGCGCGAGCGCCAGTACACCGGCCCGGCCGGCACGGCGGCGCTCTCGCCCACCGGCAGTCAGGAAGCACCGACGGTTCTCGAGGAAGAGGCACCCGCATCGACCGAGCCCGTGGGCACAGCCGAGGAGGGGACCCCCTCGACGGATGTCGAGGGCGACGCCGCAGCTGCCGAGGCCGGCGGGGCCGGACAGGCGGACGACGCGAAGGCCGGCGATCCCGCTGCCTCCGCCGATCCGGACGTCGAGCCCGCCGACAGCGGCGGCGCGTCCGGCGACGCGCCGGGCGACTCCTGATCGCCGGCGATGGCCACTAAGCCGTCGCCAGTGACCAACCGCTCTGGGAAATCCGGATCGAAGGACGGGAAGGGCTCCCTCCTCGAGCTGGTCGTCATCGTCATCGTCGCTCTGGGCCTCGCGCTGGGCATCCAGCAGTTCCTGGTCAAGCCGTTCCGGATCCCTAGCGAGTCGATGGTGCCCACGCTCGAAGTCGGCCAGCGCGTGCTCGTCGATCGCGTGTCGCCGCGCTTCAGCGACCCCGAACGCGGCGATGTCGTCGTGTTCAAGCCCCCGAAGGGTGCCGACGACGACGCCGAGATCTCGTGCGCCGAGGACGTTCCGGGCCAGGCCTGCGAGAGGCCCGTCGACGAGCGCTCGGACACCAACTTCATCAAGCGGGTGGTGGGCGTTCCCGGTGACGAGCTCTACATCGAGAGCGGGCGCGTGTACCTCAAGGGCAAGGACGGGCGGTTCCGGCAGCAGAAGGAGCCCTTCATTCGTCCGGACAGTGCGTGCGAAACGTGCAACCTCAAGCGGCCCATCAAGATTCCGAAGGATCACTTTTTTATGATGGGCGACAACCGTGGGAACAGCACCGACAGCCGCGTCTGGGGACCCGTCCCCAAGGATTACGTCATCGGCGGAGCCTTCTTCACGTACTGGCCGCCGAAGCGGCTCGGCACCCCGTAAGAAGCGTCCTCGCGGCCGGAAGCTCTTCGCTTTCGACCGCGCGTTCGAGCGCCGGTTCGTAGCCGGAGCCGACGAAGCCGGCCGCGGCTGTCTGGCGGGGCCCCTGGTGACCGCGGCGGTTCTATTCGACATCGAGCGCCTCACGCTCTCCGACCGCCGCGCGCTTGCGCGGCTGAACGACTCCAAGCAGCACACGGAGGCCGCACGGGAGGAGCTGTACCCGCTGGTCCTCCGGGCCGCTGCCAAGTCGTCGATCGTCGTCCGCTGCGTACGCGGCATCGACTCGCGCGGGCTGCACGTCTCGAACCTCGCAGGGCTGCGCGCAGCGCTGCGCCGGGTTGCCTGCGACGACGCCCTCTGCCTGGTGGACGGCTTCCGGGTCAAGGACCTGGGCTACGAGCAGAAGGCGATCGTCGACGGCGACACGAAGAGCGCGGCGATCGCGGCAGCGTCGATCCTCGCGAAGGTGACGCGCGACCGGTACATGCGCCGGATGGCGGAGCAGCACCCGAACTGGGACTTCCACACGAACGTCGGCTACTCGACGCCGGAGCACCGCGCGGCCATTCGCGAACACGGCATCAGCCCGCTGCACCGCCTGTCGTTCGCCTCGATCGCGTACCAGCAGCTCGC
>JASLBU010000145.1 GCA_030146365.1 Candidatus Limnocylindria bacterium | reverse complement strand
AGGCGATCGTCGAGGACCTCGCCGCGCTCCGCCCGATGCGACGCCTCCTCCAGGGCGACGTGGGGAGTGGCAAGACCGCCGTGGCGGCGGTGGCGTTGGCCGTGGCGGTGCGAGCTGGATGGCAGGCGGCGCTCATGGCGCCGACGGAGATCCTCGCGCGTCAGCATCATGCGGGCCTGGCGCCCCTGCTCGACGGGCTCGGCGTCCGGGCGGAGTTTCTGTCCGGCTCGCTGCCAGCAGGTCGGAAGCGCGAGATCCACGAGGCGATCGGCGGTGGCACGGCGGAGGTGGTGATCGGCACCCACGCGGTCATCAGCGCGGGCGTGTCATTTCCGCGGCTTGGCCTTGTGATCGTGGACGAGCAGCACCGCTTCGGCGTGGGCCAGCGCGCCGCGCTGCAGGCGAAGGGCAGCGGGGGAGAGCCGCACGTCCTGGCCCTGACCGCGACGCCGATTCCACGCACGCTGGCACTCACCGTGTACGGCGATCTGTCGATCTCGACGATCCGGGAGCTGCCGCCGGGTCGCCAGCCGATCCGCACGGAGATCCGCGATCGCCGGGCGCTGCCGAAGATTCAGTCGTTCCTCGCCGCGGAGGCTGCCGAGGGGCGACAGTCGTTCGTCGTCGTGCCGTTGATCGCTGAGTCCGACTCGCTCCAGGCAGCGAGCGCCGAGGCCGAGGCAGAGCGTCTGACGGCGGCACTGCCCGACCTGCGGATCGGCCTCGTCCATGGACAGCAGCGCGCAGACGCGCGCGACGCGACGATGACCGCCTTTGCGGCGGGCGAGATGGATATCCTGGTCGCCACGACCGTGATCGAGGTCGGTATCGACGTCCCGAACGCGAGCGTCATCCTCATCGAGGACGCGGAGCGCTTCGGCCTTGCGCAGCTCCATCAGCTGCGCGGTCGCGTGGGCCGCGGCACGGCGCACTCGTACTGCATCCTGCTGTCCGACGCGACCGACGACCTGGCGCTGCGCCGACTCGACGTCCTCCGCGCCTCCCAGGACGGATTCCACATCGCCGAGGCGGACCTGAAGCTGCGAGGCGCGGGAAACCTGCTCGGGACACGGCAGTCCGGCCTTCCGCCGCTGCGCGTCGCGTCCCTGTTCGAGCCACGCCATCTGGCCCTGGCCGAGCGGGCACGCACGCTCGCCGAGACGGTTTTGGCGGACGATCCGGCCCTCGAGCAGCGTGCGGGTCTGGCCCGATTGCAGGCGGATTTCACGGCGGCCGAGGAAGAGGGAGACGCCGCCTAGATGCGGGTGATCGCCGGGTCCGCCCGCGGGGTGCCGCTCGCATCCCCCCGGGATCGGAGCACGCGGCCGATCACCGACCGCGTCAAGGAGACCCTGTTCGCGATACTCGGGGATCGCGTGCCGGATGCTCGGTTTCTCGACCTGTACGCGGGCAGTGGCGCCGTCGGCATCGAGGCGCTCTCCCGGGGCGCCGAGGGCGCCGACTTCGTCGAGCACGGCCGGGCGGCGCTCGGGGTCCTCCGCGCGAACCTCGAGCGCACGAAGCTCGCGGGCTCGGCCCGTGTGCACGCCGCCGACGTCGAGCGGTTCCTGGCGGCCAGCCACGCAGTCCCGTGGGACATCGCCGTCCTCGATCCGCCGTATGAGCTGCGTGCTATCGTGGCGCCGCTGCGGGCGCTTGCCCCTCGGATGGCCCCGGGCGCGGTCGTCGTCGTGAAGCACTTCTGGCGGACCGAGGTCCCGGAGCGCATCGACCGCCTGGTCCTCTCCCGCGGCCGGCGCTTCGGGGAGACGATGCTGACCTTTCTCGAGACGGAGGACGCATGACGCGAGTCGCGGTCTTTCCCGGTTCGTTCGACCCGATGACGAACGCGCACCTGGACGTGGCCCGCCGGGCCTCGACCCTGTTCGACCGCCTCGTGATCGGCGTGCTCAACAACCCGAAGAAGGCGCCGCTGTTCTCCATCGAGGAGCGTATCTCGCTGATCGAGCGCAGCGTGGCCGATCTCGGGACCCACGTCACGGTCGACGCCTTCGACGGGCTGACCGTTGAGTTCGCACATCGCCACCGGGCGGGCTTCATCGTCCGGGGGCTCCGCGCCGTGAGCGACTTCGAGGCGGAGCTGCAGATGGCCTTGACCAACCGCAAGCTCGCACCGGACGTCGACACGGCGTTCCTGATGACCGCGCTCGAGTACGGCTACGTCAGCTCGTCGCTCACCAAGGAGGTGGCACGCTTCGGAGGCGACATCGGGCCGATGGTGCCCCAGCCCGTGGCGGAGGCGCTCGCCGAGCGAATGGCCGCCGACCCGCGCGTATAATCGCGGCGAAGGAGGCGCGGCCACGGACATCATCTTCCTCGTCGAGCGGCTGGAGTCGCTGGTTGCGACCGGCAAGAAGCTGCCGCTGACGAACAACGTCGTCCTCGATCAGGCCACCGTGCTCGAGCTGATCGACCAGCTCCGGGTGTCCGTCCCGGACGAGGTGCGCCAGGCGCGCCGGATCACGGAGGAGGCCACCCGTATCACGGAGCGCGCGCGGGAGGAAGGTGACAGCATCGTCGCGCGCGCGCAGCAGCAGGCGGCCCAGATGCTCGAGGAGCGAGAGCTCGTTCGCGCCGCCCAGCACCGCGCGGGGGAGATCATCGACCAGGCGCAGGGCGAGGCGCAGGAGGTGCGTCGGGGGGCCGACGAGTACGCCGCCGGCGTGCTGATCCGGCTCGAGGGCGAGTGCATCAAGGCGCTCACCAGCATCAAGCGCGGCATCGACATGCTGGATGAGCGGCATCGGCCATCGAGGGATGACGGCCGCGGCGCCGACGGGACCAGCGCGGTCGTCGTCGATGCCGAGGAGCGCGCGGAGACCGCCCCGCGTCCATGACCTCCTTCAACGTCGCCGGACTGCTCCACGAGCTGCCGGGCGCGACGAGGGACCTCCGGCTGCGCGACCACTACGTCAGCCTGGGTTCGGAGCTCGAGCTCGCCGGTCCGCTCGATGCGGAGCTTCGTCTGCAGCGCACCAACCGCGGGATCATCGTGCGCGGTGCGCTCCGCGCGCCCCTGCGGCGGACCTGCGCGCGGTGCACGGACGCATTCGTGGAGGACGTGCGCGTCGACATCGAGGAGGAGTTCCTGCCGACCGTCGACGTCGTCACGGGTGCCGCCCTGCCGGCCCAGGAACCGGATGCGGCCGATCCGACGCTCCGGGTGGACGAGCACCACGAGATCGTGCTCGACGGCGTCTTCCGCGACGAGCTGGTACTCACCGAGCCGATGCACCCGCTGTGCCGTCCGGACTGCCCGGGCCTGTGCGTCGAATGCGGCGAGCGGCTGGATGGCGGGAACCATGTGCACGGCGACGACGACATCGACCCCCGCCTGGCCGGGCTGGCGGCGCTCCTCACCGATCGGAACGGCCACTCGTCGGACTGATCGGCGGGTGTTCGACCCTCCGCTCCGCTCCGGCTATACTGCGGCGTCCCCGTTCTCATCGGTCAAGGAGTGTCCGCGTGGGCGTCCCCAAGCGAAAAGTTTCCAAGGCGCGCCAGGGTGAGCGGCGCTCGCACCTGGCGATCAGCGCGCCGCCGCTGGTCGAGTGCGAGCACTGCCACGAGCTGAAGCGCGCGCATCACGTCTGCCCGACGTGCGGCTGGTACGCCGGCCGTGAGGCAGTCGAGATCGAGCCGGTCACACCGGTCGACGGCCAGCGCTGACGTCGATGCGCATCGCGGTCGACGCGATGGGTGGCGACCACGCCCCTCGCGAGATCGTCCGCGGCGCGATCGACCATGCAATCGCGAACACCGACGAGATCATCCTCGTCGGTGACGTCCCGCGCCTCGAGCGTGAGATCGCCGCGCACGGCAAGGGCCGTCCGCCGAATGTTCGGCTCGTCGACGCCCCCGAGGTGATCGGGATGGGGGAGCACCCGGCCACGGCGCTGCGATCCAAGCGACGCGCGTCCATCGTGGTCGCCACCGACCTCGTGCGCGACGGGGACGCCGATGCGGTGGTGAGCGCCGGCTCCACGGGCGCCACCATGGCGGCCGCGGTGTTTCGGCTCGGCCGAGTCGAGGGCATCGACCGCCCGGCGCTGCCGGCGCACATGGTGACCGCCACCGGTCCGGTCATGCTGCTGGACGTCGGCGCGAACGTGGACTCCGACCCGGAGAACCTTGTCCAGTTCGCGGCGATGGGCGCGATCTTCGCCGAGCACGTCCTGCAGGTCCGAAACCCGCGCATCGGCCTGCTCAACATCGGCGAGGAGAGCGAGAAGGGCGACGACCTCGCCCGCGAGGCGCATGCCAAGCTCGCGGAGCTCGACATGCACTTCGTCGGCAATGTCGAGGCGCATGACATGATCGCCCATCGCGCGGATGTCGTCGTCTGCGATGGCTTCGTCGGCAACGTCGTCATCAAGTTCTTCGAGGGCATCACCAGCTTCATCTTCCGCGCGCTGCGGGAGGACCTCCAGCAGGGGCCGATCGCGCCGCTGGCGCTGCTGGCCCTGAAGCCCGGCTTCGACCGCATGAAGGCGCGCTTCGACTACGAGCGGTACGGCGGCGCGCCGCTCCTCGGCGTGAAGGGTGTCAGCGTCGTGACCCACGGCCGGGCGCGGGCGCGGATGATGGAGAACGCGATTCGCGTCGCGTCGGAGTCCGCCCATGCTCGCGTGCCCGAGCTGATCGCCGAGTGGACGCGTGAGCACCCGGCCCTCGTCCATCGCGGGGTACGGTCGCGCATCGCCGCCCGCCTGCACCGCGAGCGGGGCTGAGCCGTGCCGACGCCGGGACGGCGGCCTTCGCAACCGGCGACGGCGGGGCTGCTGGCACGCCGGATCGCCCTGCTGGCGCTCTTCGAGGAGGAGTTCCGCCCGGGACAGGCCGGGTCGGCGCTCGAGCGGCTGGCCGAGGAGAAGGACCTCCCCGATGACGTCCGCCAGCACGCCGCCAGCATCGTCCACGGCGTGGCGGAGCACCGTTCGGAGCTGGACGCCCGAATCGCGGCCGAGGCACCCCTGATTCCGGTCGCCGAGCTGGGTCGCGTGGAGCGGACCATCCTCCGGAGCGCCCTGTACGAGGTGCTATACTCCGCCGCGACCCCGAGCGGGGAGACGATGCGCGACGCCGTATCCCTCGCCCGGATCTACGCCGGCGATGCAGCGCGACGCCTCGTCAATGGCGTGCTAGGAAGCGTTTCCAGATCACCGGGTGGAGGAGCTTGATTTCGTGACCGACGGCACCACGTACGATCGCCTCAAGAAGATCATCGTCGAACAGCTGGGCGTCGACGAGGAAGAGGTGACGCCCACCGCCTCGTTCGTCGAGGATCTCAACGCCGACTCCCTCGATCTCGTGGAGCTCATCATGAGCCTCGAGGAGGAGTTCGGGATGGAGATCTCGGACGAGGACGCGGAGCGCATCCAGAAGGTGTCCGACGCCGTCGAGTACATCGAGGAGCACCAGCAGTAGGCGGACCCGGTCCATGGAAGCTCCGCCGCTGGACGAGCTCGGCGATCGGCTCGGCATCGTCCCGCGACAGCCGGAGCTGATCCGCCAGGCATTCGTCCACAGTTCCTATTCGAACGAGAACCCCGGCCAGGTCAACGGCCACAACGAGCGCCTCGAATTCTACGGTGACGCCGTGATCGGCCTCACCGTCAGCCGGCTCCTGTTCGAGCGCTACCCGGACGAGGACGAGGGGTTCCTCACCGCGCGTCGCGCGGCGCTCGTCAACCGCGATGCCCTTGCCCGCATCGGCCTCCAGCTCGGCCTGGACCGCCATCTTCGCCTGGGACGCGGAGAGGCCGATGCCGGCGGTGCGACCCGCCCGTCCGTCCTTGCCGCCTGCTTCGAGGCGCTCGCCGGTGCGCTGTCGCTGAGCGAGGGCCACGAGCGGACCGAGGCGATCCTCGCGCCGCTGTTCGAAGAGCGCATGCGAGCCACCGGAGAGGCCGACGAGCCGCCCAAGTCCCCGAAATCCCGGCTCCAGGAGTGGACGCAGCGCCATCTCGGCACCAAGCCCGTGTACCGGGTGGTGAGCACGACCGGGCCGGCCCACGACCAGCGCTTCGCGGTCGCGGTCGAGCTCGACGGACGCGCGGTTGGCACCGGCCACGGGTCGAGCCGTCAACGAGCGGAGGAACGAGCAGCTGCCGAGGCGCTGGAGGAGCTCACCGCCAGCATCCGAGGGACGCAATCCGGGGACGCCGGCCCGTGAGCCGCCTGAGGGAACTGCGCCTCCATGGGTTCAAGTCGTTCGCCGACCAGACGCGCTTCGTGTTCGATCCGGGCGTCAATGCCGTCATCGGCCCGAACGGATCCGGCAAGAGCAACATGGCGGACGCCATCCGGTGGGTGCTCGGTGAGCAGTCCAACCGCTCACTGCGGACACGCCGCGCCGATGACGTGATCTTTGCCGGCTCCGAGCAGCGGAAGCCTCAGGGCATGGCGGAGGCGATCCTCACGCTCGACAATGGTGACGGGTGGCTCCCGATCGACTTCGCCGAGGTCAGCATCGGCCGGCGAGCCTATCGGTCCGGCGAGGGCGAGTACCTGATCAATGGTGCCCGGGCGCGGCTGCGGGACGTCGTCGAGCTGTTGGGAGAGGGCCGGCTGGGGGCGAACGAGCTGGTGGTCGTCGGGCAGGGAACCGTCGACGCGGCGCTCTCGCTCCGCCCGGAGGAGCGTCGGCAGCTGTTCGAGGAGGCAGCCGGCGTCAAGGGCCTGCAGGTGAAGCGGAACGAGGCGTCGGGTCGCCTCGCGAAGTCCCTCGACAACCTGTCCCGAGTCAGCGATATCCTCGGCGAGCTGCGGCCGCAGGTCCGACGCCTCGCCCAGCAGGCGGAACACCAGCAGCAGCACGACACGCTGGGCGCGCGGGCGCGTGCACTCGTCGTCCTGTCGCACCGCCGGCGCGAGGCGGCCGCGCGCTCGAGCCTCGGGGAAGCCCGCAGGACTGCTGCCGCCGCCGAGGCCGCGCTCGAGGCATTCCGTGAGGAACAGGCGGCTAGCCGGGAGGTCCTCGTCGCCGCCGAGGCAAGGTACTGGCGGGCAGAGGAGGCCGCGCGGGCCGCCGGACATGCGCGCGAGGAAACCCGCGCGAATGCGATCCGAGCGGAGAGCCGCCTCGATGCTGCGGACACCCGGCTCCGCGAGCTCGAGCGCGTGATGGAGCGGGAGGAGGCGGAGCTGGCCGAGGCTCGGGAAGCGCTGGCGTCGTTCGAGGACGGGTCGGCTGAGGCTGCCGTGTCACCGGCCCTGGCGGAGGCGGTGGCGGCCGAGGAGGCATGGCGCGCCGCGGTCGCGGCCCTCGCCGCGGCCGACGACGAGCTGCTCATGGCCGAGGAGGCGGTGGCGACGGTGCGCGCCCGCGAGTCGGACCGCATCGCGGCGGAGGCCCGGCAGAGCGAAGAGGCGGCACGCGCCGAGGCGCGACGCAGCCAGGTGGAACGTGAGCTCCGGGCGGCAGCAACCGAAACGCAGGAGGCGCTCGAGGAGGCGGAGCGCGCCGCCGGCGAAGCGCAGCACGCCGCTGCCGAACTCGCCAGCGCGGCGGCCGCCTTTGAGGCAGCCACACTGGAACGCGATCGGGCGCAGGCGGAAGCCGACGCCGCCCGCCACGGTGCGACGGACCTCGCGGAGCGCCTGCGCGCCCTGCGGGCCGAGCGAGATGCCATGGCCGAGCCGCTGAACTCGTCGAGTCGGCTCGGTCGACGGCTGGCGGGTGCCGGATGGACCGGCCTTCTGGACGCCATGGACGCGCCCGAGGGTGCCTGGCCGGCGATCGAGGCCGTCATCGGGGGGGACCTCGAAGGCGCACTGCTGTGGGCGGACGGCGATCCTACCGGCCAGCTCACGGATGCCCGTGGCTCGGCGCGCCTGCTTGCCGCGGACGACGGCGCGGCGGATGGGCGCCGGGAAGCGCTGCGTGCCGTGGGCGGTGAGCGAACCTTGGCCGAGTGGATCGGCGGCGACTCCGCTCCGCGTGCGCTGCACCGCACCGTCGTGGCCAGGGATGTGTCCACGCTGCTTGCGGGCTGGCGCTCGCTGCCGGCGGGGTGGGCCGCAGTCACCGTGGAAGGTGACGTCGCGGATGCGCGCGGTGTGGTCGTGCTGCGCGGCCGGGCCGACGCGCCCGGCGGGGCCGCGGCCCGTGCCCACGCCCGGCGGCGGGAACTCGGGGAGGCCGCGACCGCCCTCGAGCGTCAGCTCGCCTCCGCCCAAGAGAAAGCCCACGCGGGCACTGAACGGCTGCGTCTCGCGCGCGACGCCCACCTGGCTGCACGAGAGCGGTACGAGACAGCCGACGCCGCGTCGCGCCGCGCAAGGGAGAGCGTGGATGCCGCAGCCGCGCGCGTGACGCGGGCCCGCGACCGTCGTGCAGCCCTGGAAGCGGAGCTGCAGGCCCTGGCGGCCGCTGCGCCCGCGGCGCCCCGCCCGCCTCGGCCCAGGGAGCCGGCCACCGAGCTCGAGCGCGTCCAGGCGGAAGCCGTCGCGATTCGGCGCCGGCGGGACCGGCTGGCCGCGGAGCGTGACGAGGCACGAGAGCGGTGGAGCGCGCGGCGCGGGGAGGCGGAGGCCGCCGAGCTCCGGATCGCCGGCCGTCGGCGCGAACAGGCGGTTGCCGAGGCACGAGTCGCGCAGCTGGAGGCGTCGATCCCCGTGCAGCGCCGCGTGCGGGAAGAGCTGGCGGTCGAGCATGCGAGCCTCTCGCGGACGCTTGGCGAGGCCCGCGCGGCCGACGAGCGCGCGGTGGCGACGCACGCGACGGCGGAGGCCGACCGCGCCGCCCGCCGAACGGAGCTGCTCGAGATGGAACGGGCGGAGGGGGGCGCCACGAGCCGCTTGGCCGAGCTAGAACGCACCGCACAGGCAGCCGCCATCGAAGCGTCGCGCCGCGATGAGGCGATGTCGTCGCTGAGCCGGGAGCGAGAGCTCGCGCTCGAGGGATTGCCCGAGACGGATGTGCCGCTGCCAGAGGAGGAGGTCGAGGCCCTCAACGACCAGGAGCTCGAGGGCGAGCTCCGCCGTGTCCGTCGGTTGCTCGGCCAGATCGGATCCGTCAACCCGTTTGCGGTGGAGGAGCACCGCGAGCTCTCCGCCCGGCTCGAGGAGATGAGCGCCCAGGACGCCGACCTGCGCGACGCCATCGCGGCAACCCAGGAGCTCATCGCCCGCCTCGATGTCGACATCACCGGTCAGTTCGACACCGCCTTCCGTGCGATCGCCGAGCGATTCGACGAGTTCTGCCAGCTTCTCTTCGCCGGCGGCTCAGGCTCCCTCCAGATGGCCGAGGAGGCGGACGCGGAAGCACCAGGGGGGATCGAGATCGTCGTGCGGCCGCCGGGCAAGCGCCTCCAACGGCTGGCGATGCTGTCGGGTGGCGAGCGCGCGCTCACCGGCGTCGCGCTCCTGTTCGCGATGCTGACCGTGAACCCCGTGCCCTTCTGCATCCTGGACGAGGTGGACGCCGCGCTCGACGAGGCCAACATCGGCCGCTTCGCCGATGCGCTGCGCAAGCTGAGCGAGTCGATCGACTTCGTCGTCATCACTCACAACCGGGCCACCATCGAGGTGGCCGATACGATCTACGGCGTGACGATGACCGACGCCGCCGTTTCGCGGGTCCTGTCGCTGCGGCTCGCGGACCTGCCGGCCGAGGTGCCCGCCTGATGTTCTGGCGCCGCCAGAAGGAAGCGCCGCGGGGCGAGGACCCGGACCCCGACGAGAGTCCACCAGGCGCCGAACCCGTACCGCCGGCGATGACGGTGGCGCGGCCTTCTCGTCGGCCGTCGGGAATGGGGCTTCGCGCGCGGCCGAGCGGGTTCGGGGCGCGCATGCGATCGATCTTCGGGACCGGATCTCCGGCCACGGAGGCGACCTGGGACGAGGTGGAAGAGGCGCTGATCGCAGCCGACGTGGGGGCCACTACGACCCTCGAGCTGGTCGATGCCTCACGCGAGCGGTATCGGCGAGAAGGCGGCCGAACGGGTGACGACGCACGCCGAGCGCTGGCGACCGAGATCCGCGACCGCCTTGCCAGAGTGGGATCCGGGACCTTCGAGCTCGGGGCTGCGCCCGCCGTGATCCTGTTCGTCGGCGTGAACGGCACGGGCAAGACAACGACCATCGCCAAGCTGGCCCACCGGCTGCTGGGGGACGGCCGGACCGTGGCCCTCGCCGCCGCCGACACCTTCCGCGCCGCGGCGGTCGAGCAGCTCCGCATCTGGGGCGAGCAGCTGGGCGTGGCCGTCATCGCTCAGCGTGCCGGGGCCGATCCCGGGGCGGTCGCCTTCGACGCCGTCGCGGCGGCGGAGTCGCGCGGGTTGGACGCGGTGCTCGTCGACACCGCCGGACGCCTGCAGAACAAGCAGCAGCTCATGGACGAGCTCGCGAAGATCCGCCGCGTGATCGAGCGACGCCTGCCCGGCCAGCCGCGGCACGTGCTCCTGGTGCTCGATGCCACCACCGGCCAGAACGGGCTCCTCCAGGCCGAGGCCTTCAGCCGCGAGGCCGGCGTGACGGGCATCGTGCTGACCAAGCTCGATGGCACGGCGAAGGGCGGCGTCGCGCTCGCTGTTGCCGAGCGGCTCGGAGTGCCCATCGTGTTCGCCGGCGTCGGCGAGGAAGTCGACGCGCTCGCGCCGTTCGAACCGGAAGCCTTCGTCGAGTGGCTGTTCGCTGAGTAGGCTCGTTGCCGGTTGGTCGGTCGGCCCCTAGAATGGGCAGCCGTTTGCCGGCGCCCGCGCGCCGCCCCTGATCCCGCACGGATTACCCATGTTCGAATCTCTCTCGTCGCGCCTGCAGGGCATCAGCGAGCGCCTTCGCGGCAAGGCCAGGATCACCGAGGCCGATCTCGACATCGCCCTTCGCGAGATTCGCCTTGCCCTGCTCGAGGCGGACGTGAACTTCAAGGTCGTCAAGGACTTCGTCGCGGCCGTCCGCGAGCGCGCCATGGGCACGGACCTCCTGACCGGCCTCAATCCTGGCCAGCAGATCGTGAAGCTGGTGCACGAGCAGCTGGTGGAGGTCCTGGGAGGCACGCGGCACACCCTGAAGCTGGACGCCAGGCCGTCCGTGCTCATGATGGTCGGCCTCCAGGGATCGGGAAAGACCACGACGGCGGCGAAGCTCGCGGTTCGCCTTCGCAAGGAGGGCAAGAAGCCGATGCTCGTCGCCGCCGACGTCTACCGGCCGGCGGCGGTCGACCAGCTGGTGCAGCTCGGCGACCAGATCGGGATCGAGGTCCACACCCGCTCGGTCGGCACGCCGGCGCTCGAGGTGGCGCGCTCCGGGCTCGAGCTGGCGCGGCAGCGTGGCGTGGACGTGATGATCCTCGACACCGCCGGCCGCCTTCACGTGGACGAATCGATGATGGACGAGCTCGTGCGCATCACGGGTGCCGTGACGCCGGCCGAGACGCTGCTGGTCGTGGACGCCATGACCGGCCAGGAGTCAGTGCGAGTGGCGGAGGCATTCCACGCCAGGCTACCGGTCACCGGCCTCGTCCTGACGAAGATGGACGGCGACGCTCGCGGTGGCGCCGCCCTCAGCATCCGTGCCGCGACCGGCCTTCCGGTGAGCTTCCTGGGGACCGGGGAGCGGACCGACGGCCTGGAGCCGTTCCACCCCGAGCGGCTGGCGCAACGAATCCTCGGCATGGGCGACATCCTCAGCTTCGTCGAGCGCGTGCAGGAGAACGTCGACCAGGAGCAGGCGGAGGCCGCGGCCAGGCGGATGATGGAGAACCGCTTCACCCTCGAGGACTTCCGCAGCCAGCTGCAGCAGATCAAGAAGATGGGGCCGATCGGCCAGCTGCTGCAGATGGTGCCCGGCGCCGGCGACATGGCAGGCGCCGCGCAGGCGGCCGTGGACTCCGGCGAGATGAAGCGCATCGAGGCCATCATCGACTCGATGACCCCGGAGGAGCGTCGCGCCCCCGGGATCATCAAGGCCAGCCGGCGCCGACGCATCGCCCAGGGCAGTGGCACGAGCACGGCCGAGGTGAATCGGCTGCTCAAGCAGTTCGTCGAGATGCAGAAGATGATGAAGATGCTCAGCGGCGGCAAGATGCCGCGCCTCGGCGGGGGGCTCGGCGCCCTTCTCGGCCGCTAGCCAGCGATGCACCGCCTCGTGGTCGCCCTCGTGACCCTCATCGGGCTCACCGGTGCGGCGTTCGTGGCCGGCTACCTGCTGCTCTTCTCCGCCTCCACGGACCGCGCGGCCCTATTGGCACCGGCGAACAGCGCGTTCTACGTCAACGTCTATCTCCAGCCGTCCACCGGCCAGCAGATGAACCTGGCCGGGCTGATCGGCCGCCTGCCGGGCTTCGCGGATGACGCGTCGCTGGACGAGAAGGTCGACCAGGTCGTGCAGAACCTGCTCGGTTCCACCGGCATCGACTACCGCGGCGACGTGAAGACCTGGCTGGGCGACCAGGTCGCACTCGCCGGGTGGCCTTCCGAAGATGACCCGGTGGATCCCCGGACCGTCGTCATTGCGGAGGTGAAGGACCGGGCGGCGGCGGAGACGGCGGTCGCCAGCCTCGCCGGCGACGCCGGCGAGACCTTCAGCGCCGAGCCATACAACGGTGTCGACCTCCAGGTCGGCTCTACCGCCTCGTACGCGTTCGTGGGGGAGATGTTGGTGATCGGCCCGACGCCGGCTTCGCTGCAGCCGATCGTCGACGTGCACGCTGGCGCCGACAGCCTGGCCAACCGGGCCGATTTCCGAGCCACCATGGATGCTCTCGAGCCGGACCACCTGGCCGCCGCCTTCATCGACCTGGCGGCCCTCGCCGATACGGCAGGCTTCTCCGATCAACTGCCGGGCATGAGCACGGCGGGCGCGGTCCTGGTCGCCGAGGAGGACGGGCTCCGACTGAGCGGCAGCGCACCGTTCGCCGAGAGCCGGGTGAACCCGTCCGCGCGTGCCGGCTTCGCGCTCGGCGGTGAGCCGAGCAGCCTGGTCGACTGGATGCCGCAGGACACCCTGGCCGAGGTCGTGATCTTCGGGCTGCGGCAGACGCTGGAGGATGCGGAAGCCGCAATGGGGACCGTGCCCGAGGGTCAGGAGATCGGCAGCATGCTCGATACGGCACGCGCGCTCGCCGCGTTCGGGCTGGGAATCGATCTCGACGGTGACATCCTGCCGCTGCTCGACCGAGAGGTCGGACTCGCGATCACCGGATTCGACGGCGCGCTGCCGAGTGGCCAGCTCCTCCTCCGCCCCGAGGATCCCGATGCCGCCGCCGCCTCGCTCGCCAGCCTCACCGATGCGCTCGCCGGCGTTGGCGGAACGGCGCGGACCGAGATGGTCGGCACCACGGAGGTCACCATCCTGGGACTCCCGGACACCGGCGAGGTCGCCTATGCGATCGTCGACGGCATCGTCATCATCGGGCTCGAGGCGGACGACGTCGGCGCGGCGATCGACGCCCACGAGACCGGCGCGGGCCTCGGGTCGTCGGAGGCCTACACCCGCACCTTCGACCTTGCCGGAACGCGCGCGGGGAACGAAGCGTACGTGGATGTCGGCGCCATCCTGGACCTCGTCGGCGATCCGGCGGCGCTGCCCGCCGACGCGCGCGATATCCTTCTCCAGCTCGGGGCGTTCGGATTCACCGCGCCGTCCCGGGACGATCAGATCGAATTCCACGCGGTACTGACGGTCGATGAGCCGCGGGCCGAATGAGCACCACTCCCAGAACGAGGTAACGATTCCGTTGGCAGTACGCATCCGATTGACGCGCGTCGGGGCAACCAAGCGCCCCGCCTACCGCGTCATCGCCATCGACAAGCGCCGCTCGCGCGACGGCCGTGCGCTCGAGATCCTCGGGTACTACGACCCCTTGACCGAGCCCGCCACCGTCCACCTGGAGAGTGAGCGCATCCAGGCCTGGATCGGCCAGGGCGCACAGCCGTCAGACACGGTGGTGAAGCTCATGCGGCAGGCGGAGAAGAACGCGCAGGCCGCGGCCGCGGGCGCCGAGGCCGAGACGCCGACGCGGGCGACCCGCGCCACGAAGCCCAGGGTCTCGAAGAAGGCTGCCGCCGAGGCGGAGGCCACACCGCCGGCCGACCAGCCAGGGACCGCGAACGGCGCAGCCGATGATGCCGCTGCGACGCAGGCCGGACCTGATGCAGCGACGGAGGCCACGGAGGCGGCCCCGGCAGCCGCGGGTGACGCGCCGGCAGACGAAGCCGAGAAGGCAGAGGCGTGAAGGACTTCCTCGAGTACGTGGCGAGAGCCCTCGTCGACAAGCCGGAGGCCGTCTGGGTCGAGGTCGACGATGACGCCGACGAGACGGTGCTGACGCTCGGGGTCGATCAGGAGGACATGGGCCGCGTGATCGGCCGCGATGGACGAATCGCGAACGCCATTCGCAGCCTGCTGCGCGTGATGGCGACCAAGGATGGACGTCACGTCGAGCTCGAGATCGTCTCCGACGCCGACTGACCGCCGCCTCACCGTCGGGCGCGTTCTCGGTCCCAAGGGCCTCAAGGGCGGCGTCCGCGTCGAGCTCCTCACCGACTGGCCCGAACGGCTCGTCGCGGGGACGAAGCTCCTCGTTGACGCAGGAACCGACGAGCGCCGCACGCTCACCATCGCCAGGATCGAGAGCGGCGGCCGCTCCTTCGTGCTCTACTTCGAGTCCATCGATGACCGAGACACCGCGGAGACGCTGACCGGGAGCTACCTCGAGACCACGGCGCGGCCGCTTCCGGATGGGAGCTACTACTGGCACGATCTTGTCGGACTCCGGGTCGTCGACGAGGTCGGCGAGACCGTGGGCGAGCTGGTCGAGATCTTCCGGGCGGGGGAGAACGAGGTCTATCGCGTCGTCGGGGCATCGGGGGAGCGGCTGGTTCCGGCACTGAGGAGCGTCGTGCTGGACGTGGACCTGGAGAAGGGCCGCATGACGGTGGCTTCCGAGGACGCCGAGGAGATCCGCTGAGACGGTGCGCATCGACGTCGTCACGCTCTTCCCGGAGCTCCTGAGCGGACCACTCGGGGCGTCGATCATGGGCCGCGCCGTGCAGGCCGGCCACGTGAGCTTCGGAGTGCATGACCTTCGGGAGCATGGTCTCGGCCGTCACCGGTCGGTCGACGACTATCCGTACGGCGGGGGAGCCGGCATGGTGATGCGCCCGGAGCCACTGTTCGCGGCCATCGAGCCGCTCCGCGAGGCCGGCGCCCACGTGGTGCTTCTGGATCCGGCCGGGGAGCGCCTGGGCGACGCGCTGGCACGCGAGCTCGCGGCCGTGCCGCGGCTGGCGCTGGTGTGTGGCCGGTACGAGGGCGTCGACGACCGGGTGCGCACGATCATCGACCGGGAGGTCAGCATCGGCGACTACGTGCTGACCGGGGGCGAGCTGCCCGCGCTGGTCCTGATCGACGCCGTGGTGCGGTTGGTTCCCGGCGTGATCACGGAGGCCTCCCACACCGGCGACTCCTTCGCGGACGGCCTGCTCGAGCATCCCCAGTACACGCGGCCTGACTCGTTCCGCGGCGTGGACGTGCCACCGATCCTCCTGTCGGGAAACCACGGGGAGGTGGAAAGATGGCGGCGTCGAGAAGCGTTGCGCAGGACGTGGGAGCGGCGGCCGGACCTCATCGACCACGCCGAGCTCGACGAGGTGGACCGCGCGTTCCTGGCCGGTCTCGACTCGCCGTAGCTGCCTTGCCGGTCGCCGCGGGCCGCTGCTATACTCCGTCGGTCGCGGCCGCAGACGGCGGTCGCGTTCGTGTGTCACACCGATAAGCCGCGGATAAGCCCGCGATAACGAGGTCGCCCCAGGATGAACGCCATCAAGGAGCTCGAGCGAGAGCAGCTCCGCACCGACGTACCGGAGATCGCCCCGGGCGACACGGTCCGCGTCTCGGTCAAGGTGGTCGAGGGCACCCGCGAGCGGATCCAGGTCTTCGAGGGCACCGTGATGCGCATGCGCGGCGGTGGACTCAACCACGCGATCACCGTCCGCCGCATCGCCAGCGGCGTCGGCGTGGAGCGCACCTTCATGGTGCATGCCCCCCGCATCGAGAAGATCGAGGTGGTCCGTCACGGCGTTGCCCGGCGCGCACAGCTCTACTTCCTCCGCAACCGAGTCGGCAAGGCCGCAACGCTCCGCGAGCGCCGCACCAACTGACCCGGTGACCGGTTTGGCCCTGACCGAATCGGTGAGCGAGCCGGTCAGCCGGCCCCGGCGGCGTCCGCATCGGCGCATCCGCGACGCGCACATGCGCCACGAGCGGGAGCTGCGGTTGTCCGGCTTCGTCCGTGTCGCGGGTGTTGATGAAGTTGGCCGCGGCTGTCTCGCCGGTCCGGTCGTGGCCGCGGCGGTCGTCCTTCCCGAGCGTCACCGGATCAAGGGCATCCGCGACAGCAAGGTCGTCCCGCGTGCCCGGAGGGAGGCGCTGTACGAGCTGATTCTCGACCGTGCGCACTCAGTGGGCGTCGGGTGCGTGGAGGTCGAAGTCATCGATCGCATCAACATCCTGCAGGCGACGAAGCTCGCCATGCGAGAGGCCCTTGCCCGCATGCCCGAGCGCCCCGACCACCTGCTCATCGACGCGCTGAGCCTCCGCGACGTGGACGTGCCGCAGCGAGCCATCATCGATGGCGACGCGATCAGCGCCTCCATCGCGGCGGCCAGCATCGTCGCGAAGGTCACCCGCGATCGGATCTGCGACGAGTTCGACCACCGCTATCCGGGCTACGGGTTCGCCCGCAACAAGGGCTACGGCACGCGCACCCACGTCGATGCCCTGCTCGAGCAGGGTCCCTGCGCCTGGCATCGGCGGTCGTTCTCGCCGATCCGGCAGCTGCTTGCAGGAACGCAGCTGCCCCTCGGCCTCGAGTGGGACTTCGACTGGGACCTCGTGGACGAGGACGAGCTCGAGCCGGAGTGACGCTCGCCTCCCGCACAGGAGTCCCCATGCCGGATCCGCGCCACATCCTCGGCCGAGACGCCGAAGCGGCGATTGCGAGCTGGCTGGCGGCGACCGGCTGGCGGCTGGTCGCGCGCAACGCGCGGTCGCCGGGCGGCGGTGAGGTGGACCTCATCCTCCTGGATCCGGAACGGGTGATGGTGGCCGTGGAGGTACGCGCTCGGAGCGGTCGGCGGACGGGCGAGGCAGCCGCCAGCGTCGACCAACGCAAGGTCAGGCGGCTGGAACGGACGCTCGTCGCCCGGGCCGCCGCCTCCGCGATCCGTCACGCCGGACTGCGCGTCGACCTCGTGACCGCCGAGCCGGAACCGAACGCGCCGGGCCACTGGCGGCTCCGGCGCATCCCGGGCGTCAATGACGGTTGAACAGGATCATCCGCCGAACAGCCCGACGAGGATCGAGACGGATCTGATGTACGGACGGCTGACCGGATAGATGCCGTGCCGGTCGACGGCCCCCTGCCCCTGGTAGTAGGCCGCAAGCACCAGGCTCCGGTTTCCGTCGTAGCGGTCGAGGTAGTGCTTGAGTAGCCGCACGCCGGCCGTCACGTTGTCCTCAACGTCTCGGGCATTCACCGGCCGTCCCAGCATCGCCTGCGCGATCCAATCGGCCGTGTCCGGCATGAGCTGCATGACACCGATGGCGCCGGCGCTGCTCACCACGCCCTGCTGCCAACCCGACTCCTGCCAGGCGACCGCGAGCGCGAAGGACGCGGGAACGCCCTGGCGCTGCGCCTCGCCGACGATCAGACGCCGAACGGCGTCCCGCCTCGCGACCAGCTGCGCCATCGATGCCGGCATCGCCGACCGTGACGGCGATGCACCCGCCGTAGGTGCCGGCCGCTCGCCGGGGATCACGAGGCGCTGGCCCGCGAAGATGCGGCTCGCGTTCGCGATGCCGTTCGCGGCCACGATGGCCGTGACGGAGACGCCGTGGTGACGCGCGATGCGGGTGAGGTTCTCGCCGGCTCGGACCGTGTGGGTGCGCTGGGCCGCGGGGGCGGTGGTCGCCGGGCTGGCGGCGGGGCGCGCGCGAGCGACGGGGGCGGCGGGCGCGGCGCCCGGGATCGACAGCCGCTGGCCGGCATAGATGCGGCTCGCGTTGACGATGCCGTTGGCAGCGACGATCGCCCTCACGGAGACGCCGTAGCGGCGGGCGATGCCGATGAGGTGCTCACCGGACCGGACCGTGTGGGCGCGTGCCGCGGCGGCCGCAGACGTCGGGGCCGCTGCCGGCACGGCGGCCGGCCCGGTCGCCACCCGAAGACGCTGCCCGGCGAAGATTCGGTTGGGATCGGTGAGGGCGTTGAGATCGACGATGCGCCTGATCGGTACGCCATGCCGCTTGGAGAGCGACGTCAGCGTGTCGCCCGGCTTGACCACGACGGTCGGGTCTGCGGCGAGCGCGGTGGCGGCGAGGAGCGGACTCACGAGCAGTGTCGCGGCGAGGCCGGCAAGGGCGGTGGTGTGCCTGGGTCGATGCAACGAATCGTTCCTCTGGTGCGGGGCGTCGCGCGTGGGTCACGCGGCGGGCCGATGCTAGGAGCGATCGCTGAGGGGTCAAGGTACGTCCGGGTGGCCGGGAAGTACTTCGGTACCCTGTGGTGGGGTACGGGCGCCATCTCGTTCAGGCGGGCTGCCCGCCGGGGAATCGGCAAGGCTCTGGTATACTTCTCCGGCTCGCCCGTGGCGCGAGCGTCACCCATCTCACACGCTCGGCGGATCCTGCTGGTCGTCGGTGCCCTCCACCGCGAGGGTCGACCCGGGAGCAGAGGCCAGGGCGGAGGAACAACCGGAGGTATTGAATCGTGGCTGCCACCAGCATGAAGCAGCTGCTCGAAGCGGGCGTCCACTTCGGGCATCAGACCCGGCGCTGGAATCCGAAGATGCGCGAGTACATCTTCGC
>JASLBU010000220.1 GCA_030146365.1 Candidatus Limnocylindria bacterium | reverse complement strand
CATGTCGCCGCCTGCTCCTGCGCCATGATGGGTGGCCCCGTGGAGTCGATGGCCGGGGCGGAGATGGCATTCATCGGCACCCCGATCGAGACTGCCCCCGGCGCCGGCGATGCCGCCATCGGGATGGGCACCATCAGATATGCCTTTCAGGTGGAGCGCGCGTCGGTCGCGACGGACGCTATCGTCGAGGTCCAGGCGCTGGACGACCCGGGAGGGGCGGCCTGCGGCTTCTCCTTCGCGCTTGGCGAGCGATGGCTGGTGATGGCCCATCGGCAGGACGGGGCGCTGCACACCAACCTGTGCAGCGGCAACCTGCTGCTCGAGCAGATCGACGACGCGGAGCAGGAGCGCGTCATGAGCTTACTGCCGGTGACCCCCGACCCGGCCGCCGAATCACAGTCGGTGCAGGCACAGCCGCTGTTCCGGCTGCCGGTCGTGATCGGCGGGGTCGCGGCCCTCGCCCTGGTCGGGGTCATGGTGGTCGCCTTCCGCGGCGACCGCCTCAGGTGAAGACTCCGAACGCGAAGCCGAGGAAGAGGGCCACCGCAAGGGCCGGGACGATGCTTCCGATCCGCAGCGCGAGCGGCCAGCCGGGTCCGCCGGCAAACGCGTAGGCCGGAATCGACAGCGGGAACAGCAGGACGGCCGCCGACCAGCCGATGCGCGCGCCGGTGCCGAGGTCCGGCCGGTCCTGCACGTCCAGCCAGTAGGCGGCGATCATCAGGAAGCCACCGACCGCCAGCACGGCGAACGCGGTCCACACGAGGGGCAGCATCACGCCAGCGATGCTAGCGCGGCGCCTCGTCCCTGCGTCGCGCCACGTCATCCGCCCCGTTGAGCACGTCCGTGAGGAACGACAGCGGCCGGCGGCGAGGCAGCCTGGGCTCCGTGGACGGCAGCAGAGCCTCGATCGCGGATCGGATACGTGCCTCGAGCTCCGCTCGGGCCGCGTGTCCGCTGGTGCCGGCGGTGGGGATCGGCTCGCCGAAGCGCACCTCGACCCGCTTCCGGAACCAGAGGTCCGTGCTGCCGACGATGGCGCACGGGAGCACCGGCACGCCCGAGGCGACCGCGAACGCCACCGCCCCGTCCTCGAACGGCAGGAGCTCCGTCTCACGAAATCCGATGCGTCCCTCGGCGAAGATGCCCAGCACGCCGTTCGCCGCGAAGACGCGCCGGACCGCGCGGACGGCGCTCGTCAGCGTGGTCTTCTCCGGGTTGTACGGAATCATGCCGCCGAAGAACCCCATCACCCGGTTCTTGAAGCCGCGACTGAAGTCCGCCTCGCGGGGCCCGAACCAGGTGATGCGCGGCTCAACGGGCACGACGCTGATGACGAGCAGCGGGTCCCAGCCGTTGTGGTGGTTCGCGACCAGCTGGAAGGGAGGCTCCGGCAAGCGATCCACTCCGGATGACCGGATGCTGAACAGCGGCCGAACGATGATGCGCACGAGGCCCCACATCAGCCGGTACCGCGGCGTAACGTCGACGCTCAGCTCCCGCGGGCCGGTGCGCCGCGTCCGCTTCGATGCCCGGGTCATGAGGCTGTCTGGAGCTCGCGTCGCTCCGGGTTCACGCGCAGCAGGGAGAGCGCCGACAGGCCGAGGAAGGCGGCACCGACCGCCATGGCGGCCCTCGGGCCGGCGGGATCGCTCACCACGCCCGCCACCACGTCCTGCACTGGGCCGGCCACGAGGATGAACACCGGCCCGGCCATCGCGGTTCCGGCGTTGAGGATGCCCATGTACCGGCCGGAGGTTTCCTTGGGGATGACATCGGCCATCAGCGCCCAGTCGGCCGAGAGGAAGATGCCCATGCCGATGCCGAACGGCACCCAGGCGGCAACGGCGACCTCGGGCGTCGGTGCGACCGCGACCCCCAGCAGGCCGATGCCGGCCACCGCGGCGGCCGCCCAGATGACCGGGCGACGCCCGAACCGGTCCGAGAGGCGGCCGCCCGGGATTGCGGCCAGCGCGGTCGAGACGCCCACGATGACGGTCGCGATGAATACCGTCTCGTCCGCGTCGGCGTCGCTGAGCCCGTGGGATCGACGGAAGTAGCCCAGGGCGATCAGCGTGGCGTTGTAGGCACCCAGGAACAGGAGCCGCACGAGCAGCAGCCACAGCACGTCGCGCTGCTGGAGGATGTCACGCGACCAGGCCGACATCGCGATCTCCCGCCACGGACGCGTGCGTCGCGGTCCGGCCGCCCCCTCTTCGACGGTGGTGACCAGGATCAGCATCGTCACGACCTCGACCAGCCCGAGCGCCAGTGTGGCGAGGACGAGGTCGCCGATCAGCGTGGCGATGCCGACCCCGACGATCGTCCCGAGGGTGAGCATCAGGCCCATCAGGCCGCTGGCGGTCCCGACCTGTTGCGCCGGCACGAGGTCCGGAACGTATCCCTGGAAGGGGCCCTGGGCGAAGTTCGAGCTGACCTGGAGGAGGAAGTAGAAGGCCACCATCGCGACGAAGTCGTTGTTGAGCGCGAGGCCGGCCAGGAAGACGACGTCCAGCAGGGAGCCGACCACGATGTACGGCTTGCGGCGCCCCCAGCGGCTCACGGTGTAGTCGCTGATAACCCCGACCGTGGGCTGGATGACGATCGGCGCCACGGCGCCGGCCAGCATGATCACCGCCAGCAGCGTCCCCTGCGTGTCGCGACTCAGGTCGTCCAGCCGGCCCGGGATGATCTGGATGTTCAGGCCGCCCCAGATGGTCTGGATGCCGAGCCAGTAGACGGAGAGCGTCAGCAGCTGCGACATCGGCAGGCGTCGTCGGGTTGGTTCCGTCCCCGCGGCGGTGGCAGCCATGGCTGGCCCTCCTGGTGGCGTCCTGGCGCGGACTCTACGCCCACCACCGCGTCAGCGGAACCCCGCGCGGAGCGCCCACTCTGCTGAGTGCGGTCGACGACGGGGAACGCTAGGCTCGGCCCTTCCATGACGACCGAAACGGGCACGGGCTGGCAGCTCGTCCTGCGCCATCGCGACCTGCGCCGCTACCTCGGCGCGCGGCTCGTCGTCTCGGTGGCCACCCAGATCCAGACCGTAGCGGTGGGGTGGCAGGTCTTCGAGATCAGCGGCAACCCGTTCGACTTCGGGCTGGTGGCGCTCTCACAGTTCCTGCCCTTTCTGCTGCTCATCCTGCCTGCGGGCCACGTCGCCGACCAGTACGACCGCCGGCGCGTCCAGCTGCTCACCTATGTCGCGCTGGCCGCCTGCGCCGGGGGGCTCCTGGTCGCCACGCTGGCCGGAGTGGCCGGCATCGGGCCGATCCTGGTCCTCATGGTCCTGTTCGGCATCGCCCGCGCCTTCAACATGCCGACCGGCCAGGCCCTCCTGCCGAACCTCGCGCCGTCGGGGACCTTCCCGCGGGCGGTGGCGGTGAACTCGTCGCTCGGCCAGATCGCCACGATCGCCGGTCCCGCCCTGGGCGGCGCGCTGGTCCTGTTCGGCGTGGAGGTGGCCTACGTCGTCGCGCTGGTCCTGCTGATCATCGGCGTCGCGCTCGTCGTCGGGCTCGAGGGCGGTGGGCGCCGCGAGGGGAGCGAGCGCGAGCCGGTGTCGTGGGGCACGCTGCTGTCCGGCCTGTCCTTCGTCCGCTCGCGCCCGATCGTGCTCGGCTCCATCTCGCTGGACCTGGTCGCCGTGCTGTTCGGCGGGGCGGAGGTGCTGCTGCCGATCTACGCCGGCGAGATCCTGGACGTGGGGCCGGTCGGGCTGGGCGTGATGCGCGCCGCGCCGGCCGTGGGAGCCGCGCTGCTCGCCCTCATCCTCACCGTTCGCCCGATCCGGCGCGCGGTCGGCCGCTGGCTCTTCGGCGGCGTCGTCGTCTTTGGCGTGGCGACCATCGTCTTCGGGGCGTCCACCAGCTTTGCGCTCAGCCTGGCCGCGCTCGTGGTGATGGGCGCGGCGGACATGGTCAGCATGTACATCCGCCACCTGCTGGTGCAGCTCGAGACGCCCGATGCGATCCGCGGCCGAGTTAGCGCGGTGAACGCGGTCTTCATCGGCGCGTCGAACGAGCTGGGCGCCTTCGAGTCCGGCGTCACCGCCGCCTGGTGGGGCATCGTTCCGGCCGTGATGGTCGGCGGGGTGGCCACCGTCGCCGTCGGCGCAGCCTGGGCCCGCCTCTTCCCCGGCCTCTGGAGGCTCGATCGGTTTCCCGGAGCATGAGCGGCTAGAATCGGCCGGTGATCGACTCCGTGGCCATCGAGATCGGCCCGCTCCAGCTGCACTGGTACGGGATCATCATCGCGAGCGCGGTCCTGATCGCCGGACTGCTCGGCACACAGGTCGCGCGATGGCTCAACGAGGATCCGGACGACGGCTGGTCCATGCTGCTGCTCGTCATGCTGTTCGCCGTCGTCGGGGCACGCGTGTACCACGTCGTCCATCTGTGGGACTACTACGCGGCCAACCCCGCCCTGATTCCGCAGATCTGGAACGGCGGCATCGGGATCCCCGGGGCCGTCGCCGGCGGGGCGCTGGGCATCTACCTGTACACGCGATCCAGAGGGCTGCACGCCGCCCGCTGGATGGACATCTACGCGCCCGCGCTGCTGCTGGGCCAGGCGATCGGCCGGCTGGGTAACTTCGTGAACCAGGAGCTGTATGGCCCGCCCACGTCGCTGTGCGGGACCGAGTTTCCTGCGTGCCTGCCGTGGGGCCTTCGGATCGATGCGGAGCACCGCACGGGGACCCCGTGGGATGCCGTGACGTTCCCACCCGAGACGACCACCTTCGTGCCGCTGTTCGCCTACGAGGCCATCCTGAACCTCATCGGCATGGCGGTGATCCTGTTCGTCATCCGCCGATTCGGTCCACGCCTGTTCGCCGGTGACGCGGTGCTGATGTACCTGATGTGGTACGGGTCCGTGCGCACCGCGCTCGAGACGTATCGGGTCAACAACTGGACGATCCTGGGCGTGCCCACCGCCATGTGGCTCGGCGGGATCGTCGTCGTGCTTGCCGCCGCCTGGCTGTGGTACCGCCACCGTCGCGGCTGGGGCTCGCCGATGATCCGCCCCGCCGAGGAGCGAGCGGTCGACAGCGGCTCGGCGCATGCCCAGCCGGAGCCCAGCGCTGGCTGATCGGCCGGCAGGCATCCTGCCCGACGTCACCGCCGCCGTCGGCGGGACCCCGCTCGTCGCGCTCGACCGCCTGTCGGAGGGCGTACGCCCGCGCCTGGTGGGGAAGCTCGAGCACATGAACCCGGGCGGGTCGGTGAAGGATCGCATCGCCCTGCCGATGATCGAGGCGGCGGAGCGCGCCGGCCTGCTGAAGCGCGGCGGCGTGATCGTGGAACCGACCTCCGGCAACACCGGTGTCGGGCTCGCGCAGGCCGCCGCGGTCAAGGGATATCGGTGCATCTTCGTCATGGCGGACAAGCAGTCGGAGGAGAAGCGTGCGCTCCTTCGCGCGTACGGCGCCGAGGTCGTCGTGTGCCCCACGGACGTGCATCCCGACGACGAGCGTTCCTACTACCGCGTGTCGGACCGCCTGGCCCGCGAGACGCCGGGCGCGTGGAAGCCGGACCAGTACCACAACGACGCCAACCCGGCGGCACATCACGCCACCACCGGGCCGGAGATATGGGACGGCACCGAGGGCCGCATCACCCATCTCGTCGTCGCGCTCGGCACCGGCGGCACGGTGTCAGGAACCGGGCGGTACCTGAAGGAGCGGAACCCGGACGTGCTCATCGTCGGCGCGGATCCGGCCGGGTCGGTCTATTCGGGCGACACGCCGCGCCCGTATCTCACCGAAGGCATCGGCGAGGACTTCTGGCCGAGCACCTACCACGCCGGGACATGTGACGTCGTCGTTCGGGTGAGCGACCGTGACTCGATGCTGACCGCCAGGCTCGCTACCGCGCGCGAGGGCATCCTGATGGGGCAGTCATCCGGCACCGCGCTGTGGGCGGCGCTGCAGGTTGCCCGGGACCTCGACGATCCCGAGGCGCTGCTCGTCGTGCTGCTGCCGGACAGCGGCCGAAACTACGTCGGCAAGCTCTACAACGACCAGTGGCTTCGCGACTCGGGCCTGCTGAGCGCGGATGAGCGGGTCAGCGCCTACGACTGGCGCGCGACTCGGCCACAGGTGGTCCTGCGCGGTGACGCCGTTCCCGGTCCGCCCGGCTGAGGCACGGACGGTCCCGGCCTGCCGTGGCGCGTCCTCAGCCGTCGGAGTGGCTCTCCGGGCCAGGATCGCCTTCCTCCTCGCGCTTCGACACGGTGTCGCCGTCAGTGTTGGCCATTGTCGGCCCATCCTGCTGATACAGGCCGCCGGTCTCGGAGGCTGAGCCCGCATAGGCGGACTCGTCGATGATGGGTCGCTCGTTGCGGTCCCGCTCGCGTTCATTCATGGCCCGCTCCAAGGGCAGGAGCGGTGCCAGTCTGCGCGGGCCGGCCGAGGATGTGCGGTCCCCGGCCGGCCAGTTCAGCGGTCGCCGGACCTCGCCTGCTCGTTGCAGAACGATGCGCCGGGCGGAACGCCGTGCATGCCGTGGAACGCCGGTCCCGGGCCACCGGGCAGTGCGGCGCCGCCGGCCGCGTTGACGTCCCTGGGCGGCCACTCCATGCCGGGCCCGCCGAGCAGCTCGCTGCCGATGCCGGTCACGTAGTCGACCACGATGTGGTATCCGTGCGGGCGACCGCCGAGCAGCTCGCTGCACGTCGGCTCACCTTGGGCGCTCACCGTCCCGGCGAGCATGATCGTCGAGGCGGCCGCGACGACCGCGGCCATGATGGTGCGCTTCACTGGGTCGCTCCCTTCGGTGCTCAGTCGCCTTCGACGACCGGGTAGATCTCGTCCGCAACCAGGCCATGAGCCTCGCGGTGGACGCGGTTCGCGGCATCGGCATCCGGCGAGTCGACGAGGCAGAAGATCTTCCCCTCGTGCTCGTTCACCCAGTAGCGCAGGTAGCGGACGCCGTGCTGATCCTGCTTCTGCAGATCGGCCAGGTGAGCCTGTGCCACGTCCGAGAGTGCGACGCCTCCGTCGATGCGGTGCATGTCCATGTAGAGCGGCATGTGCACCTCCTTTCGCCACGAGGATGGCGATCGGTGGCGCGTGATGGCATCGGGCACCCTACCCAGATTGCGGTCGGCCCCTGCCCATCTTTGTCGGCTCGCTCGCGAGTCCGAGCTCTCGTGCGGCCGCGGCGGCATCCGCTCTGCGCCGAACGTCCAGCTTTCGCAGGATCGCCGATACATGGTGGCTGACCGTCCTGGGGGAGACCACCAGCCATTCGGCGATCTCCCGATCCGTGAGGCCCGTGGCCAGCAGCTCGACGACCTCTCGCTCGCGCACGGTCAAACCAGAGGGCCCCTCCGCCGTCGTTGCGCGCGGCCCGCGGGGGATGCCGGCGGCGCCGAGATCCCTGAGGCGGCGCCGAACCCGCGTGGCCAATGGCTGTGCCCCAAGCCGCATGAGCAGATCGAGCGCGTACCGAAGATTGGCCGGATCGCCCGCATCTGCGCGGGCCCATGCTTCCTCGTACGGGCAGCCCAGCCGTGCCCACGCGGCTGCCGCCTGCCCGTGGTCGCCTCGCAGGCTGGCGGCAAACGGCGGGGCTGCACCGGCCGGGTCCACCGCGCCCCCGCTCAGGCGGGCGAGCCAGAAGGCCAGCTCGCCGATGCTCCAGGCCATTCCCCGGCGGCGGGCGTCTTCGAGGATGGGCTGCAGGTCGGCGATGACGCGCGCGACGTCCGAACCCTCCAGCCAGGCCGCCTCGGCCCGAGCGACCACCGCCGGCCACGTGCGCTGAAGATCACCGGCTCGAAGCGCGGTCTGCCACGCCGCATCCAGCGGCTCAGCGGTACCGGCGAGCCCTCGCCGCGCCCGCACCCGGCCGCGTACGACCAGGGCCACCATGGGGGAGATGGGAGAGCCATGACCTTCCCCGATCGCCTCGGTCGCGAGGGCGTCCGCCTCGTCCCAGCGGCCCTGTTCGAATCGAACCCGCGCCAGCCAGGCGACCGAGTACCGGCGGAAGAAGTCCATGTCGTGCGCATCGGCGTAGGCATTCGCGGCCTCGAGCTGCGTGACCGCCTGCTCGTACCTGCGGATCTCGCCGAGTGCCGAGCCTGCATTGGAGTACATGTTCGCCACGCTGCGGGGCTGGCCCAGCTCCTCGGCGATCGCTCCGGACTGCTGAAGGTCCGCCAGTCCCCCGAGATCCTCGAGGCCGACGATCCGCGCCGATCCGAGAGCGTTCAGCGCGTTCGGCAGCGCCGACCGGTGGCCGGTCAGCGTCGCGATCTCGATGGCGCGGTGGGACCACGCGATCGCATCCTCCGTCCGGCGCGCCAGCATTGCGAGGTAGCCGCCGACGGCGAAGGCATCGGCGACGCGACCGTCCTGCGCCTCGTCGGCGAGGGCCCCAACCGCCTCGTCGATGAGCGCGTATGCCTCCTCCGATCTGCCGGCGGTCCACATCGCCCGCGCGAGCTGCGCTCGGGCGACCCATGCGCCGACGCGGTCTCCGGCAGCCTCGCGGAGCGGGATGATCTGCTCCCATGTCTCCACGGCCTGGCCGGGTCGGTCAATCGCGTGAAGCGCCTCGGTGTACCCGGTCAGCAGGTCGGCGGCGTCCGCGGGGGCCAGCAGACCGACATGCTGGGCGGCACGACCGTAATGCGCTGCCGCTTCGCGATGCGCGCTGGCGCGCGCCGCCTGGCGCGCCGCGACGGTCGACCAGCGCAGCTGTGCCGGCTCATCGCCGGTTCGCGCAGCGTGATGCGCCAGCCGCGCCGGATCGGCGCCCGGCAGCCGCTCCATGGCTGCAAGCAGCCGCCGATGGACTTCCGCGAGCCGATCTGCCGGGATGCTCTCCGCCAGGACCAGCCGCGCCAGCTCGTGGCGAAACCGGAGGCCGGTGCCGTCGTCAACGAGCACGCCTCCACGCAGGGCGTCGTCAACCGCCCGGCCGTCGAGGTCGAGCGACCGCAGCAGCCGGCGCTCGACCGCTCCGGGCTCGACGGAGACGGATTCGAGCAGGTCGCGAACCGGCTGTGACAGTCGGCGTACACGGCTCAGGACGGCGTCCCTGACCGATGTGGGGACCGCTGTGCCGGGGTGCGCCAGGACCTCGGTCACGTAGAACGGATTGCCGCCGGTCACGCGATGCAGCTCGTCCGCGTCGATCTCGCTCCCGGCGGCAAGCTGGCGGACGGCCGAGGATGAGAGCGGCAGGATCTCGCGTCGAACCATTCCCGAGGTGGCCAGATCGCCCAGCACCAGGCGCAGCGGATGATCCGTCCCGACCTCGTCGGCGCGCATGGAGGCCACGATGACGGAGGGCGTTCGATCGATGCGCCGGCCGACGAAGCGGAGCATGTCGAGCGTGGCCTCATCCGCCCAGTGCAGGTCCTCCATGATCGCCAACGTGGGCTTGGACAGGTCCCGCAGGAAGGCGTCGAACGCTTCGTGCGGCGGGCTGCCCGCGGCGAGTCGCTCCGCCGTCTCGACGGCGCCTCGGGCCGCCATGTCGACCAGCGGACCCAGCGCGCGAGGTGTCGCGAGCGCGTCGCAAGCGCCCCAGATGACTCGCACCTCGGCTCCCGCGTTGGCGGACAGGGATCGCAGCACCGACGTCTTGCCGACGCCCGCCTCGCCCTCCAGCATGACGACGCGACCGCCCCCCTCTGACCGCGCGGTCCGAATCACCGACCGCAGCCCGTCGAGGAGCGACCCGCGCTCGAGCAGATCCACGCCCGGAGTGTACGGGCGTCGTGACCGGTGAGCGCCATCGCGTTCGACTGCGCCGGCCGGCGGAACGGGCGGCATGTCGTTCGGACGTCCGTGCCGGGCGGGAGTAGAGTTGGCGGCTCACACGGAGAAGGCATCAGCACATGACACAGGTGGCAGAGCCCGTCGACACCGAGCAGGGACGGGGCACGGAACGTGTCGGTCATTGGATCAACGGCACCCGGGTGCCGGGCACCAGCGGACGCACCGGCCCGGTCTTCAACCCGGCCACCGGCGAGGTGGCGCGCGAGGTCGACTTCGCCTCCGTCGAAGAGGTACAGGCGGCGGTCGCGGCCGCGCACGACGCCTTCCCGGCGTGGCGGGCGACCAGCATCAGCAGGCGGACCGAGATCATGTTCCGGATCCGCAACCTCGCGGACCAGCACCGGGAGGAGATCGCCGCTCACCTGACGCGCGAGCATGGCAAGGTCCGCACCGATGCCCTCGGCGAGGTGGCGCGCGGGCTGGAGAACCTCGAGTTCGCGACGGGCATCCCGCATTTGCTGAAGGGCGGCTTCAGCGAGCAGGTCTCCGGCGGCATCGACGTCTACCAGCTCCGTCAGCCCCTCGGGGTGGTCGCCGGCATCACGCCGTTCAACTTCCCGGCCATGGTGCCGATGTGGATGTTCGCCAACGCGATCGCGTGCGGCAACACGTTCGTGCTCAAGCCGTCCGAAAAGGACCCGTCCGCATCGGTCTACCTCGCCGAGCTGCTGAAAGAGGCGGGCCTGCCGGACGGCGTCTTCAACGTTATCCACGGGGACAAGGTTGCCGTCGACGCGATCCTGCAGCACCCCGACATCGCGGCCGTCAGCTTCGTCGGCTCCACCCCGGTCGCACGCTACATCTACGAGACCGGCACGAAGCACGGCAAGCGCGTCCAGGCGCTCGGCGGCGCCAAGAACCACATGATCGTGCTGCCGGATGCCGACATCGAGATGGCGGCCGATGCCGCCGTCTCCGCCGCCTACGGATCCGCCGGCGAGCGCTGCATGGCGATCTCGGTGGTCGTTGCCGTCGGTGACGTGGCGGATCCGCTGGTGGGAGCCATCGAAGAGCGCCTTCCGAAGATCACGATCGGCCCCGGCCACGAGGAGGGCTCCGAGATGGGGCCGCTCATCACCAGGGAGCATCGGGACAAGGTCGCGTCGTACCTGGACTCGGGCGTCTCACAGGGCGCCACGCTTCGCGCCGACGGGCGGCAGCACGTGCTCTACAGCGAGTCGGACGGGTTCTTCCTGGGCGTCTCGCTGCTCGACAACGTCACGCCGGAGATGGAGTGCTACCGCAACGAGATCTTCGGGCCGGTGCTCGAGGTGGTCCGCGTACCGGATTATCCATCGGCGCTGGAGCTGGTGAACTCGAACGAGTACGGCAACGGCACGGCCATCTTCACCCGCGACGGCGGGGCGGCGCGCCAGTACCAGTTCGACGTGAACGTCGGCATGGTCGGCATCAACGTGCCGATCCCCGTGCCGGTCGCCTACTACAGCTTCGGCGGCTGGAAGGCCTCGCTGTTCGGGGATCTCAACATGTACGGGCCGGAGGGGATCCAGTTCTACACGCGCGGCAAGGTCGTCACGGCGCGCTGGCCGGATCCGGGCACCTCGTCGGTGGACCTCGGCTTCCCGCGGACGCGCTAGGTCGAACCCCCGACGCGCTCCGCGACCTTTGCTGCGGCGTCCGGCGCTGTCAGCGGATATCACTCCCGATATGACGCGGGACAGGCTCCGCGCCAGGCGTGGGCGGCAGGAGCACGCCTCCAACGGTGGCAGAATGAGAACAGATGACTGACCGATTCGAGACGCTCGCCGTCCACGCCGGTGGTGAGCCGGACCCGCACACCGGGGCCGTGGTGCCGGCGATCCAGATGAGCACGACCTTCAAGCAGGACGGCGTGGGAGGGCTGCGCGGCGGCTTCGAGTACGGCCGATCGGGCAACCCCACCAGGCTGGCGCTCGAGGAGACGATCGCCGCGCTCGAGGGCGCCACCCATGGCCTGGCCTACTCCTCGGGCCTGGCGGCGACCCAGAACGTCTTCTACCTGCTGAGCCCCGGCGATCGGCTGCTGATGAGCGACGACGTGTACGGCGGCACGTGGCGCCTCGCCGACAAGGTCTGGCGGCGATACGGGATCGAGACCGACGCGGTCGACCTGCGTGACCTGGATGCGGTGGCCGCGGCGTTCGAGTCGAGCCGCCCACCGCGCATGGTGTGGCTCGAGACCCCGTCGAACCCCCTGCTCAAGGTCGTGGACATCAGCGCGGTCGCCCGACTCGCGGCCGTGGCCGGCGCCCTCACCGTGGTGGACAACACGTTCGCCACGCCGTACCTGCAGCGGCCGCTCCAGCTGGGCGCCGACATCGTCCTGCACTCCGCGACGAAGTACCTCGGGGGCCATTCGGATGTCATCGGTGGGCTGGTCGCGACGCGCTCCGACGAGCTTGCGGAGCGGCTGCGGTTCCACCAGAACGCGGCCGGTGCCGTCCCGAGCCCATTCGACTGCTTCCTTCTGATGCGTGGGATGCGAACCCTCGCGGTCCGCATGGAGCGGGCGAGCGCGAACGCGTTGGTGCTTGCCCTGTGGCTGGCCGAGCACCCCGCGGTGGAGCGCGTCCACTATCCGGGCCTGCCGGACCACCCGGCCGCCGCGCTGGTCGAACGGCAGATGCGGCTCCCCGGCGCCATGCTCAGCTTCGAGGCCGCGGGCGGGGAGGCAGCGGCACGCCGCATCGGCGCCGCGACGCGGCTCTTCACCCTCGCCGAGTCGCTCGGCGCGGTGGAATCGCTCATCGAGCTTCCTGCCCCCATGACCCACGCCTCCGTGGCCGATTCGCCGCTGTCCGTGCCGGCGTCGCTCGTGCGCCTGAGCGTCGGCATCGAGAACGTCGAGGACCTGCGGGACGACCTTGAGGGCGCTCTCGCCGCAGCGGGCCAGTGACCGGTCCCGAGGGCCGTCGCGACGGCCCGACGGAGCTCGTCGAAGGCGCGGATGGGGAGATGGTCGAGCGGCTGTCGGGCGGCACGGCCACGCTGCTGCTCGTGTGGCTCGTCGGCGTCGGGGCGCTCTCGACGCTCCTGGCGGCATGGGTCTTCGTCTGGCTGGCGAGCGGTGATCGGCTCGGAATCGGCGCGCTGTTCGGCGGGTTCGGCTTCTACACCGCGCTGGCGGGCGCCGCCGGCCCCTGTGTCCTGTGGCTCGCCGGTCGGGCGCAGGGACACTCGCTGCGGTGGTTCATGCTCACGGCCGCGAAGATCGCGCTGGTCATGGTGGCGATCGTCGCGGTGCTGATCCTGGGCGCCACCGTGATCATGGCCGGAACGATCCCGGGTCCCGGGGCGCTCGTCGCCGCGGCCCTCATGGCGGGCATGGCCGTCGCCCTCGCTCAGCTGTGGGCCGTGGCGACCTGGGGAGCCGATCGCTGGATCGCCCGCGCCCGCCTGGACGAGCCGGACATGTCCTCCCGGGAGTTTCGCGGGCCGGGCGGCCCCTAGATCTCGTACACCCGGGTCGGCTGCGCCAGCTCCACCGGCGCGCCGTACGCCTCGGACGCCGACGCCCGCGCCCAGCCGGCGTTCCCGTTGACAGGGAGGTGCGTCAGCAGCAGTGCGTCTGTCCGGCCCTCGCGCGCCGCGGCACCGGCCTCGGCGGGCAGGAGGTGGCCGCGCCGCTCGGGCGGCTGTGCATCCTCGTCGAGCGACGTCAGCGTCGCCTCGCTGAGCAGCAGGTTCGCGGCGTCGGCGATGTCGCCGAGCTCGTCGCACGGGCCGGTGTCGGCGGTGTACGCCAGGCGGCGGCCGTCGCCGTCCACCCGGAAGCCCCAGCACGGGATGTAGTGCGCCGTGGGGATCGGCGTCAGGATGAGCCCGCCCACGTCGAATGGCGAGGACCCGTCGTGCTCCGACAGATGGAACGTGTCCTCGAAGTGCCGCGCATTGCCGACGCCGCGCGCGAGGTCCAGGATCTGGTCTGCCGACCCTGGGGGCAGGATCACGCGAAGACGCTCGTCCACCGGCAGGGCTCCCCATGGGTAGACGTACCGCAGGGTGACGAGGTCCAGCATGTGGTCGGCGTGCATGTGGCTGACCACCACCGCGTCGAGCTCGGTGGGATGGTGACGGTTGCGAAGCTGGGCCACCACGCCCGGGCCGATATCGAGCAGGAGCCTGGCTCGCGCGCCTTCCACGAGGTAGCCGGCGCACGCCTCGCCGGGGTTGGGCGAGGCGGGGGATCGGCCGAGGACAGTGAGTTGCATCGGTCAGTGCTCGTGGTGGAGGGGCGGGGCCGCCTGACGGCGGCGAGGGGGGTCGGCGGGCTCAGCGACGATCGATCGGCACGTAGTCGCGCGAATCTTCGCCGATGTAGACCTGGCGCGGCCGCCCGAGCCTGGTCTCGGGAGACTCGAGCATCTCCCGCCACTGCGCGATCCAGCCGGGCAGCCGGCCGATGGCGAAGCAGTTCGTGAACATGTTCTTCGGGAACCCGATGGCCCGATAGATGAGCCCCGAGTAGAAGTCCACGTTCGGATAGAGCTTGCGGCTCACGAAGTACTCGTCGTTGAGGGCCAGCTCCTCGAGCTTCAGCGCTACTTCGAAGAGCTCGTCATCGGCGTCGGTCGCGCGCAGCACCCGCTCGGCCGCAGCCTTGATGATCGTGGCACGGGGGTCGAAGTTCTTGTAGACGCGGTGCCCGAAGCCGGACAGCCGGAACGAGTCGTCGGGGTCCTTGGCCTTGTCCACCCACTTCTGGACGTTTCCTCCGTCCTCGACGATGTGCTCCAGCGTCTTGATGACCGCCTCGTTGGCTCCGCCGTGGAGCGGCCCCCACAGGGCGCTGATGCCGGCACTGATGCTGGCGTACAGGTTCGCGTGCGTGCTCCCCACCAGCCGTACCGTGGAGGTCGAGGCGTTCTGCTCGTGATCGGCGTGGAGGATGAGCAGCAGGTCGAGCGCCTCGGCCACCTGCGGGTCCACCTCGTAGTGCTCCGACGGCACGGCGAACATCATGTGCAGCAGGTTGGCGGAGTAGCCCAGGTCGTTGCGCGGATACACGTACGGCTGTCCGACCGCCTTCTTGAAGGACCAGGCGGCGAGGGTCGGAAGCTTCGCCAGCAGCCGGTTGATCGTGACCTCCACGGCGGCAGGGTCGAAGATGTTCTGCGAGTCGGGGTAGAAGGTGCTCATCCCCACGGTGCCGGAGGCGAGGACGGCCATCGGATGGGCGTCGGCGGGGAAGGAGTCGAAGAAGTGCCGCATCTCCTCGCGGATCAGGGTGTGGTGCGTGACGTCGGAGACGAAGCGGTCGAGGTCCTCGCGGCTCGGCAGGTCGCCCCAGATCAGGAGGTAGGCGACCTCCAGGAAGGTCGACTGCTCCGCGAGCTGCTCGATCGGATAGCCGCGATACCGGAGGATCCCCTCCTCGCCGTCGAGAAAGGTGATCGCGCTGGAGCATGCTCCCGTGTTGCCGTAGCCGGGATCGATGGTGATGAGTCCGGAGGCGGACCGCAGCTTCGCGATGTCGAGCGCCTGGTCGCCGACCGTCCCGCTCACGATCGGCAGCTCTACGGTGCGGTCGCCGACGCGCAGTTCCGCGGATGCCGAACGTGTCGGCGTGTCGGCCGTCATGCCAGCAGGTCCGCCACCGCGTCGCGCTCCTCGACCAGCTCGGACGTGGTCGCCTCGATCTTGCCGCGCGCGAAGCCGTCGTGCTCGATGCCCTCGACGATCTCGACGACGCCTGGGGCGGTGGCGCGCAGCGGGAAGCCGAAGACCAGGCCGTCGGGCACGCCGTACGGGTTGCCGGGCGGCGCGACCACCGCCGAACTGAAGATGTCGCCGCTCGGCACCGCGACGTTGCGCACCGTGTCGACGACCGCGTTCGCTGCGCTGGCCGCTGAGCTCTGGCCGCGCGCCTTGATGATCGCCGCGCCTCGCTGCTGGACGCTGGTGATGAACTCTCCCTGCAGCCAGGCTTCGTCGTCGATCACCTCGCTCGCCGGCCGGCCGGAGATGGTGGCGTGCCACGCGTCGGGGAACTGCGTCGAGGAGTGGTTGCCCCAGATGGCGAGGTCCCGCACCTGCCGCACCGGCACCCCTGCCCGGGCTGCCAGCTGCGAGCGTGCCCGGCTCTCGTCCAGCATCGTCATCGCGAACCAGCGATCGGCCGCCATGCCGTGGCGCGAGGCCGCGGTCGAGCCGATGAGGGCGTTCGTGTTGCAGGGGTTGCCCACCACGAGCACGCGGCAG
>JASLBU010000206.1 GCA_030146365.1 Candidatus Limnocylindria bacterium | reverse complement strand
GGCACCCTCGACCGGTTGGAGGCCACCGGTCGGGTCGTCCTCCGCTACGCCGATGCCACCGGCGCGGTGACGGCCGAGTCGAACCCGAACGGGTCCGACCGCTCGATCGCGGGGATCGTGAACGAGGGCGGCAACGTGCTCGGCCTCATGCCGCATCCCGAGCGGGCGGCCGAGGACGAGGTCGGCGGCACCGATGGACTCCGGCTGTTCCGGTCGCTGGAACGGTGGCTGCAGTCCCGGCCGGCGGCCGCCGAGCGTCGGCTATGATCGGCCCGGACGCCGAGCAGACCCCGGTCGCAGGAGGGCGAGACTTTCATGGAGAGAGATCCGCGGGAAGGTCGCGGCTGGCCTGAGGAGGATGCGTCGGCATCGGGGGGCGACCCGTCCCGCTCCGCCGACGAGGTCGCCGGTTCGGATGCGGACGCCATGTCGGGCGCACATCCCGGCGACACCCAGCCATACGCGGCACCGGCGGCCGGTCAGGACTCGCCGTACGCGACGGTAGCCGATCCCACGCCGGACGATTCGGCGCCTGCCGAAATCGAATCGTGGCCGAGCCAGGACGCGGCCGACCCGAGGCCGGCAGGGACGGCATGGTCGACGCAGCCGGCCGGCGCACAGGGTCTCGAGGCGTGGCCGACCGAGCCCCCGGCTGCCGGATCGGCGTCGGCGGACTCGTGGCCGACCGCCCCGCCGGAGCGTGGCCGCGATGCCGTCCTCGAGCCGACCGCGAGCGCACCCGAGCCGCCACCCAGCGAGGTCGAGGCGTACCCCGCCGGGCGCCCGGCTAGCGACGAATCTCCGCTCGCCGGGAGGGCATCCGCGCACAGCGTACCGGCGGTCGAGAGCGCAACCGGTGAGAGCACCCAGTGCCCGCGCTGCGGCACGGAGAACCGTCCGGGCCTCGCCTTCTGCCGCAACTGCGGCCAGCGCCTCGTGGCGGCCGGGGTGGCGGCGACGGTCGAGCGCCCGGGGACGCCGGAGGGGACCCAGGCCTGTCCGCGCTGTGGCACGCACAACCGCGCGGGCGTCGCCTTCTGCCAGAACTGCGGCGCCAACCTTCGTGGTACGGCCGCCAGCTATGTGCCCCCGGCCGTCGCACGCGAAGACCCGGACGCGCCGGTGGTCGTCGAGCGCCAGCGAGCCATCCTCGGCCCGGTCGTCCTGCTCATCGGCATGATCGGCATCGTCACCGCGTACCTGCTGCCATTCGCCTACGGTCCAGGTTCGCTGTTCGAGCGCGCCTTCGGCGCGAGCGGCTACGGTCCGGCCTTTTGGAACGGCTACCCCGACGTCGGGGCGGGGCTGGCGGACCAGGCGTACTTCGGGCTCGCCGCGCCCGCACCGCTGCTTGCCCTGCTGCTGGTCGCCCTGGCCGTTGCCGGGTTCGCGCGTGCGGTGCCCGGCACGCTCCAGCGCATCGGCCTGGGGATTGCCCTGCTGTGGAGCCTCGGGCTGGTGATCCTCTTCCTCGTGGCCGAGCTCGCCGGCAACTGGGACGGTGACCTCGTCGGCCTCCTGAGGGTGCTCACGCCGGCCGGGATCATCTTCTTCCTGTCGTCATTGATCGTGATCATCGGCGTGCTCACCCGCTTCGGACGGAGCTGACGGATGTCCCGCTTCTGCCCGAACTGCGGAACCGAGGTCGACGAGACGGCGGTGTTCTGCCCGACCTGCGGGCAGGCCATCGACCAGCAGGCGGAGAGCCAGATGCCGCCGGCGCCCGCATGGCCGGACCCGGAGATCCGTCGAGACGCAGGGGCCGACGCATCGATCGGCCCGGACACCGGCCGGGCCGCCGGGCTGAGTGAGGAGCCCCCGCCGCCCGTGGCTCCGCCACGCCCCGATTACTTCGACGACGCCGCGGAGGCGCGCCGATCGGCGGAGGCACACCGAGGCGCAGAAGCCCCTCGTCGCGACGGGGCGCCTCGCGATGAGGCCACCGGCGTCGCGACCCGAGTTCCGCCGCCGGCCGGGCCGGCGTCTTCGGCGTCTTCGGCCTCTCCGTCGTCCTCGTCGGCGGGTGGCCGCCGCCAGCGGGCGGCCACCAGCATGCCGATCACGATGCCGGTCACTCTCTCGGCGTGGCTCATCGGTGGCGGCAGCGCTGTCGGGGCCATCGGCGCCCTGATCTCCCTGTTCGACGGCTTCGGGGCGGCGATCGACCTGCTCGCGCTCGTCGCGCTGGCGGCCGTGGCGGTCAGCGTCTTCCTGGCGGCCAGCATCCCGGCCATCCCGCAGCTCCGCTTCGCGACGCTCGCCATCGTGCTCGTCGCCTTCGGCGTGGCGCTCGACCGGCTGGGCATCGGTGGCTCCGGGATCGGGACGCTGCTCCTCTTCCTCGGAACCGCGGCCGCGGCCGTCGGCGCGGTGCTCCTGGAGCTCGGCCGCGACCAGCCGCTCGGTGGCCCGCAGCGCTGACCCCGATGACGGCCGCGGCTCCGCCGGCCGACCAGCGGCACGGACTGACGGAATCCGAGTACGGCCTCGTCGTCGATGCGCTCGGCCGTCCACCGAACGCCGTCGAGCTCGGGATGTTCGGGGCGATGTGGTCGGAGCACTGCGCGTACAAGCACTCCCGGCCGCTGCTGGGCCGCCTGCCGTCGGCGGGCGAACGCGTCCTGGTCGGACCGGGAGAGAACGCCGGCGCGATCGACATCGGTGACGGCCTCGCCGTGGTCTTCAAGGTCGAATCGCACAACCACCCGAGCGCCGTCGAGCCGTACCAGGGAGCCGCCACGGGCGTCGGCGGCATCATCCGCGACATCTTCACCATGGGCGCCCGTCCGGTCGCACTCCTGAACTCGCTGCGCTTCGGCCCGCTCGATGCCGACGAGGAGACGGATGCCCCGGCGGCGGCACGCAATCGCTACCTGTTCGGCGGCGTGGTGGGCGGTATCGCGGGCTATGGAAACTGCATCGGCATCCCGGATGTCGGTGGGGAGGTGACGTTCGACGCCTCCTACTCGGGAAACCCGCTCGTCAATGCCATGTGCGTCGGAATCGCGCGTCACGACGAGATCACGCTGGCGCGCGCGGCAGGGGTCGGCAACGTGCTCCTGCTCGTCGGCGCCAGCACGGGGCGCGATGGGATCCAGGGGGCGTCGTTCGCATCTGCCGCGCTTGGCGATGACCGAGAGGAGCGCAGGCCGGCTGTTCAGGTCGGAAACCCGTTCCTGGAAAAGCTGTTGATGGAGGCGTGCCTGGAGCTCGCGCGGCTTGACGCCGTGCTCGCGATGCAGGATTTGGGAGCCGCGGGGCTCACCTGCGCCCTCGCCGAGCTCACCGCGCGGGGCGGCGTCGGCGCCGAGGTGGATCTTGACGCCGTTCCCCGTCGCGAAGGCGGCATGTCGCCCTACGAGGTCCTGCTCTCGGAGTCCCAGGAGCGGATGCTGATCGTGGTGCGCCCGGACCGGGCGGCCGACGTGACGGCCGTCTTCGGCCACTACGAGCTGCACGCGGCGAGCATCGGCACGGTGATCGACGAGCCGGTCGTGCGCTGCCGCGCTGGCGGTCAGGTCGTGTGCGAGGTGCCCGGCCGGGCCCTGGCCGACGATGCGCCGCGCTACGAGATCGTCGGCGCCGAGCCGGCCTCCGCGCAGGCCCCTCTCGACCGGCTCGCCGACGAGCCGCTCGACCGCGAAACGCTGCTGGAGCTCCTGGCGTCGCCGAATGCGCGGTCTCGGCGTCCGATCTGGCGCCGCTACGACCACATGAACGGGACGAACACCGTGATCGGCCCCGGCGCCGCCGATGCCGCCCTTCTCCGGGTCAAAGGCACCGGCCGAGGACTTGCCCTCGCGATCGACGGGCCGGCACCCGCCCGGCTGGGCGCTCTCGACCCGTTCCTGGCGGGGCTGTCGGCGGTGCTCGAGGGCGCGATGAACGTGGCCTGCGTCGGCGCGCGGCCGATCGGCATCACCGACTGCCTGAACTTCGGGTCGCCCGAGACGGATCTCGGGGCGTGGCAGCTCAGCCGCGCCATCGACGGGATCGCGGCGGGATGCCGAACGCTGGACGTCCCGGTGGTGTCGGGTAACGTGAGCCTCTACAACGAGACGCCCGACGGCCCGATCCTGCCCACCCCGGTCATCGGAACCGTGGGCCTTCTCGAAGATCGGCGCCTGCACATCGCCATGACATGGGCCGACGGGGACGAGCTCTGGCTGCTCGGCGACGACGGCGACGATCCGGCGGCCCTCGCCGCCTCCGAGCTCGCCTGGCGCAGGAGGCTCCGGGGCGGAATGCCGCGCCTCGACTCGGCGGCGGCCGGTCGCCTCATTCACGTGCTGCCGATGCTCGCAGGCGTCGTACGCGGCGCCCACGACGTGTCGACCGGAGGGTTGGGGGTGGCGTTGTCCCGTCTCGCCGTCGCGTCCGGGTGCGGCGCGCGGGTGGATCTGGAGGCTCGCCATCCGACGGCCGCCCTCTACGGCGAGCGAGTCGGCCGCGCCGTGGTGGCACTGCCTGCCGACCGATCCGCTGATCTGCTGGCGCTGCTGGACGCGTGCGATGTGGTCGGCCGGCGCATCGGGA
>JASLBU010000178.1 GCA_030146365.1 Candidatus Limnocylindria bacterium | reverse complement strand
GATGTCGGTACTTCAGTTCGATGGCGGGCGCGGTCCACCGGGCGTACCGTCGGGTGCAGGCGCATCGAAGACGCCGTCCGCACCAGGATGATGGATGGGCATTCGGCGTCGCATCGGCCAGCCTCAGGCAAGCAGCCTCGCGATCGAGCGCCGCGCCGGCGTCCGCATGCCGGTGGCCGCCGTTTCGATGGCCATGGTGGTTCTCGTGGCTGGGGCGTTCACCGGCTATTCCGTCTTCGAGCGGACCCGCGCGACGAGCCATGAGCTTGCCGATGGCTACCTGATGCCGCTTGCACTGATGGCGGAGAGCCGCGGGGTGCTCGGAGAGACCGACAGCTACATGCTCCGGGCTCTCACGAATCCTCAGGCGCGCCCTCCGGTCGCCGCGCTGGAGGCGCGCGCCGCCGAAGCGGCGGACCGGATCGGCGACCTCTCCGGCCGGATCATGGGGATGCTTCCGGAACGCGCCACCGATGCGTTCAACGAGTATGTGAGTGCCTGGGGCCAGTACCGCAACTCCCTCAACCGGGCGATGTCGTACGCGCGTGACGACCACATCGAACTCGCAACGGCCGAGTACTTTCGGGCCGGGGCACCGCTCTATGCGCGGCTCGAGCGCCACATGGCGACCGCAATTGAGCAGGTCCGTGCCGGTGCAGCCAACCGCCTCGGAGAGTTCGGCGCGACGGTGGGCGTCGGCCAAGCGGTGCTCCTTGGCCTTCTGACATTCAGTGCGGTGGCCCTGCTGGTGGCCGCCTTCATGACGCGCCGATTCATCCGCAACAACCACCTCCAGCACCAGCTCCTCGACGAGGTCCACAGCGGCATCTTCATGACCGATGGCGACGACCGGGTCAGGTACTGGAGCCGAGGCGCTGAGCGGATGTACGGGTGGACCGCTGAGGAGGCGGACGGACTACCCATCCGCCAGCTCATTGCCGACTCTCCCGAGCTGTCCGAGCAGATCCGCGCGACGGTTCTCCGTGACGGGGAGCGGTGGGAGGGGGTCGTCCGTGACCGACGCAAGGACGGGACTCGGATCTACGCGGAGATTCGCACCTCGCCTCTATACGCGGGTGGCGGCGCCCAGGGCGCGTTGACGGTTGCCCTCGACGTCAGCGAGCGCGAGATCGCGACGCAGGAGCTGCGTCAGATGGCGCTCCACGACTCCCTCACCGGGCTCGGGAACCGCGCGCTGCTCCACCAACGCCTTACGAATGCAATCGCCGAAGCAAGTGCTGACGAGTCCGTGGCGCTCCTGTACGTCGACCTCGTCGAGTTCAAGACCATCAACGACGGGTTCGGACACGCGGCCGGCGATCAGGTGCTGCGGCACGTCGGCCGCTGCCTGGCGGCGTGCGTGCGTGATGGCGATACGGTCGCCCGGCTCGGGGGAGACGAGTTTGCCATCGTCCTCCGGAGCATCGACTCACGCGCGGAGGCGGCCGCCGCGGCACAGCGCCTCGCGCAGGCGCTGGCGAGGGGTGCGGCGGTCGCGACGCACGGCCTCGACCGACAGTTGGAGATCCGTGCGAACGTTGGCGTCGCGATCTACCCGGACGACGCGGGAGATGCGGAGAGCCTGGTCCGAGCCGCCGACCTGGCGATGTACGAGGCGAAGCGGCAGGGCCTGGCGCTCGGGTTCTATGACGCGGAGCGTGGCGACCAGTCGCGTCTTCGGTGGCGCAGGGCGCAGGAGCTGCGCACGGCGATCAAGGAGTCACAGCTCACGCTGCACTATCAACCGCAGGTCCGACTGCGCGACGGCCGCGTCACCGGCGTCGAGGCGCTGGTACGTTGGAACCACCCCGTCGACGGCCTCCTCGCGCCGATGGAATTTGTGCCGCTCGCCGAAGAGACGGGCGCGGTCGATGCGCTCTCGCGGTGGGTGGTGAAGCGAGCGCTGGCCGATATCACCGCGCTGCGCTCCGACGAACCTGAGCTGAGGGTCGCGGTCAACTTGTCGGCAGCGAATCTCGCCGACCCTCGGTTCATGCGCTGGCTCAGCGACCGAGTCCGCAGGCTCCGCGACGCAAGCATGCTCCGCATCGAGCTCACCGAGACCGTCGTGACGCAGGCCTCGCCCGACATGCTGCGGTCGTTGCGCCGCCTGCGCGACATGGGCGTGGGCGTCTCACTGGATGACTTCGGGACCGGCTACTCGTCGTTGAGTCTTCTCCGCGAGCTTCCGCTCAGCGAGGTGAAGATCGACCGATCGTTCATCGGCGCACTCCGGTCGAGCGAGCGAGACCAGCGCATCGTGCGGTCGATCATCGATCTGACCTCCGGTCTGGGCCTCGAGGTCGTGGCCGAGGGCGTCGAGGACGCTCTGACCGCGGTCCGTCTTCGCGAATTCGGTTGCGACACCGTGCAGGGCTACGAGTTCGGCCGGCCTGTCCCCGTCGCCGAGCTCGCCCTGGCCGAGCGGCCGGCCGTCCCGTTGCCAAAGATCGTCCGCACTGCGTAGTCGCCATCTCGGCGGCCGCGTATCGGTGAAGGATCAGACGACGGAGCCCCCCGCGATCGGCGCCGTCATTCGGCCGGCTCGACGAGCAGCGTCAGGCCGTCGCGGCCCACCACGCGGACCGGGTCGCCCGGATCGGCCCCCGCCGCGCACCGCGCCCGCCATGACTCGCCCGCGACGCGGACCCGTCCATCGGGCCGGCAGGTGGCGGTCGCTCGCCCCACCTGGCCGATCAGCGCCTCGACGCCGGCCCTCGGCCGCCAGCGGTGGGAGAGCCGGTAGGTGACGATGGTCTCCGTCACCTCGAGCACGGCAGCGACGCCGATGACCGGGATGGTCCACTCATCGGGGACGACGAAGACGGCGATCGCGACGCCGATGAGGAGGATCACTGGCGCATTGTGGCGCGAGTGGCGCGGGCCACAATGCCCGAGCAGCGAGCCGTCCGGTCGCCAGCGAGACCTGAACCGATGGGACGCGGCGGGCATATCAATCGGAAAGGAGAGGGACGGATCAGAATCCTCTCGGGGCCGCTGGCCCCGGTCCGAGTTGTCGTGCAGCGCAGCTTCGCCGACTGGCTGATCGTGGCCGCGACGTGGCTCGTGATCGTGTGCGCCGCGACGCTGGTGGCGGTCGGGGTGCTGTACGGCGACGCGGTCGCGCTCACCGGGCTGCGGCGTCTCATCGCCGATCAGCCGCCGACGGCCACGAGCGTCGTCATCGAGATGCGCGCTGCCGCCGACGAGCTGGAGACGGTGGAGGCCGCGATCGAGGCGCAGGCCGGCCGCATCCTGCGCGCGACCGGTGGCGAGCTCATCTCCATCGGGCAGTCGGAAACGTACGCGCTGCCCCACCAGCCATCGCCGACCGTCACGAGCCTCGCCGTGTTCGGGGCCTACGCCGCCATCGCCGACCACGCGGAGCTGGACAGCGGGGGATGGCCGGAGGCGGGAGCAGAGCCGATGGAGACCGCCGTCTCGCGGGCGACCGCCGATGCGCTCGGCCTGGCCGTCGGAGACGAGCTCGAGGTGACCAGCCAGAGAGGCGCCGACCGGGAGCTTGCCATCCGGGTCGCGGGCATCTGGGTCCCGCGGGACGCGGATGACCCGTACTGGAACGCGGATCCGCTCGAGCTGGATGGCCGGACCGAGGCGTCCTCGTTCGTGACCCACGGCCCCTTCGTGGTCAGCCGGGACGATCTGCTGACGCGGACCGTGACCGGCAACGTGTCCCTGGAGTACCGCGTGCTGCCCGACTTCGACCGGCTCACCGTGGACGACGCCGGCCGCGTGCGGGCCGATACCGCCGCTCTCGAGCGGCGCCTGACCGACGCCCTCGGCGACCGGGCGTTCTTCCAGGTGAGCACCGAGCTGGACACGATCCTGGCCCAGGCGGCCAGGTCCCTCCTCGTCAGCCGAAGCGGCGTCATTGTCCTCACCATCCAGTTCGCCGTGCTCGCCGGGTACGCGCTGCTGCTCGTTGCCGGCCTCCTCGTGGACCAGCGGCGGGTGGAGACTGCGCTCCTGCGATCGCGTGGAGCGGGCGTGCGGCACGTCGCGCTGTTCTCCTTCCTGGAGGCCCTCATCCTCGTGGCACCTGCGGTGATCGCGGCGCCCTGGCTGGCCATGGGGGTACTGGAGCTCCTCAACGTGGCGGGTCCGCTGGCCGATGCCGGCGTGCGGATCGAGCCACGCGTCGACGCCACGGTGATGTTCGCGGCCGTGGGCGCGGGCCTGGCGGCGATCGTCGGGATCGTGCTGCCGGCCTTGGGGGCGGGTCGCGGACTGGCGGCCGTGCGGCAGACGATCTCGCGGCAGGGGAACCGGACCCTCGCACAGCGCCTGGGGCTCGACCTCGCCCTCGTCGTCCTGGCGGGAGTGGGGCTGTGGCAGCTGCGGGCGTACGGAGCGCCGTTGACCCAGACGGTCCGCGGGTCGGTGGGGCTGGACCCGCTGCTCGTCGCCGCGCCCGCCATCGGCCTCCTGGCTGGGTCGATCCTGGCGCTGCGCATCGTGCCGCTGGCGGCGGAGGTGGCCGAGCGGGTGATGGCTCGCCGGCGCGGCCTCGTCGCGCCGCTCGGCGCACGCCAGCTCTCCCGCCGGCCGCTCCGCTACACCCGCTCGGCGCTTCTCCTGATGCTCGCGGCCGCGCTCGGCACCTTCGCCGGCGCCTATGCGAGCACCTGGACGCGATCCCAGGCCGACCAGGCGACGTACCGGGCGGGCGGCGACGTCCGCATCGAGGTGAGCGATTTCCCGGACCTGCCCGGCTGGTCGCTTGGCTCCGCGTATCGGGCGGTCGACGGCGTCGAGGATGCCGTGCCGGTGTCGCTCGATCGGTTCGACGCCGGCCGCTCCGGGCGCGGGTCCATCCTGGGGGTCGACGCGGCACGGGCCGCCGGGCTCGTGCAGTTCCGCCCCGATCTCGCCGACCGGCCGCTCGGCGATCTGCTCGCCGCGCTGACCGGCAGCGGCCGCCCTGAGGTCGGGATTGCGGTGCACGGCGAGCCGAGGTCGTTCGCGCTGGACGTGACCGCCGAGCTCGAGCCGCTGATCGTGGACGACGAGAGCGTCACCTTCGAGCCGGGTCTGCGCGGCATCCAACCAGCCGTGCTCGTGCGCGACGCCGACGGGCTGGTCCACCACGTGGCCGCCCCACGGATCGCGGTAGGGCTCGGTGCCCAATCGGTCGAGGTGGACCTGGCGACGGCCGTCGGCGAGGCGACCGCCCGACCCGCATACCCTCTCGAGCTGCTCGGCGTGGTCTTCCGCATGGAGATCCCGGAAGGCTCGCTCGGTGTCGGCACGATGACGCTGGATTCGCTGGCGGCTGCCGGCGAGGACGGAACCGAGCCGGTGGACCTCGCTGGCCTGGAGGCGATCGATTTCACCGAGGCGGAGCCGCTGCCGGGCTTCGGGGCCGCCTCCTCGACGGTCCGCGAGCTGTTCGTTGGCCCCGGGCCACCGGCCGGCGCTCCGGTGCGCGCGCTCGTATCGGAGAGCTACCTCGCCGCGACCGGCGCCAGGGTCGGTGACGTCCTCGAGCTCGGCGAGCTGACCCGGCGGCGCGCGTACGAGGTCGTCGGCACGTTGCGTGGGTTCCCGTCGGTCGACCCGGCCCAGCCGTTCGTGGTGGTCGACATCGGCGCGCTGTCCATCGCGGATGCGGTGGCCGGGGACGAGCTCACCGCATCCGAATGGTGGCTGGCGACCAGAGAGGGGAGCAGCGGCGCCGTCGCCGAGCGGCTGCGCATGAGCCCGTATTCCGCAACCTCGGTCCTCGCCGCCGACGAGCTGCGCCGGGACCTGCTGAGCGATCCGGTGGCGCTCGGGCTGATCGGCGCGCTGGCGCTGGGTGCCCTGGCGGCCGTCGTGTTCGCGAGCATCGGGTTCATCGTGAGTGCGACCGTATCTGCCCGCGAGCGGCTCGGCGAGTTCGCGCTGCTCCAGGCCATCGGCCTCTCCCATCGCCAGCTGTCGGCCTGGATCAGCATGGAGAACGCGTTCCTCCTGCTGGTCGGCCTCGTCTCGGGCACGGCGCTGGGGCTGATCCTCGCCTGGGTCGTCCTCCCCTACGTCACGCTGACCCAGGCGGCGACGGTTGCCGTGCCCCCGGTCGAGGTGGTCATCCCGTGGGGCATCTACGGAGTGCTCTACGTCGTCGCGATCGGCGCGTTGGGCGTGACCGTGCTCGTCATCGGCAACCTGCTCGGCCGGGTCAGGGTGAGCGGCGTGCTGCGAGCGGGCGGGGAGTGAGGACGTGACCGCCATCCGCCTGCTGGTCGCGCGTCTGCGGCAGGACCCGGTGCCTTCCGTGCTCCTGATCGCCTTGGTGGCCGCCACGGCACTGCTCGCCGCGTCCGCCCCTCGACTGCTCAACCGCGCGGCCGATGCGGGGCTCCGCCACGAGCTGCGCGAAGCCGCGCCGGTCGAGCGGAACCTCCAGTTCGGCCGCATCACCCGTATCGAGGCGGTGGCGGAGGAGGGGATCGGACCCGTGGCCGCTGTCTCGGACCAGATCGAGAACCGGCTGCCCGCCTCCCTGCGCGCCACGTTCGGCGTCGCATCGATGCACGCGGAGTCCGTGGAGTGGGTCGTGCCCGACTCCCGTCCGATCCGGCCGGGCTTCCTGTCGCTCCGCGTCCAGGACGTCGCCGCGGACCAGATCCGGCTGGTCGAGGGCCGGGAGCCGACAGGGGAGTCGAGCACGATCGACGCACCGCCACCACCGCCGAGCTCCGTTCCCCCGGACACCCCCGGCCAGGCGCGCCTGTTCGAGGCGATGCTCTCCACCCGCACGGCGACGGAGCTCGGCGTCGACGTCGGCGACCGGCTGTTCCTCGTCACCAACCCGGACGATCCGCTCGTGGGGCCGTTCGGCGTCACCCAGCAGGCCGCGATCGACGTCGTCGGGCTGTACGAGCTTGCCGAACCCGACGGGGACTACTGGCTCGGCGATTACGCACTCGACCAACCGACCATGATCCCGGTGGGCCTCGACATCGTGGAGGTGCATGCCACGGCCCTCCTCTCCCCCGATGCGTATGCCGGTCTCCTGCAGTTCAGCTACCCCCTGCGGTATGCATTCCGCTTCCAGGTGGACCCGGATCGGCTGGACGCGGGCCGGCTCGACGGGCTGGTGTCCGATCTGCGGCGCATGGAGAGCGACTACGCCACGTTCGCCACGTCGCCCGACCCCACGCGGACCACCCTGCAGACTGCCCTTCCGGACCTTCTCGCCAGCTTCCTGGCGGAACGGCGGAGCGCCGAGGCGATTCTCGCAATGGCGGCGATCGGCCCGGCAGCGGTCGCGCTCACAGCCATCGGGATGCTCGCACTGCTGGGCGTCCGCCGACGGCGCCGTGCGCTGGTCCTCATCCGCGGGCGTGGGGGGTCCTCGGCCCAGCTCACCCTCTCGCACCTGGCCGAGGGCATCCTGCTCACCGGCGTGCCCGCGGGGGTCGGGGCGCTGGCCGCCACGCAGGTCGTCGAGGGACGCTCGTCCCCCCTGTCGTTCGCGGCCGCCGGCCTGGTGGCGCTCGGAACGGTGATCGTCGTCGTGGCGACCTCGCTGCCCACCACCCTCGCGTCCCTCCGCGGCCTCGAGCGGGAGGCCCCACCCGCCCTCCGCGCGAGCCCGCGGCGGCTGGCGTTCGAGGCGCTCGTCGTGGTCCTCGCCGTCGGGGGCGTCGTGCTGCTGCGCCAGCGAGGGCTGGTCGGCGGCAGTGCGGCAGGCGACCTCGCCGGCGTGGACCCGTTCCTTGCCGCCGTCCCGGCCCTCGTCGGGGTGGCGGTCGCGCTGGTCGTCATACGCCTCTACCCCTACCCGGTGCGCGCCGCCGGGCTCGTCGCCGGCGGGGTCCGAGGCCTCGTGCCCTCGTTGGGGCTGCGGCGGGCGGAGCGCCAAGCCGGGGGTGGCAGCCTCCCGCTCGTCGTCCTGCTGTTGACGGTGGCGATCGGCACCTTCAGCTCGGCGATGCTGGCGACCATCGACCGCGGCCAGGTCGACTCCTCGTGGCAGGAGGTCGGCGCCGCGCATCGGGTCGTTTCGCGCGACCGGTTGCCCGAGTCGCTCGACCTGACGGCCATCGACGGAGTGGAGGCGGTGGCCGGCGTCCACGAGGCCGACGCCACGGTCGGCATCGCGTCCGGGGCGCGGGTCGCGCTGATCGCCATCGACGCAACGGAGTACGACGAGGTGACGTCCGGGACGCCGCTTGCAGGCTCGTTGCCGCCCGCGCTCCGCCGCGACGCCGGCGCGGAGCCCGGGACCTCGGCGAACCCGGTCCCGGCGGTGGTCTCGAGCCGCCTGCGCCAGACGAGCACCACGCCGCTGGAGGTCGGCGATACGTTCCAGCTCACGGTGCGGTCCCGGTTCGCGACGTTCGAGGTCGTGGAGGTGCGCTCGCAGCTTCCGACGATCGAACCCGGCCGCGAGTTCATCGCCGTCCCGCGGCAGGTCCTGTCGGCCGCCCTGCGGGATCGCCCGCTTCCGACGACCAGCCTGTTCGTGCGCGCTCCGGATGCCGCCGCCGACGAGCTGCGTGCCGCCGCGAGGGCCGCCGGGTCGGGAGTCAGCCTCCTCAGCCGGGCCGAGGAGCTCGACTCACTGCGAGCGGCACCGCTGGTGAAGGCGGTGGAGTCCGGCTTTGCGATCGCACTGGGCGCCGCGGTGCTGTACGCCGGCCTTGCGGTGATCATCTCGCTGCTCATGGCGGGCACCGCCCGGGCGCGCGAGACGGCGCACCTCCGCACGCTGGGCCTTGGCCGGGGTCAGATCCTCGCGGTGACGGTGCTCGAGCACGTGCCGCCCGTCCTCGTGGCGGTGGCGGCGGGCCTCGGGCTCGGCATCGGCGTGGCGGCGATCCTGCTGCCTGGGCTGGGCCTCGCCACGTTCGTGGGCAGTGTCGCCGTACCGGCGCTCACTGTCGACCTCGGTCAGCTGGGCGTGCTCGTCGCGGTGCTTGCCGTCGTCGTCGCGATCGGGATCGGCGTGGCAGCCTGGGCGCAGCGCAGGGCCGACCCCGCCCGAGCGGTGCGCGAGGGCATCGAATGAGCGGGGACAATGGCGAGGTGCGAGACCGAACGGGCGGCGCGGGCAGGGAGATCGTGGATCTGCCGCGCGCAGCTCCGGCGCCGAGCGCCGCCGCGTGGGCGGAGGCACCGGACGAGCCGGCCCCGGCGTCGCGGGCGCGGCAGCGCTTCGGCGAGGGCGCACTGATCGTCTGCGACAACCTCGTGAAGATCTACAAGGTCGCGGACCTCGAGGTCGTCGCGCTGCAGGGCCTGGACCTGCTCGTCAACGCGGGCGAGATGATCGCCATCGTCGGTGCGTCCGGCTCCGGCAAGTCGACCCTGCTCTCCATCCTCGGCGGCCTCGACACCCCCTCCGCCGGTCGCGCCACGGTCGCCGGGCACGACCTGGTCGCCATGGGGCGCCGAGAGCGGACCCGCTACCGGCGTCAGACCATCGGCTTCGTGTGGCAGCAGACGGCCCGCAACCTTCTCCCGTACCTGTCCGCGGTCGAGAACGTCGAGCTGCCGATGATCCTCAACGGCGCCGGGGACCGCGGGCGCGCCCTCGAGCTGCTCCAGCTGGTCGGACTGCGCGATCGCGCCGACCACCGGCCCGAGCGCCTCTCCGGCGGGGAACAGCAGCGGGTCGCCATCGCGGTCGCGCTGGCGAACCAGCCGGACGTGCTGCTCGCCGACGAGCCGACAGGCGAGCTCGACACCGCGACGAGCGCCGAGATCTTCGATCTCATGCGAGGGCTCAACGGTGAGCTCGGCACCACGGTCGTGATCGTCACCCACGACCCGCTGGTCTCGGAGCAGGTCCAGCGAACGGTCGCCATCCGCGACGGCAGGACGTCGTCCGAGACCCTGCGCCGCTCGTCGACGACCGACCAGGGTGAGCACGAGATGATCGCCGAGGAGTTCGCAGTCCTCGACAGGGCAGGCCGGCTGCAGCTGCCCCGCGCGCACGTCGAGGCGCTTGGCCTGGAGGGACGCGTCCGGGTCCACCTGGAGTCGGACCACATCAGCATCTGGCCGGACCACCACGGTCGTCGCCCGGAGGACCGATGACCGCGCCGGACC
>JASLBU010000170.1 GCA_030146365.1 Candidatus Limnocylindria bacterium | reverse complement strand
CAGTACGCCCATCCAGGCAAGGGCCGGGGCGTCACGCATCAGCTCGCCCCACTGTGCGACGAGGATCACAGCCGTGTACAGGATGGTGGCCACGGCGGCGACCACACCGAGCGTCCATGCCCACCGCTTGAGCGTCCACGCACCGTGGGCCAAGGCCAGGTACATGCCGGCGAGCACGAGCCCCGGCGTGACGATGAGCGCGTCGCCGGCGTCGAGGCTATCGACGCCATGGATGACGAACGCGCCGGCAAGGACACCGAGGATGACGACGACGCCGGCGATGGCCGCGAGGATCGCCCCCGCGGCGACGATCCCCGGTCGCTGCGGTGACGGAGCCGGTCTGGTGATGGAAGGCTGCATGAGAACGGATACCCCTCTTCGTTACCGGGTTGGTGATGGAGCGATGCTCGCCTGGCGGAACAGGAGGGCGGAAGCGACCCACGCCGCGACGAGAAATGCGTCGGCTCGAAGCTCCGGGCCGAGAGCCGCGACCACGCCGATGGCGGCCACGGTGGCGTGTGCCGCCGCCGTCACGAACATCGCGATCGATGCCTCGCGCGGCTCGAAGCGGGCGATCGCCGCGCCGATGAGAGCGACGGCCAGCACGAGGACGTACATGAGATTCGCGGGCTCAACGTCCATCATTCCGACCGCGAGGTTGGCCCAGACGAGGAACAGTCCTGCGGCGGCAGCGATGGCGACCGCCGCCCGGTGCTCGAGGTTCCTCGCCCGCCTGGTGGCGTACTCGTACAGCAGGCCGCTCCCGAGGACGAGGATGCCGACGATCGCGAAGTCCATCGGCCCCCAGTCCACGCCGTCCGTGCCGCTGCCCGGGTCGGGGACGCCGATGCGGAACACCATCAGCAACAGGGGCACGGCGAGGACTGCCGCCGTGATGAGGACCCAGCGAAGGTAGTTCCTGTTCTCGACGATCATGTGCGTCGCGTTCTCCCTGATGATTCCCGCCGCGGTTTCCGCGAAGGTCCCGACGGCAAAACCGTGGAGGTCGCCGTTCGCGTCCCGGCGCTCGCGGGCGAGGTCGGTGAAGGTCTGCACCATCGGCTCACCGAACCGGTCCTGGTATGGCCTCGGGTAGAGCCGAAGCAGCGTCGCGTACCAGCGCCGATAGCGGCGGATCGATCGGTCAGACGCCATGGGGGAACGCGTTGTGGGTAAGGCGCTTCTCGGTCGCGACGGCCACGACCTCGCGGTAGCGGTCAAGCTCCGCATCCAGGGCCTTCTGCCCGAGGCCCGTGAGGGTGTAGTAGATGCGCCGCTCGTCGTCCATCGCGGGGTCGACCCTGCGGTCGCCTTCGCGGATGAGACCAGCTTCCATCATCCGTCCCAGCGATCCGTACAGCGTGCCGGGCCCCATCTTCACCTTCCCGTGTGACTCCCGCTCGACCTGCTTCATGATTCCGTAGCCGTGCCGCTCCTCGGTGGAGAGGGCGAGCAGGATGTGCAGCACGGCCGGCGTGAGTGGCGAGCCCGACTTGTTCTTCACCGTGTCTCCGCAACAACTAGATCCGCGACGGAGCTATGCTATATCCGTCACCGATATAGGTCAAGCGGCCTCATGGCTTCCAACGGTGCCGACGGTTCGCTTCCCCCGGGCACGAGGGTGACCGTCTGGGCCGAAAAGTTGACAGATACTGCCGCCATCACGGACTACTGTGAGGGCATGAGCGAACAGGGCTGGCGGGACTTTCTCTCGGCCGATGGACTCGAGGACTGGGTGATCCTTCACGGTGGTCCAACGGCCGTCTTCAGGGTCGGGTCCCTGGCGGAGGCTGCACGACTGGCTGCAGCGGTGGCGGATGTGAGCGGGCTCGAACAGCGGACGCTGCTGACGGCCGCCGCTGACCGCCTCACGGTGAAGCTCACCCGGGAGATGTGGGGCACCGAGGCCAAGCACGTCGACGTGGCGCGCGAAATCTCGGCCGTCGCACGGGACCTCGGTGCCACGCCGGATCGGGGTGCCGTCCAGGAGATCCAGCTGGCGGTGGCCGCGAAGCCCGACGCGATCGACCTCGGGTTCTGGCGTGCAGCGCTGGGATACGCGCCACTCCACGAGGACAACTGCATCGACCCGCTCGGTCAGGGCTCCACCGTCTGGATGCAGGACCTCGACCCGGGCAAGCCGCTGCGTCACGCCATGCACGTCGACGTATCGGTGGCGCGCGAAGATGCCGAAGCGCGCATGCATGCTGCCGTGGCGGCCGGCGGGCGGGTCGTGGACGACTCGGCTGCACCGGGGGCCTGGATCCTCGCAGACCGGTCCGGAAACAAGGTCTGCATCGCCGCGTGGCCCGACGGCGCGCCGACGCCGGAGTCAGACGAGGCCGGCTGAGCCGATGAGTTTCCGGGCAGATCCTGGTCTATCGGACATGGGCAAGGTACGTGTGCACATCTCGACGTCGCTGGACGGCTACGTCGCGGGCCGGAATCAGAGCATGGAGCACCCGCTCGGGGAGAACGGGGATCGGCTTCACGACTGGATGATCCCGCTCGAAGCGTGGCGCCGGCGCGCCGGCATGGACGGTGGCGAGGAGGACGCCAGCACACCCGTCGTGGAGGAGGCGTTCTCCCGCGTCGGAGCGGAGATCATGGGTCGCGGCAAGTTCGGCCCGCCGGAACGAGGGGAGTGGGGCGACAGTCCGTGGCCCGGCTGGTGGGGCGAGAGCCCGCCGTTCCACAAGCCGGTCTTCGTCCTCACGCACCACGAGCGGGAGCCGCTCACATTGGCAGACACGACCTTCACCTTCGTCACCGATGGCATCGAGTCCGCGCTCCAACGAGCCCGGGAGGCAGCCGGCCAAAAGGATGTCTTCATCGGCGGCGGCGCGAAGACGATCAACCAGTACTTGGCGGCGAGGCTGGTCGACGAGCTAGAGCTCCACGTCGTCCCCATCCTCCTCGGCGGCGGTGCACGCCTGTTCGAAGATGTCGCGTCCGGCGTGCAGCTCGAGCCGGTCCGCACGGTGGAGGCGCCAGGGGTCGTGCATCTCAAGTACCGCGTCGTGAAGGGCTAGATCGAACCGAGCGCCTCCATGATGAAATCGACGACCTCTGGTGCGGCGGCCGGGTCGGTGATGCCTTCGTGGGTGACGCCAGGCAGTTCCTGCGCCTCGGCCCGCACGCCGCGGTCCCGCAGGCGTTTCGCGGCGGCCTCGGCATCACCGTCGTCCGCACCGGCGAAGAGCCACACGGGCGGAGCGTTCGGCACCGCGACCGCGAGTCGCGGACCGGGAGCACCCAGGCCAATGACTCCGTCGGGCCGCGAGTTCCCCTCGGCGGCGCACGCTTCGAGCTCTTCGTCGGCTGCCAAGGCGACCTCGAGCCCGATGAGGCCGCCCTGCGAGTGGCCGACAATGACGACGCGGTCCGGATCGCCACCGTAGGCCGCCGTGTTGGCGCGCGCATAGACCACTGCGCAGCGGGCATCGCTGGCGCTGTCCGAGTCGTAGTTGCCCGTGACGGCGGATCGGTAGGACATCAGGAACACCACGGCACCGCGCCCGGCCAGCTCTGCGGCGAGACCCGCCTGGTATCGGCGCTCGGCGAATGGCGTGGACCCGCCGCCCAGCATCACGACCGTCGGAAGGTCTTGCCCGGACGCAGGCGCGAGCACGTCTCCGGGCACGGTGCACGGCGTGCCGCCACAGTCAGTCTCGGCCGTGTAAGCCACGTCTGTCTCGACCTCCAGCCCGGAGGCCAGCGCGCTTGGAAACGGTCCCAGCGGGGTCGTCTGGGGCGCACTCGACGTGGATGGCGTTGGCACGGCGGCGCCAGCACATGCGGTGGCTGTCATTGTGAAGACCGCGAGTGCCCCGGCGATGCTGCGGCGGTACATGAGCGTCACGGGCAGCGCATCAGTCGTCCGAGACGGAAACGCCTGCGCCGTCCAGCGCCCGACGTTCGTGGTCCGGGTCGTACGTCAGCTCGTAGACGTTTCCGTCCGGAGCTTTGAAATGCACGCTCGCGTAGCCGTCCTCGTTCGGCCCGTACCCACCAACGATCTCCGCGCCGAGCTCCTCGAGCCGCGCGCGGCCCTCCGCGAGGTCGTCGACGCGAAAGCCCACGACCGGGGCCGTCCCGAACGTCGGCTTGCCGCCGTCCGCGTACAGCTCCAGGATGTCGCCGTCCGGGAAGCTCCACAGCCGGAAGCCGGCCTCCTGGCGCGGGGCCGCAGCGCCGATGAGCCGCTCCATGAACGCCGCCATGTTGTCGAAGTCTCTCGTCTGGACGCCAGCCCACACGATGCCGAGCAGTTTCATCTTCCGTCCTCCTGTCGTCGGTGGCTGGATCGCCGCTGCACTCACCCCGCGGGCTCCAGACCGATATCTTTGGCCACCGGGAGCAGTCTCAAGGACGTGACCACAGTACGCTGCATATCTCGGGAAGCAGGAGGCCGTACGGGTGACTGAGATTCTGGGCATCGCACGGTTCAGGTTCCACGAGGGGAAAGTCGGCGAGTTCAAGCGCCTCTCGGCTCAGGCCATGGAGATCGTGAAGACGAAGGACCCGGGAACGCTCGCATACGACACCTACTTCAACGACGACGAGTCCGAGTGCGTCATCGTCGAGCGGTATCGCGACTCGCAGGCTCTCATCGCGCACGCCGCGAACCTCGCCGACCTGTTCGGCCCGATCCTGTCGATCGTGGATGTCGTTCACGGGGAAGTGCTCGGCGCCGCCAGTCCCGAGCTCCGAGCGAACCTGGCCGGCAGCGACGTCCCTGCGCTCTTCACGCCGTACTCATCGATGGAGATGGCGCCGCGCGCCCGCGACGGCGGCGCCGAGTAGACCACCAGCGACCGGCGCTCCAGGTGGGCTCGACCGTGCCCAGCCGGGCCGGCTATTGGAGCGCTGGGTACGTCGCTCGCGGCCTCCGCAAAGGCCTGAGCGACGCGTCTAGCGCTACAGCCGACCGTCCAACGAGGCTCCAAAGAGGACCTTCGTCGCTGGCCGTCCTGGCGTCAGCCTGCCGACCGGGAGACGTCGACTCTGGCAACATCGTGTGGTGACCCTGCGAGCCCCAGATTCGAGCCCGAACGGCGACTTCGTCCACCTCCACGTCCACTCGGAGTTCAGCCTCCTCGACGGCCTGAGCCGCATCGGCGAGATGACGAAGCGAGTGGCCGACCAGGGGATGCCGGCCGTGGCGCTGACGGACCACGGGAGCATGTACGGCGTCATCCCGTTCTACGCGGCCGCAAAGAAGGCGGGCATCAAGCCGATCATCGGGCTGGAGGCGTACGTCAGTCCTCGCGGCATGACGCAGAAGGAGGGCAAGCAGGACGCCGACTACCACCACATGATCCTGCTGGCCAAGAACGACGTCGGCTACCGGAACCTCCTGGCGCTCACGACTGCGTCCCACCTCGACGGCTACTACTACAAGCCTCGGTTCGACAAGGAGCTGCTCGCGAAGCACAGCGAGGGGCTGATCGGCACATCCGCGTGCCTGGGTGGCGAGGTGCTGAAGCGGCTCGGCCAGGGCGATGAGGCCGGCGCCGCGAGGGCCGCCATGGAGTACCGCGACATCCTGGGCGACGGGAATTTCTTCGTCGAGGTGCAGGAGCACGGGATCGGCGAGCAGAACCGTCTGCATCCCCAGCTCGTGGAGCTCGCGAGACGCCAGAACATTCCGCTCGTCGCGACGAACGACACGCACTACACCTCGCCCGACCAGTACGAGGCCCACGACCTGCTGGTCTGCATCCAGACGGCATCGAACGTCGACACGCCTGGCCGGATGCGGTTCGAGAACAACGAGTTCTATCTGAAGTCAGCGGCCCAGATGCGCCGCTTGTTCAACGGCGAGCTGCCCGACGCGATGGACAACACCCTGCGGATCGCCGAGCAGTGCGAAGTCAACCTGGACTACGAGGGATTGCGCCTCCCACATTTCGAGGTTCCCGCGGGCGAGACCGAAGCGTCGTGGCTCCGCAAGGAGTGCGAGCGCGGCCTTGTGGACCGCTACGGCACGGTGACCGATGCGGTCCGGCATCGGCTCGACTACGAGCTCGGGATCATCGACCGGATGGGGTACAGCGCGTACTTTCTCATCGTGGCCGACTTCACCCGGTTCGCGCGGGAGCAGGGGATCATGATCACCTGCCGTGGTTCGGCCCCGGGGTCCATCGTCACGTACAGCCTCGGCATCACTCCGGTGGACCCGCTGGCGTACGGACTCCCGTTCGAGCGGTTCCTCAACCCGGATCGGGTGACGATGCCGGACATCGACATCGACTTCCAGGACTCGCGGCGCGACGAGGTCATCGACTACGTCACGCGCAAGTACGGCAGCGATCGAGTCGCGCAGATCATCACCTTCGGGACGTTGGGGGCGAAGGCCGCCATCCGTGACGTGGGACGCGCGATGGGGCTGACGTACGCGGAGGCGGATCGGGTGGCGAAGGCGGTGCCGAACGAGCTCAACATCTCGCTGGATCGTGCCGTGGAGACGTCGCCGCCGTTGCGCGAGCTAATGGCTGGAGACGACCGGGTCGAGAAGCTCATCGGCATCGCGAAGCAGCTCGAAGGCGTGTCGCGCCATGCCTCGACCCACGCCGCTGGCATCGTGATCTCGCGCGAGCCGCTCACCGAGATCATGCCGCTTCAGCGCGCGACCGACGGCAGGACCACGATGACCCAGTTCGAGATGCACGCCTGTGAGGCGCTCGGCCTGCTGAAGTTCGACTTCCTGGGCCTCATCAACCTCACCATCCTGGCCGATGCCGTTGACCTTGTGGAGAAGCACCGCGGCATCCGGCTCGACGTCGACACGCTCCCGCTGGACGACGCGAGGACGTTCGAGCTGCTCGGGACGGGCGAGACGACCGGCGTGTTCCAGCTGGAGTCGTCCGGCATGCGCCGGTACGTGAAGGAGCTCAAGCCCACCGAGGTTCGCGATCTCGCCGCCATGGTCGCCCTCTTCCGTCCGGGGCCGATGGCCAACATCCCGGCGTACATCCGGCGCAAGCACGGCACGGAGGCCGTCTCCTATCTCCACGACTCGCTCGAACCGGCGCTGCGCGACACCTACGGGATCTTCGTGTACCAGGAGGACATCATGACCGCGGCCATCGCGATGGCCGACTACACGGGGCCCGAGGCGGACAACCTCTGCTACGCCATCCGCAAGAAGAAGGAGGACGTCCTTCGACAGCACGAGGCGAAGTTCAAGGCCGGCGCGAAGAAGAAGGGCATCCCGCCCCAGATCGTCGACAAGGTCTTCCACGAGTTCGAGCCCTTCGCCCGATACGGCTTCAACAAGGCCCACGCCACCTGCTACGGGCTCATTGCCTACCAGACTGCCTACCTCAAGGCGAACTACCCGATCGAGTTCATGACAGCCGTGCTCAATGGGTTCTCGGGACGCGCCGAGAAGGTCGCCGCCGTGATCGCCGAGTGCCGGCGGCTCGGGATCGAGGTCCGTCCGCCGGACGTGCAGAAGTCGCTGGCGCCGTTCAGCGTCGAGACCGATGCGTCCGGTGCGCCCGAGGCCATTCGCTTCGGCATGGCGGCGATCAAGAACGTGGGCGAGGGGGCGATCGAGGCCATCGCGGCGGCGCGCGCGTCCGGCGACGATTCGGGCCCCTTCCGCTCATTGGACGACCTGTGCCGGCGGGTGGACCTGCGCACGGTGAACAAGCGAGTTTTGGAGTCGCTCATCAAGTCGAACGCCATGGCGTCGCTCGGCACGGCCGGGGCGCTGCTCGCGGCGCTCGATCCGGCGCTCGAGAATGGGCAGCGGCACCAGCGTGACGTCGCCGCCGGCCAGTCCACGCTGTTCGACATGTTCGCGCTGCCGACCGAGTCTGGGAGCACGTTCCTCGAGGGCGGCGAGGAGATCCCGCGGCGCGAGCGGTTGCGCTGGGAGAAGGAGCTCATCGGCCTGTACCTGTCGGAGCACCCGCTGGGTGACATCGCGGCGGACCTCCCCGACTACGTCACCGCGTTCGTCGGCGACCTCGCCGAGGAGGACGAGCAGTCGAAGGTGACGCTCGGCGGCATCATCCTCTCGTCGCGGCGGGTGGTGACCCGCGCCGGCTCCACGATGCTGGTGGCGACGCTGGAGGACCTGCAGGGCTCCGTCGAGGTGGTGGTCTTCCCGAAGGTTTTCGAACAGACCGCGCAGTCGTGGGCCGATGATTCCGTCGTCCTCGTCACCGGCCGGATCGACCGTCGCGACGAGGCCTCCCAGATCCTGTGCGAGGCAGTCCACCAGTGGGACGACGCGGTCCGCATGGGACCGATCGCCTTCGCGGCAGAGCGGGATCGGCTGCTCGCCGCGCGCACCGGTCGGCGCGGGGAACGGGGCGGCTCGGAGCGGGTGCAGGGCGTCTGGGCGACTGGCGCCAATGGGCCCGCGGTCGGTGGCGGACGGGAGCCGATTCCGGTCCAGCCGCTGCCCCCCGCAGCCGTCTCGGTGGTCGAGGCCCAGCCGAGTGACCTCGCGGAGCAGGTGTCATCCTCGATGGGTGCGCCTGGTCCGGGCGAGGACCCGCCGGCACCGCGGGACGCGGTGCCTATTCAGGCAGCTGCGGTGAGCGGGGCCGCGCTGGTGGAAGTCTCGATCGGCGAGGACGTGCCCACGGACCGGCTGCTCGGCGCAATCGAGGCGGTGAAGAGCGCGCTTGACCTTCGTCCCGGACATCTGCCCGTGGTCCTGAACCTCTCCGTCGCGGGGGCGGTTCGGTCCGTGCGCCTGCCGGGCCGGGTCACCTGGGACGAGCGGCTCGGGGAGGCGGTCCGCCGCGCGGCCGGGGTGCCCGTTGGCGTCGAGCTTCGGGCCGCAGCCGAGGAGCGCCTCGCATAGTTGCGACGCGCCAGCCGGCGCTCGCGGTCATTCGGTGAACTCGATCGTGCCGAGCAGCTCGCTGAGCAGCACTTCGGCCGCATCCTGGGCCTCGTTGCCGCCGCCCGCGTGGGCCACGACCTCGAACCACCGGTTGGGGTAGTCGGGCGGGCTGATCTGCCAGAGGAACGTCGCGATCGGCCGGAACCGCTCCGAGCGGAAGGCCGCCGGAGCGCCCCCGACCCGGGGACCCGCGTCGAGCACCTCGAGGGGCGGAGTGCCGCCCCGCCACTCGGTGATCAGGACCACGATCTGGCCGGTCCCGAGTGACGGCCGCTGCCCGAAGCATGGCAGGATGAAGGAGACGCACCGATTCTCAGGCGCGATCGCGCCGGACGCCAGCTGCGCGACGACCGCGTGCCCCTCCTCCCCGCGCGCCGGGCGATCGTCCTCACCGGGGTAGATGCTCCACCCCTCCGGATACGAGAGGGTGAGTCCATCGGTGGTGAAGCTGCGCGCACCGCCGAACGGCTCGTTCGGCCGAGGAATGGAGGCCGCCACGGCGTTGATGACGAACATCGCGACGAGCAAGGCCACAGTGACGCCGCCGACCGCGGCCGCGGCGAACCACGGGGAGTCACGCACGGATGGGGGACCCGCCGCGGCGGGCGGGGGACGCGTCGAGGTCCTTGGCGAGGTGCGCGCGGGCGTGCGCGGCGTGGCAACCCACGTGGGCGGCAGGACGATGGCATGCGCGGTGTCCCACCGCGCCCGGCGGGCCGGCGAGGACAGGATGCTCCACGCCTCGTTGATGCGGGCCATGGTGGGACTGGGCGTCGCGGTCACGTCGGGATGGTGGCGCTTCGCCAGCTGCCGGTAGGCTCGCGCGATCTCCTCACGAGTCGCGGTACGGGGCACTCCAAGGGTCGCGTACGGGTCCAGCTCGGGCATGGCCGCCGCAGTCTACGTCTCGCTTGCTATCCTGTCGTCCGATGAGCCCCAAGCCGACCCGGTCCCGACCCAACGAGCAGGCGGACCCCGATACGACCGTCTTGCCGGAGCCCGGGGCCGCAGCAGCGGCGGCTGCGACCGTCACGGGCACGGGGAAAGGTGTCAGCTCCATCGAGCTCGACGCCGCCATCCTTCGCACGCTCCTCCAGAAGCCGAACCGGACAGTGGACCTCCTGCCGCTCGCCGCGGAGCTCGGCGTCGATCCGTTCGAGGTGCAGCTCGCGATCGAGCGGCTCGGTCAGCGTCGGATGGTCGTCGTGCCCTTCATCGAACCAGGCACCGCGGGCGGGGCCACGCTGACCGCTGTGGGGCTTCGCTGGCTCGTCGCTCGCCAGGGGGGCTCGCCGGCCGATCAGCCGGTGGCTCTGCGCCCAGCCACTGAGCGTGTGCGGCCCGAGGACGAGGCTGCGCGGCTCCCGCGCTCGGAGGTCTACGGGGTCTCACGCGGCTCCTGAGCGGCTCGCCCCTTGCGGAACCGTGCAGAATGGCGGCCGCATGTTGAATCGGATCCTCTCTGCGCTTGCCGGCGTGCCGCGCGCCCTGTGGCGCGGGACCGTCGGGCGGTTGACCACGGCACCGCGGCCGTCCGCACCGCTCGTCGTCATCGAGCCGGAGGAGCCCCGCAGCGTGGCCGGCATCACGTTCCGAGTCAGCCTGGTTGTGGTCGGCGTGGTGCTCGCCTCCTTCCTCCTCTACCAGCTGCGACTCCTGCTGATCCTCATCTTCCTCGCGATCCTTCTCGCCGCCGGCCTGTACGGCCTCGTCCGATTCTTCGAGCGCTTCCTTCCCCGGATCCTTGCGGTGCTCGTCTCGTACGTGCTCCTCATCGGCGCCTTCGCGCTCATCATGGCGCTCATCTTCCCGCCCCTCATTCGGCAGCTCGTCGACTTCGCCGATGACCTGCCGGCACGTGCCGAACGCCTTCGCGAGGGCGCCATCTCGTTCATCGACGGGATCGCCGGTCAGGGCCAGGGCGCCGAGATCGTCAACTCAGTCACGCAGGGCGCCTCCGACGCGGCACCCGAGCTCGGCTCGCTGCTGTCCGTGCCGTTGACGCTCGCCAGCATCCTCACCAATGCCCTCATCGTGGTGTTCCTGAGTGCGCTGATGCTCATCGAGCGTGACCGCGCCCGCGGCTGGTTCCTCGAGTTCGTCGAAGAGCGCGACCGGGATGCCGTCATCGGAGTGTCCCGCAACGCGCTCCTCCGGCTCGGTGCTTACGTTCGCGGACAGCTTCTGGTGATGGCCATGATCGGCGCGGGCTCCGCGGCCGGCATGCTCGTCCTCGGCGTGCCGTTCGCCGTTCCATTGGGCGCACTCTCGTTCATCACCGCCGCCATCCCGCTCGCGGGGGCCTTCATCGCCGGCGGGCCGATCGTCCTCGTGGCCCTCACGGTCTCCCCGTTGACCGGCCTCCTGATGGCGGTCTGGCTGGTGGTTCTGCAGCAGCTCGAGGGCTCGGTGATCACGCCGTACATCCAGGGCAAGGTCGTCAACCTCTCCGCCATCGCCGTGCTTCTGGGCGTCGTCGCCGGCACGTCGCTGGCCGGCATCGTCGGGGGCATCATCGCCATCCCACTCGTCGCCGTCGCCGATGTCATCCTGCGCGACATCCTCTTCCCGCTCCGTCGCCGCTCCGAGGATCGCCGCGCGGGCACCCTGGAGTCGCCCGCTCTCTGACCCGTCCTACTCATCCAGGAAGCGGCGCAGGAAGTGCGCGGTCGACGCGTGCCGCGGGTCGTTGAGGACCTGTTCCGGTGGTCCCTGTTCGATCACCTCGCCGTTCTCCATGAACACGACCTTGTCCGCGGCCTCCTTGGCGAAATGCATCTCGTGGGTGACCACGACCATCGTCGTCCCGCCGTGGGCGAGGTCCTCCATCACCCGCAGGACCTCCCCGATCAGTTCGGGGTCCAGGGCGGACGTCGGCTCGTCGAACAGCAGGACCTTCGGCTCCATGCACAGCGCCCGGGCGATCGCCACGCGCTGCTTCTGCCCGCCGGAGAGCCGCGCAGGGTACTCGTCGCGCTTCTCGATGAGCCCCACGAGCTCCAGGTAGTACTCGGCCCGCTGCACCGCCTCGGCGCGCGGCGTGCGAAGGACCTGCGTCGGGGCCTCGATGCAGTTGCCGAGCACGGTCATGTGGGGGAAGAGGTTGAAGTCCTGGAACAGCATCCCCGCACGAAGGCGAATCTGACGGATGCGCTCCTGGTGGGTGCGCGAACGAGCATGCAGGGGGTCCGCTTCGAGCCGAAGGCCGTCCACCTCCACGGTCCCGGCGGTCGGTTCCTCGAGGAAGTTGATGCAGCGGAGCAGCGTCGTCTTGCCGGACCCGGATCGCCCGATGATCATCACGGCCTCGCGCTGCCGGACCTCCAGATTTACGCCTCGCAGCACGTGGCTATCGCCGAACCACTTGTGCAGTCCCTCGATCTGGACGATGCGGTCGCCGACATGGCCGGGGAGTGTCGACTCGTAGCCCGACGCGGCAGACGCCGGCCGCTCGCCGTGATGCGGCAGTGCGCCGGTCACCTGTCTGACCTCGCGAGCCTGCGTTCCAGCCGCTCCTGGAACGACGTAAAGATGATGGTCAACGTCCAGTAGACCGCGCCGGCGATCAGGAGCGCCGTGAGCGGCTCGAACGCCGTCCGGCCAAGGCGCTGCGCCAGCCAGAGCGTCTCGTGGACGGTGATGATGGAGACCAGCGCGGAGTCCTTGATCATCGCGATGAACTCGTTGCCGATGGCGGGGATGACGATCCGGATCGCCTGCGGCAGGACGATGCGCCGCATGACGTGCCGTTCCTGCATCCCCAACGCCTGCGCGGCCTCACGCTGGCCCCGCGGCACGGCCTGGATGCCGGCGCGGAAGATCTCGGTCATGTACGCGCCGTAGTTCAAGCTGAGCGCGGCCACCCCCGACGGGATCGGATCGAGGACGATCCCGATCTGGGGCAGTGCGAAATACATGAAGAAGATCTGGAGGAGGAGCGGAGTCCCGCGGAACAGCGAGACGTAGAACGACCCGATCCCGTTCAGAACCGGGTTCAGGCTGATCCGTGCCAGCGCGCCGAGCACGGCGAGGATGGTCGCGAAGAAGATCGACAGCGCTGAGACGAGGACCGTGATCGGCGCGCCCTGCAGGAGAATGACCTGCCCCGAGGTCAGCACGAAGTCCCAGTCTGCGCGCGCCGCGATGAGCAGCCCACCGCCGATGAGGACGATCAGCCCGATCCAGACGGTGATGAACACCGCACGGAATCGGCGGCGCTGGGCCGTGCGCGCCGCGCGGACGCGCGCAACGACGACCTCGGGCTGCATGAGCGCGTCGCTCACCCCGCGATGGGCACTGCCGCCGAAGCTCACTCGGTCACCTGGGTCTGGGTGGAAGGACGATGAGGGCGGGATCGACGATCGTCGTCCCGCCCTCGTGCCGCGTCAGGCGTCGGCTACTCCTGGGTGGTGAGGTCCGTGCCCTCGTACCACTCTTCGGACAGGGACGTCAGCGTCCCGTCCTCGTGCATCTCGCCGATGATCCGGTCGACGGCCTCCACGAGCGAGTCGTTGTCCTCGGCCGCCTTGTCGAAGGCGACACCCAGCGGCTCGTAGAAGACCGGATCACCCACCAGCTTCACCGGGTACCCCTCGTCGATGGCGCCCTGCGCCGTGGGGAGCGCCGTGAGCCAACCCTGGAAGTCGTCCGTCCGGCCGGAACGCCAGGCCTCCGCACAGTCGAGATCGGTCGGGAAGGTGGTGGAGGTCATCCCCTCCGGTACCTCGGCGATATCCCCGGCCTCCTCCGGCAGGTTCAGCGTGCCCTCGATCCAGAACACGTAGGTCGTCGACTCACCAGCGCAGACGGTCTGCCCCGCCAGGTCGTCGACGCTCTCAATGTCCGCGTCCGCCTGCGCCGACAGCTGGGCCGGCGTGAAGTAATACGGTTGTGTGAAGTCCAGGACTTCCGTCCGCTCCTCGGTGATCGTCACCGAGCCGACGCTCATGTCCCACCGGCCGGACCAGTTGCCCGCCACGACGGCATCGAAGGTCGGATCGGTGAACTCGACTTCGACGCCGAGCCGTTCGGCGATCTCCGTCGCCACGTCGATGTCGAAGCCCTCGTACTCGCCGGTCTCCTCGTTCAGGAAGGACTGGGGCGGATACGCAGGGTCCGTCGACACGACGATGACCCCTGCCTCGCACACCTGGGCCAGGAGGCCGTCAGGCTCCCCCGACTCACACGCGGGGCCTTCCGCGGCGGCAGATCCGCCGGCGCTCTCAGCCGGGTCGCTCCCGGAAGCGGCAGCCGATTCTTCGGCTGGGGCAGACGGCGCGGCGGCCGAGGCTGCCACGGACGAGCCGCCGTCATCCGCCTGACAGGCGGCGAGGACGAGGATCGCAACCGGCAGGATCGCGAAGCGTCGAAGCTTCTCCATTTCGTAGGACTCCTCCATATGCGGCCACCGCGCTCGGGCTGGCCGTGATCTCTTCTTCGGTGGATCGGCACGTTGTAGCACGCTGCCGAGGTCAGCGGCAAGGAATTCGGCACCATCGGTACACTCGGGGGATGACGACCTCCGACCCGCAGACGCGTACCGACGGGTCCGTGACCCCGCAGGGCGCAGGGGGTGCCGCCCCGATCTCCATACCTGCGGCTGCGACGCCGCTGAGCCGCGCGACCACGCTGCCCTCCCGTTACTACCTCGACGTCGACATCCTCGAGGCGGAGAAGGAGCGGGTCTTCGGCCGGACCTGGCAGCTGGTGGCACGGTCCGAGGACCTCCAGCGGGTGGGGGACTTCGTGCCGGTGACCGTCCTCGATGAGCCGATCGTCGTCACCCACGGCCTCGACGGCCACCTGAATGCCTTCTACAACGTGTGCCGGCATCGCGCGGGGCAGGTGGCGCTGACCAAGGGGAACCGCAAGTCTCTCCAGTGCCGATACCACGGCTGGACGTACGGCCTGGACGGCTGCCTTCGGGCCGCGCCCGAGATGGAGGCGACCGAGGACTTCCGCAAGGAGGACTTCGGCCTGATCCCGGTTCGCGTGGAGCGCTGGGGACCCTTCGTCTTCGTGAACCTGTCGGAGTCCGCGCCGCCACTCGCCGAGGTGATGGGCGCGATCCCGGCCGAGGTCGCACGGGCGGGCTACGACGTCGACTCCATGCGCCTGGTGGAGCGGCGCGAGTACGTGATCGAATGCAACTGGAAGGTCTACGTCGACAACTACCTCGAGGGCTACCACCTGCCGATCGCGCACCCGGCGCTGTTCCGTGAGCTGGACTACGACTCCTACCGAGTGGAGGAGTTCCGTTACTACTCGAAGCAGCACGCGCCGATCCGGGAGCTGAAGCCCGGCGAGGAGCTGGGGCGGGATCGGCGCTACCTGCGCACCGCGGATGGCGAGGAGGATGCCCTCTACTACTGGCTGTTCCCGAACACGATGTTCAACATCTACCAGGACAACCTGTCCTCGAACGTGATCCTGCCACTCGGTCCGGACCGAACGCTCACCATCTTCGAGTGGTTCTTCGCCGATCCAGGCTCGGGGGCCGGGTGGGAGTCGATGCAGCAGACGATCGCCTTCAGCGACGAGATCCAGCAGGAGGACATCGTCATCTGCGAGCAGGTCCAGCGCGGCCTGCGCTCTCGGGCGTACGACACCGGGCGCTTCTCCGCCAAGCGTGAGAACGGCGTCTACCACTTCCAGAACCTGGTCCGCGAATTCGTCGGGGACCGGCCATGAAGGGGAGCCTCGAGTCCGGTGGCTGGCGATGACCTACGACGAGCTCATCGCCCTGGCGCGACGCCTCGAGGGCAAATCTCTCGAGACGGTGACCGGCCGGCGGTTCAAGGTCGGCGTCTCGACGGCGGAGCATTGCCCGTTCTTCACGCCGGAGAGCAGCGGCTACAGCCAGGCAGATGGTCGAAAAGCGGCGGAGCGCTTCCTGGAGCGCTACAACCAAACGGGCAGCCTGCGTCCCGTGGACTACCGCGACGTCACACGGAATTCCTCCTACTACGTCGGCATGCTGCTCGCGGCGGACGCTACGCTGCCCTCATGACCCGTGACGCACCACCACCGCGACCGACGACGCGCGCCGATGGACGATTGACCGTTGCCCTCATCAGCGAGGTCTACTGGGAGCCGGATGGCGTCGAGCGCCTCCAGGCGCGCCTCACCGAGGTGGCCGACCGTGGCGCTGACCTGGCCGTGCTCCCGGAGCTACCGCTGAATCCCTGGAGCCCGGCGACGCGGGCGGCCAGCGATGACGACGCCGAGCCGATGGACGGACGCAGAGCCACCGCACAGGCCGAGGCGGCCGCGGAGGCGGGGATCGGGCTCGTGGGCGGCATCATCCATAAGGGCGAGGACGGCAGGCGGACGAGCCGCGCGCTCGTGTTCGACCGTGCGGGCAGCGTCGTGGCGACGTACGAGAAGCTGCATCTTCCGGAGGAGGACGGCTTCTGGGAGACGAGCCACTACGAGCCCGGAACGGAGCCGGCACAGCGGATCGATACGTTTGGGGTTCCGATCGGCATCCAGGTGTGCTCGGACAACAACCGTCCGGAAGGCACGCACCTGCTCGGCGCGCAGGGCGCCATGGCGATGATCAACCCGCGGGCGACGGAGGAGCGGACGTACCAGCGCTGGAAGCTCGTCTTCCGGGCCAATGCGCTGACGAGCTGTTGCTACGTCCTGAGCGTGAACCGGCCGCACCCGGAGGCCGGCGTGCTCATCGGCGGGCCGTCCATCGTCGTCGACCCGCGTGGCGAGGTGGTCGCCGAGACGACGGACCAGGTCGTGATGGCCACGATCGACGCCTCAGCGGTCCACGAGGCGCGGAAGGGGTATCCCGGCTACTTGCCGGTGCGGGCGAGGCTCTACGCCGATGCCTGGAACGAGGTCGCGCGGCGCGACGGCTGACTCAGCCCTCCGCGAACCGGAAGGTACCGCGCGCCACGACCTCGCCTCCGACGTAGACCCGCCATTCGAACTCTCCTGGGCCCCACTGGCCGAGGAAGTCGCCGGCGGTGCCGATGACGTAGCCGAACGTCTCGGCATCGGGGCTCACGCCGACGGACTGGCGGGGGAGCACGACGGTCTCCGACTCTCCGCTGAGCTTGATGATCTCGTTCTCGATCGCCTCGGCCCCGAAGCCGCCCGGCACGGTGACCGAGTAGGCGAACGTGACCGGCGGCGTGAACGTCTCGACCGGCTCGCTGACCTGGCGGCTGTCGTCCAGGGCGCTGCCGAAGGCCATGGTTCCCGGCAGGCCGGCGGTCGCGGACGGCGAGGCGGCCGGCGCGCTCGACGCGGGTGCCGCGGAGGCGGACGCCCCGGACGCAACCGGCGTGTCGCTCGGGAGTGGCTCCTCGCTGGGCTCGCTCGGCTCGACACTCGCGACCGGCGTCGGTGAGACGAGCCCGACGCCCGGCTCCGTGGGATCAAGCCCGGAGACGAAGAGGCCGATGAGCAGGGCCGCCACGATGGTGCCGATGACGGCGGCGATGGAGACCAGGGACGCCTGGTCTGTGGGGAGCGGACCGCTTGGCGTCACCCGCTCCTCACCGTGCCGAAGGGCGACGCCGCAGGACCGGCAGACCTGCGCCCATTCGGGATTCGCGCGTCCGCAGTTGAAGCAGTCGACCGTCTCGTCGGTCATCGGCGCATGGAGCTCCTGTCGGTGATGGCCGCTGGCGGGCGCAAGCCTAGCATGCAGGTGGCCGCCGGCGGTGAGAACGCCGACGGCCCGTTGGCCAACCCCGCAACGGGCCGGCCGAGGCGAAGTCTACGGGAAGCGGCCCCCGTCGGTAGGCAGGCAGAGGGCCGACGTGTCCCTGGGTGACAGTCGGGCCCCAACGCTCCTCTAGGGAGCGTGTGGCCGAACGGGCCGATCGATGTCAGCGGATATATCAGTGTTGATATAACGGGTTACAGCCCGGCTCTGGCCGCGGTGTTGTGGCCTAGAAAGGATTCCGACGCGGGTGTCAGGCACAGAGGAGCCGCCGCGCCCCTGATCCTGCCGACAAGTGACCGTCGACAGGATCGCAGGGACTGCGGCGGCCCCGACGCGGTGCTGAGCGTTGGCCGGTCAGCAGGCAGGGTGGGCCGACTACCGGCCGCTCATCATCTTCTTGACGGCGATGGCGGCGATCCCGCCCAGAGCCGCCTTGCCGAGTCCGCCGCTGAGCATGCCGCCCATGCCGCCGCCCCCGCCACGGGACCCTCCGCCCCCGAGCATCTGCTCCAGGAAATCGGGCCGCTCCTGCTGGATCCGCGACGTGGCGCTCGCGAGCCTGCGTGGGTCACGCAGTGCGTCGTCGTCATCGGCGTCGAACCCGAGGCCCTCCTGCCGCGCGCTCTGCTGGAGCTGGCGTCCGAGCTCGAACCGCTGCTCAGGCGTCATGCGGGAGAAGGCCTCCTCCGCAGACTCGCGGTAGAGATCCGGCGACAGATTCGGAGCCACCCGACGGTACTTGTCGCGAGCTTCGTCGTCATCGAACCCGTCCCAGGGAGCGCCCTGGTCGTACCTGCGGGAGAAGTCCTCGAACTCCTGTTGCTGGCCGCCGCCCATCAGCTGGCCGAGTAGGTCGTTCATGTCGTGCAGTCCCCTGATATGTGTGGTTACGCGAGACGAACGCGATGCAGCGTTCGTGCCGAGGCCC
>JASLBU010000161.1 GCA_030146365.1 Candidatus Limnocylindria bacterium | reverse complement strand
CGCGGCGCGAGGGATCAGGCTCGACGTCGTGGTGCCGGCCGACGAATCGGCCGCCGAGGTGCTCGTCGACGCGGTCGATGCTCCACCGGGCGCGCGCGTGGGCGAGTCGATCGACCTGGACGTCCGGCTGCGATCGACGATCACCACCGGCGCGACGCTCCGGCTGCTGGCGGACGGGGTCGCAGTCGGCAGCCGGGAGCTGGAGCTCGAGCCCGGCGTGACGACGATCCCGTTCACGGTCACCGCCGCCGAGCCCGGCTTCCATGTCTTCCGCGCGGTCATCGAGCCGGACGACGACCGGTTCGCCGAGAACAACGCGGCGGATGCGTACGTGCTCGTCACCGGCGAGCCCCAGGTCCTCGTCGCCACCGATGACGCCGCACGAGCCGCCGATCTCATCGCGTCGCTGGGCGAGGGGTCGATCGAGGTCACCGTCGTGCCGGCGGGCGGCGTTCCTGCCTCCCTCACGAGCCTGGCCGGGTACGACGCGGTCGTGCTCGACAACGTCGAGGCCGACGAGCTGGGAGCCGATGCGATGGCGTCGCTGCAGGTGTACGTCCGCGACCTGGGGCGGGGACTCGTGATGCTGGGCGGAAGGGACAGCTATGGCGCCGGCGGCTATCTCGACACGCCGATCGAGCAGACGCTGCCGGTCTACATGACCGTGCGTGACCGCGAGCGCTCGCCCGACGTCGCCATGGTCGCGGTGGTGGACCAGTCGGGCAGCATGGCCGACTGCCATTGCACCGGCGACTCGCGCGACAACGCCAACCCGTCCGGCACGCGGGGGTTCGAGAAGGTCGACATCGCGAAGGAGGCGATCCTGCGGGCGGCGGAGGCGCTGGCTCCGACCGATCAGCTCGGCGTGGTGACCTTCAACGAGAACGCCCATTGGGCGCTGCGCACCGGCCCGATCGACTTCGGCGCGCTGGACAGCAGCCTCGGGTTCGACGCGGAAGGAAACACGAACATCTATGCCGGCCTCAAGGCGGCGTACGACGACCTCGTGGACAACCCGGCATCGCTGCGCCACATCGTGCTCATCACGGACGGGTGGTCGACATCGGGGGCATACGACGAGCTCCTCGAGGACATGCAGGCCGCCGGCATCACGCTATCGACCATCGGCACCGGGGGCGGATCGGCGGAGATGCTGCGCCGCCTGGCGGAGGAGTCGGGTGGCCGCTATTACGACGCGGGCGATGCGACCACCATCCCGGATATCTTCCTTCGGGAGACGATTCAGACGGCGGGCGAGCAGATCGTGGAGGAGACGTTCCAGCCGATCCCCTCGTCGCCGTCCGAGATCCTCGACGGCATGGACGCGGGCCGGCTGCCGCAGCTGCTCGGCTACAACGCGACCACGGCGAAAGGCAGCGCGACAGTCTCGCTCCTCACCTCGCGCGATGATCCGCTGCTCGCCCAGTGGCAGTACGGGCTCGGCCGAGCCGTGGCCTGGACGTCGGATACGCGGCAGCAGTGGGCCTCGCCATGGATCGGGACCGCGGAATTCGGCACGCTCACCGCGCAGCTCGTGGCGTGGACGCTCCCTCCCCAGGACAGCGAGGGCATCGACGTGCGGTTCACGCCCGGCGAGCAGGGCGAGCTCGACGTCGAAGTGACGTCCTTCGACGACGATGGCGGCCCGCGGAACTTCTACCGCACGGTGCTGCGGCTCGTGTCGCCGGAGCTGGAGCCGGAGCAGACGGTCCTGGAGCAGATCGGCCCCGGACGCTATGCCGGCACGGTCCGGGCCGAAGACCCGGGCGCCTACCTCGTGCGGGTGGCGCAGACGCTCGAGACGGAGGATGGCAACGACGCGGCGAGCCGAACCCTCGGCGTCGTCTCGCCCGCAGCCGAAGAGTTCCGCCGGCTCGGCGTGGATACCGGTGCGCTCGCCGCGTACGCGGAGGCAGGGCGCGGCCGGCTGCTGCCCCTGGAGACCGAGACGTCGCAGGCGGCCGAGGCGGCGTCCGTCTGGGTCCATGACATCGAGGCGAGCGCCTTCCCCACTCCGATCTGGCCGTGGCTGCTGCTGCTGGCCATCCTGTTGGTGCCGCTCGACGTCGGCGTTCGACGGGTGGCGTTGGCGCGCTCCGACTTCAGCCGCGCGCGGCACTGGGTCGCTCGGCGCGCGGGGCTGGGCACGGCCGATCCCGAGGCGGTCCCCGGCCTGTCCGAACTCCGAGCCGCGCGCGAGCGCGGCGTGCGACGAGCCGGCCGTCCCGTACCAGCCGCTCCAGACACGGCCCCGGAGGCGCCGGTGGCGGGGAACTCGTCCGCGGGGGTCCCACCGCCCCCGCCGATGCCGCGCGCCGCCCCGCCGCCGACGGCCGTCAGCGCACCGGCGGAACCCGCCTCGCGCGAGCCAGCACCGCCAGCCGAAACCCTGGCCGAGCGGCTCGCCCGGCGTCGGCGCACACGCTGAGCCGGGCCCGTCAATCCGGCTCCATCTCCTCGAGCACCGCGTCGTCATCGGGGTGTCGCGGCCGGTCGCGCGTCGCAGGGACGCGCAGGAAGAGGCGGAGGGCCGTGACGGCGAGCGCTCCCACCGCGATCGCGAGCCACGGCAGGCCCCGATAGTCGAACCAGCCGACGCCCGACAGCGTCTGGGTCGCCGTGTTGCCGAACGGGTCGACGGCCGAGACGACCAGCTCCGTCGGCCACGGAGGCACCGGCACCCGGGCCTCGAAACGGCCCTCGGCGTCCACGGCGGCTGCGTCTCCATCGACCGTGACACTGACGTACGGCGCCGTGCGGCCGGTCACGAGCACGTCGCCTGAGCCGAATGGCGTGGTGGGGACCGACTCGAGCGGCGGCGGGCCGTCGAGCACGTCTGCCTCCCACGTGGCGAGGTAACCGTGGCCCGCGGGGGTCGTGAGCGCGACGGAAAACCGGTGACGCCCCTCAGTGAGAACCGGAGGTGGGACGAGCGGCACATCGAGCCGCCCGGAGTCTGGCACCGCGGCGATGGATGCCACCACCGACGGATCGCTGCCGGCCACGTAGACCCGGGAGCCGGGCGGGGCCTCGAACGCCGCCCGAAAGCCGCCCCGACCGATGGCCACGATGCCCTCCTCGCCGGTCGGCAGCGTGCCCGTCGTCGCGGGCTCCAGTGGCGTCCCGTCCGGTTCCGCCTGCTCGGCCAGCACCATTGGCGCGACGGTGATCGCGGATCCAGGCACGGCTGCGGGCGGATCGAGACGGCCGCCCTGTGGCTGCAGCGGTGCGATCGGGCTCGGGCCATGGAGCACGGCCAGCGTCGCGAGATCCACTCCGGCCAGACCGATGGGCTGCGCCGCCGGAAGGGCCGGGAACGGCAGGATGCCGGAGCCCTCATGCGACCCCACCAGGCGGCCTCCGAACGCGATGGCCGCGGCACCGTCCGGGCCGCCGCCGGGCAAAGGACCCACGTATGGCGCAACCGGACTGCCCGCAGCGAACGCCCTGCCCGAAGGGCTCCAGGAGACGGCGCCCGATTCGGACGAGAGCTGGGGCAGGTCCAGGAGGTGCAGCTGCTGTCCAGGCGCCCGCACCGCGAGCCGATCCGCGCCGCCGTGACGAACTCGCCCCATGATCGATCCGCCGTCCACCTGCGCCGTGGCCAACGCCTGCCCGATCGCCTCTCCTGGCGGCCAGGCGTGGACGGAAAGCTGCCCGGACGCCGTGATGACCGCGATGCCTGGGCGTCCCGCGAGTGGAACGGCGGTGGCGTCCGCCGCCACAAGACCCGCGTCGTCGACCAGGAGCGTGTCACCTGCCCCGAGCCGCACGCGGTGGAGCTCCGGCCGGCCGAGGGTTGCGGCGATCGCCAGCTCGGTGCCGGGCACGCCGTCGGTGTCACCGAGCAGGAACGGGGTGTCGCCCGAACCGACCGACAGGCGTGACGGCGTCAGGTCGAAAGCACCGCCGTTCCACCGCAACACGAAGGCGACTGTCGGGTATGAGATGTCGCCGAGGGGGTAGATGGACCGTGTGGCAACCAGCTCGTCGGTGCCATCGCCGTCAAGGTCGAGCGCGTGGAGCGCGTCCATCGCGTCGATGGGGTCGATGCGGGACACGAGCCGAAGTGCGCCGCCCTCCAGCACCAGGTCGTCGATCAGCAGGCAGCACGGCGAGTCGAGATCCGGCTCTCGCGCCCGCGGCTGCCGAGCGATCGTCACCGTCTCGGCCCCGTCCACCGAGCGCACCAGGAGGCGGGCCGGCGTGCCGGGCCATTCGAGGGGCCCAGGCCCTGGGAACTGCACCGGGAGCGGCTCGCCGATCGCTTCCCAGGCACCACCCGTCTCACGCCAGGCGACCGCCGCCATGGTCCCGTCCGTCGGCCGCACGAGCGCGACGATCTCACGGACACCGTCGCCGTCCAGGTCGGCGACCACTGCCTGGAAGACCGGGGCGTTGGTGAGTGTCGCGGTTCCCGGCTCGGCGGGGATCGTGACGCGTGGCGGTGGCGGACTGGCGAGCGCCGGACCGGCGAGCAGCATGGCGGTGAGCGCGGCGGCCAGCATGGGCACCGGAGAATACGCCTCGTCTGGCATCATCGGACCAATGGCACCTCCGCCGATCCTCTGGTCGCCGCCGGACGACATCCGCCAGCGATCGCGCATCGGCGCATACCTCGCCTGGCTGGAACGCGAGCGTGACCTCCGTTTCGACGACTACGACGCGCTGCTGCGGTGGTCGGTCGACGACCTGGACGCGTTCTGGCGATCCGTCTGGGACCACTTCGGCGTTCGCTCGTCCGCACATCCCGGGCCGGCGCTCGCGGATGAACGGATGCCGGGGGCACGCTGGTTCCCCGATGCGCGCCTCAACTGGGCCGAGCATGCCCTGCGGCTCGGGGGCCGGGCCGATGACGAGGTCGTGATCGTCGCGCTGTCGCAGTCGCGGGACCGGATCGAGGTGACGGCCGGACAGCTGCGCGATGAGGTCGGACGCGTCCGCGCCGGGCTTCTTCGCCTCGGTGTCGGAGCGGGCGACCGGGTCGCCGCCTACCTGCCGAACGTGCCGGAGACAGTCATCGGCATGCTGGCCACGGCGTCGACCGGTGCGGTCTGGTCGAGCTGCGCGCCGGAGTTCGGCGCGCGCGCGGTGATCGATCGCTGGAGCCAGATCGAGCCGAAGATCCTGCTGACCGTCGACGGATACCGCTACGGGACGAAGGCCGTGGATCGCGGCACCGAGGTGGCAGCCATCCGGGCGGCGCTGCCGAGCCTCGCCGCGACCGTCACCCTGCCGTACCTCGAGCCAAGCCGATCCGGCATCCCCGACTCGACCGCCTGGGAGGAGCTCAGGGCCGAGCCCGGCGAGCTGGCGTTCGAGGCAGTGCCCTTCGACCACCCGCTGTTCGTGCTCTACAGCTCCGGCACCACCGGTCTGCCGAAGCCGATCGTGCACGGGCACGGCGGAATCCTGCTCGAGCACCTCAAGATCCATGCCCTCCACCACGACCTCGGCCGCGGGGACCGCTTCTTCTGGTTCAGCACGACCGGCTGGATGATGTGGAACTACCTGGTCTCCGGGCTGCTGGTGGATGCCACGATCGTGCTCTACGACGGCTCCCCCGCCCACCCCGACCTCTCGGTGCTGTGGCGGATGGCCGCGGAGGAGGGCGTCACCTACTTCGGGACATCGGCGCCGTACCTGATGGCCTGCCGCAAGGAGGGCCTGCGCCCCGGCGAGCTGGTGGACCTGTCGGCGGTCCGCGGCATCGGCTCGACGGGGGCCCCGCTCCCCGTCGACGGGTTCCGCTACGTGGCAGGCGCCATCTCCCCAACGGCTCAGCTCCAGTCCGTGTCCGGCGGCACCGACGTTTGCACCGCCTTCGTCGGCGCATCGCCCCTGGTGCCCGTCTGGGAAGGTGAGCTGAGCTGCCGCCACCTGGGCTGCGCGGTCGAGGCCTTCTCGCCGGACGGGCGGCCCCTGGTCGGAGCGCAGGGTGAGCTGGTGATCACGAAGCCGATGCCTTCGATGCCGGTGGCTTTCTGGAACGACCCGACCGGGGAGCGCTACCGCGCCGCGTATTTCGACGACTTCCCGGGCGTCTGGCGGCACGGCGACTGGATCACCTTCACGGACCGCGGCTCGTGCGTGATCAGCGGCCGGTCGGACGCGACCCTCAACCGCGGCGGCGTCCGCATCGGCACGGCCGAGTTCTATGCCGTCGTCGAGTCCCTGCCGGAGGTCGCCGACTCGCTGGTGGTGCACCTGGACGAGGGCGACCGTCTCCTGCTGTTCCTCGCCATGCGCGAGGGTGGCAGCCTGACCGACGAGCTCCGGGAGCGGCTCGTGGTGGAGCTTCGGAGCGGCCTGTCGCCGCGGCACGTGCCCGACGAGATCACGGTCGTGCCGGCGATCCCGCGCACCCTGTCCGGAAAGAAGCTGGAGGTGCCGGTGAAGCGCATCCTGACCGGCACGCCGCCGGACGTCGCCGCATCACGCGGGTCTCTCGCCGATCCGACGTCGCTGGACGCCTTCGCGCGGCTCGCCGGGCGAACCTGAGCGGACGCCTCAGGCGAGGTCGCCGTCGAGCTCCTCGAGCGCTCCGTCGCCGTCCGCGGCCGGGCGACCCGCCGGCCGTGGGACCCGGAGGAAGAGCAGTGCGCCGAACAGGAGCGTGACCGCCGCGACGATGGGGACCCACGGCAGCCCTCGCGGGTCCAGGAAGCCGACCACCTCCATCCGGACCGCGCGCTCGGTCCCGAATGGATCCACCGCGGTGACCGTCACGGTCTGGGGCCACGGCGAGGCCCACACCGCGTGGACGAACCCGCCCCGCTCATCGACTGCCACGGATTCCCCGTCCACGCGGATCCTCGTCCCGGGATCGACAGTGCCGCGGATCGTCGCCTCGAGCTCCAGGCGCGCAGGCTCGGCGACGGCCGTGACCGCCGGCCCGCTCGAGGGCGCGTACGTCGCCTCCCACCGGTGAATGCGGAAGCGGGTGTCGGGAGCGATGACGAGGACGGTGGCTCCCCACCCGTCCCTGCGGCCCGACGAGCCCACCCCCGGGACCTCGAGCCGGAACCTGTCGTCGACGACGCCGTGGTCCGTGGCGGTACGGCCCACCGTGCTCACGACTCGGCTGCCCGGTGGAACCGGAAGCTCGATGACGGCACCGGACGACCTGGCGAGCAGCGTCGTCACGCTGGCGTCGACGCCCTGCGGGATTGCTCCCTCGTAGCGCCCCTCCAACGGCGCGGCGTCGTCCCGCGCCATCGCATCCGTCCGCGCGAGGACCATGCCGGAATGTCCGAAAGTGCCGGCCGGGGAGACGTAGGACCGGGTCTCGCTGTTCCAGCATGCCTCGCAGACCGCGAGCCAGGCGTCGCCGCGTCCCAGCCGGCCCATCGGCACGCCGAGCATGGGCGCCATCGGCTGGAGACGCCATGCGTCTTGCCCATCCGGCCGGACGAGCCCTGCGGGGCTCACCCATCCGGCGGCCTCCCAACCGGATGCCGGCATCGGCCCGCTGAATCCCCACAGCGCCAGGTGGGGCACCGCGAATCCGTCCCACGGTATCTCCGCCAGGAGCGCCCGGGACTCGGTGACCGGAGCGGAGGCCGTCACACTGCCGAGCTCCTCGAGCGACTCGTCGTAGACCGTGACCTCGTTTCGCTGCCCGAACGGGTCCGATCCGCCCTCGATGACCAGGAGGGACGCCTCGCCGGAGCCGACCACGTACGCGTTCGGGAACTCCTGCGTCCTGATCCGACGGACGAGGCTCAGGTCACCCCCGGCCGGCCAGGCAAGGGCCGACACCCCGTCCCCGTCGACGTACACGAGCTGCCCGTCGAGGACGCCGGCCGGCCAGCCCGGCCCGCTGGGGTTCATGGGCGGCCGTGCATCGGTGAAGGCCAGGCCCGTGCCATCCCATGCAAGGCGCTCCAGCCGCCGCTGGTCGTCGAGCGCGCTGACCAGCTCGGCTCCCGGCCGGCCATCCAGGTCGCCGACCACTGACCCCATCGGGAACCCGGAGCGCTCGCGCTCAGCGAGGAGCTCGAGACCCCGGTCCCGCCAACCGAACACCTGGAGGGTCGACGTGGGCGGTTCGGCTGGATCGAACCCGTTCCGCGTCGAGATCGCGACGAGCTCGTCGGTTCCGTCGGCGTCGAAGTCCAGGACCAGCATCTCGTCCCCCGAGGCCCCCGCAACCGGGTGCGTGTCGAGCCTGAGCCGAACACCGTCCAGCCGCACGGCGTGGACCGTGAGACAGCAGGTCATCGACGTCGCTGCGCCCGGATCAAGGAGCGTGGTGACGAGCAGGGGGGTCGGGAGCCCGCCGATGCGAGTCCCGAGCAGGGCGGTGCCCATCGCGGCGCTCGGCGCGTCGACGTCCCCATTCGCCGGCCACGGGACGTCCATGGATGCCTGGCGATGCCAGCCGCGTTCCCCGTCGTCGACCCACGCCTCGAGGACCGGCGAGTCCCCGGCCGTCTCGGCCAGCCGGACGAGGTCGAGGACGCCGTCGCGGTCGAGATCGACGCGAACTGCAGCACTGGTCGCGCCAGGCAGAGGCACGACGTCCTCCGCGGCCCGCGCCGGCTGAGGCACCAGCACGGAGACCACCACGCCGAGCAGCGCGGGAACGACACCGACGGCGCGGAGGCAGCTCGGGACCTGCGCCATCGGCCCGGCTACATCGCGCGCAGGCCGAGCAGGTTGCGGGCGATCACCATGCGCTGGATCTCGCTCGTTCCCTCGCCGATCTCGGTCAGCTTTGCGTCGCGCAGGTAGCGCTCCACCTTGTACTCGGTGATGTAGCCGTAGCCGCCGTGGACCTGGATGGCATCGTTGGTGGCGCGCTGGGCGACCTCGGACGCGAACAGCTTCGCCATCGCGGCCTCGGTGCTGTACGGACGCCCGTTGTCCTTCAGCCATGCCGCGCGATAGGTCATGAGGCGGGCGGCATCGATCTCGGTCGCCATGTCGGCGATCTTGAACGCGACGCCCTGGAAGGTACCGATCGCTCGGCCGAACTGCTTGCGCTCCTGCGCATAGGCCGATGCGGCCTCGTACGCTGCCTGGGCGAGCCCGAGCGCCATCGACGCGATGCCGATGCGGCCACCGTCGAGCGTCTTGAGGAACAGCTTGTCGCCCTCGCCCTCGGGGCCGAGCATGTTCTCGCCCGGGATGCGGCAGCCCTCGAAGATGAGTTCCCCGGTGTTGCTGGCATGGAGGCCCATCTTCTCCTCCATCCGGCCGATGCTGAACCCGGGCGTGTCGGCGTCGACGATGAAGGCGCTGATCCTGCCGGACTCCTCCTCCCGATCGGTGACCGCCGTCACGATGTAGGTCCCCGCCACCCCGGCGTTGGTGATGAAGCGTTTCCCGCCATCGAGGATCCAGTCGTCACCGTCACGCCGTGCGCGCGTCCGTGTGCCTCGGGAGTCGCTCCCGGCGCCCGGCTCCGTCAGGCCGTAGGCGCCGATCACCTCACCGGAGGCCATGGGCCGCAGATACTTCTCCTTCTGCGCGTCGGTCCCCGCCAGCCACACCGGGTTGCAGCCAAGGCTGGTGTGGGCGCTGACGATGATCCCGACGCTGCCGGAGACGCGTGACAGCTCTTCGACGGTGATCGCGTACGCCAGGGAGTCCAGGCCGGTGCCGCCGATCTCCTCCGGGTATGGGACGCCGAGGAGCCCGAGGGACGCCGCCTCGCGAACGATGTCCATCGGGAACTCGCCCTTCCGTTCGAGCTCGTCGGCGACCGGAGCGATGCGCCGGCCGGCGAACTCGCGCACCGTGCGGCGGATCTCCTCGTGCTGCGGCGAGAGGGCGAAGTCCATCGGCGTGGTGTGCTCCAGATGCGAGTTGCCAGAAGGCCCGAGCAGGGAGTCTACCGCCCCGAAACGTGGCCGACCCGGCAGGTCGATGGACCTGGCCGGGTCGATGGCTGCTGGGCGGTCCTGCCGATCAGGCGCTGCGGCGCCAGTGGTCGAGGTCCCTCCGGCTGCGCTGCTCCTGGACACGCCGCACGGTGGAGCGGCGCCGTCGGGTGGGGGCCGGGCGTGGCCGGCCGCGCTTCTGGTGATTCTGCTTCGCCATCGGCGAGTCCTTCTCCCCCGCTGCTCGGTCGTTGCTGCCGATATGACGCGGATGGGGCCGCGATGGTTGCACGAGCAGCGAGCGATCTCTTCAGGCGTGAAGAACTGTCGGCTTTCGGCTGGGCTCGGCCGCGCGGGGGTCCTTGACAGGCGGAGATCGCGGAAACCTATACTCCGCCCTTACTGCAAAGCAACAAGGTTGCGAAGTGCCCACGCGTGCCAGAAGCTGACGTCCGCCTCGATCACGTCACGAAGCGCTTCGGCAGCTTCACCGCCGTCGACGACCTGTCGCTCGAGGTGAAGGAGGGCGAGTTCTTCTCGCTCCTCGGGCCGTCGGGATGCGGCAAGACCACGACGCTGCGGATGGTCGGCGGGTTCGAGGACGTTACGGCGGGCAGCATCTCCGTCGGCGGCGCCGACGTGACCGATCTGCCGCCGTTCCGCCGGGCGACGAACACCGTGTTCCAGAACTACGCCCTGTTCCCGCACCTGTCGGTCTTCGAGAACATCGCCTTCGGCCTGCGGCGCCGGAAGGCGGCCGCCGGAGAGATCCGGCACCAGGTCGCGGCCATGCTGGACCTGGTCGAGCTCCCCGGCTACGAGCAGCGCCGGCCCAACCAGCTCTCCGGCGGTCAGCAGCAGCGCGTGGCGCTGGCGCGAGCGCTCGTGAACAACCCGCGGGTGCTCCTGCTCGACGAGCCGCTCGGGGCGCTCGACCTGAAGCTCCGGAAGCAGATGCAGGTCGAGCTCAAGCGCATCCAGAGCGAGATCGGCATCACGTTCATCTTCGTCACCCACGACCAGGAGGAGGCGATGACGATGTCCGACCGCATCGCGGTGATGCGCGAGGGCCGCATCGAGCAGCTCGGCCACCCCGAGGAGCTGTACGAACGCCCGACCACGTCGTTCGTGGCAGGGTTCCTGGGCGTGAGCAACCTGCTCGACGGCGAGATCGTCGGGCGTCTGGGCGAGCTGGTCGACGTGCGTCTGCTCGACGGCACGCTGGTTCGCGCTCCCGTGGCGGCGACGAACGGCGCCACGAACGTCCGGGTGGGCGTTCGCCCGGAAAAGCTGCGCGTGACGCCGGCACGCCCGGACGGAGAGCCGCGGGACCGCGAGATGAACGCGTTGCAGGGCACCGTCCTCGATGCCAGCTACATCGGGGTCAGCACCCAGTACATCGTCGAGACGGCCGACGGTCACCGGCTCACGGTGTACGCCCAGAACCTGGAGATCAGCGGCGTCAGCGAGGGGCTCGCCGATGGTCAATCGGTCCAGCTGTCATGGAAGCCCCAGCACACCTTCGTCATTCCCCGAGGCGATCGCGAAGACGACCAACCCCAAGAGCTTGAAGAGGGACAGGTACCACGATGAATCGACACTTCCATGTCACGGCCGTGGTGGGGCTCATCCTCGTCCTGGTGCTCGCGGCATGCGGCATCTCGCCCGAGGGCTCCCCGGCCGGCAGCAGTGACGCCAGCGTCGCGCCCGATGGGACGGCCGGCGCCAGCACCGCAGCGGAACCCAGTGGCAGCGCCGGCGCCAGCTCCGAGCCGGTGGGTGGCGGCGAGCCGGAGGACGAGCTGAACTTCGCCAACTGGCCGCTCTACATCGACCAGGACGAGGAGACGGGCGAATCGCCGACGCTCCAGGCGTTCGAAGAGGAGACCGGGATCGCGGTCGAGTACACGGAGAACATCGAGGACAACACGTCGTTCTTCGGCACCATCCAGCCCGCGCTGGCCGGTGGCGAGGACACCGGCTACGACATCATCGTCATGACCGACTGGATGATCGGCAACATGGCGCGGCTCGGCTACCTGGAGGAGATCGACGTCGAGCGGGACGTGCCGAACTTCGTCGCCAACGCGGATCCGGTCTACCTGGAGCGGTCATACGACCCGGGCAACCGGTACAGCGTGCCCTGGCAGTCGGGCATCACCGGCATCGCCTACAACCCGGAGCTGGTGGAGGAGGAGATCACCTCCCTCGAGCAGCTGTTCGACCCGGCCTTCATCGAGAAGTACTGCGGCCAGATCGGCATGTTCGTGGAAATGCGGGACAGCATGAGCCTCGCGCTCCTGTACAACGGCGTCGAGCCCGCGGACGCGACGCTGGAGGACGCCGAGGCGGCGCAGGAGGTGCTGCTCGACCAGGCGCCGTGCGTCCGGGACTACTACGGCAACGAGTATGCGCAGGCCCTGGCCGACGGCAGCCTCGCGATCACCATGGCGTGGTCGGGCGACGTGTTCCAGCTGCAGTTCGACAACCCGGACCTCCAGTTCGTCGTGCCCGACGAGGGCGGGATCCTGTGGACGGACAACATGGCGATCCCCAAGGGAGCGGCGCATCCGAACGCGGCGCTTGCGATGATGAACTACGTCTACGATCCGGAGATCGCGGCGCAGATCACCGAGTACGTGAACTACATCGCCGCGGTCCCGGGGGCGCAGGAGATCATCCTTCAGCACGCCGAGGAGGCCGAGTCCGAGGAGGACGCGGAGTACTACCGTGCGGTGGCCGAGTCGCCGCTCGTGTTCCCGACCGAGGACATGTTGGAGCGGCTCTACAGCTACCGCGTCCTGGACGAGGAGGAGGAGCGGCAGTGGAACGAGCTGTTCGGAGAGGTGGTGCAGGGATAGCCGCCGCCTGACGAGCCGGACCGCCGGGCCGAGCGATGCCTGACTGGCTGCGCCGCCACCGAGGCCTCATCCCGTACCTCTTCCTGGTACCGGGTGGGCTTTGGCTGACCCTGTTCTTCGTGGTTCCCCTGATCACGACGGCCTCGGTCGCGCTCCAGGAGGGGTCGCTCGGCACCGGCTACCGGCTCACGTTCAACTTCGGCATCTTCGCCGAGGCCATCCAGAGCTGGGATACACAGCTGGTGCGGTCGCTCCAGTTCGGCCTGATCGTGACCCTGCTGACCATGCTCATCGGCTACCCGATGGCCTACACGATCGCGTTCCGCGGCGGCCGGTACAAGAACGTGCTGCTGCTGTTCGTGATCATGCCGTTCTTCACCAGCTTCATCATCCGGACGATCAGCTGGAAGTTCATCCTGGCCGACCAGGGGTTCGTGCTCGGCACGCTCAAGGATCTGGGGATCCTGGAGCCCGGCTTCCGGCTGCTGGCGACCCCCGTCGCGGTCATCAGCGGCATCACGTACAACTTCCTGCCGTTCGTGGTGCTGCCGCTGTACGTCGCGCTGGAGCGCATCGACCCGCGGCTGATCGAGGCCGCGACCGACCTGTACGCCAGCCGGCTGCAGGCATTCCTGCGCGTCACCCTGCCGCTGTCCATGCCCGGGGTGTTCGCCGCCAGCCTGCTCTCCTTCATCCCGGCCGTCGGGGACTACCTGAACGCCGAGCTGCTTGGCAGCCGGAACGAGACGATGATCGGCAACGTCATCCAGCGGCTGTACCTCGTCAACAACGACTACCCGCAGGCATCGGCGCTGAGCCTGATCCTCATGCTGGGCATCCTCGTCAGCATCGTCGCCTACCGGCGCGTGCTGCGCGGTCAGGAGCTGACGGTCTGATGGGCGTCGCGGTGCGCGAGGCACCCATCACGGCGGCGCGAGAGCGTCGGCGCCCGCTCGCCCAGCGCATCGGGGGCACGGTGCTGCCGGTCTACACCGGCCTGGTGGTGCTGTACCTCTTCCTGCCCATCGTCGTGATGGCCGTCTTCGGCTTCAACGACATCGAGGGACGCTTCAACTTCACGTGGCAGGGGTTCACGCTCGACCACTGGCAGAACCTGTTCAATCGGTACCCGGCTCTCAACGAGTCGCTGATCAACAGCCTCACCGTCGGCCTGATCTCGACCGTCGTGGCGACCACGTTCGGCACGCTCATCGGCCTCGCCCTGACGCGCTACGAGTTCCGGGGCCGCGGCCCGCTGAACCTGTTGATCTTTCTGCCGATCGCGACGCCGGAGATCGTGCTCGGCGCGTCCCTGCTGGCGCTGTTCGTGTCTGCCGGCATCGGCCGTGACCTCTCCACCATCACCATCGCGCACATCATGTTCAACATCAGCTTCGTGGTGGTCACCGTCCGGGCCCGCATCGCCGGGTTCGATCGCGCCATCGAGGAGGCCGCCATGGACCTGGGCGCCGATGAGTGGACCACGTTTCGCAAGGTGACGTTCCCGCTCATCTTTCCCGGCATCCTGGCCGCGGCGCTGCTGGCGTTCGCCCTCTCGATCGACGACTTCGTGATCACCCAGTTCACCGCGGGCCAGACGATCACCTTCCCGCTGTGGGTGTACGGAGCGTCGCGGATCGGCGTGCCGCCGCAGGTCAACGTGATGGGCACGCTCATCTTCCTCATCGCGCTGGTGGGCATCGTCCTGTGGCTTGCGCTCCAGCGCCGCGATCTCACCGCCACGCCGACGAGCCTCGAGCGCTGATGTACCGCATCGGCGAGGCGGCGCAGCGCGTAGGCGTCTCGCCCTCGGCGCTCCGCCTGTGGGAGCGCCAGGGCCTCGTCCGGCCGGCGCGCACGACCGCCCGCTACCGCGTCTACACCGATGATGACCTCGACCGGCTGCGGAGCATCCTCCGTCTCCGGCAGGTGGATCGGCTGAACGCGCCCGGCATCAGACGCGTCTTCTCCGACACGGTGGTCGCCGGCGCGGACGCCGAGAGCCGGCTCGACGGCCGCCCGATCCGCCGCCTGCGCGAGCGGCACAACCTCAGCCTGCGCGAGGCGAGTGACCGCACCGGGCTGTCCATCTCCTTTCTCTCCGCGCTCGAGCGTGGCGTGAGCGGGGCGAGCGTGGCAACGCTGCATCGCCTCACCGCCGCCTACGGCGCCACCGTGCTGGAGCTCTTCGGGGGCCAGGACGCGGACCCGAGCCACCGCCTGGTCCGGGCGCACGAGCGGCGCGTGATGCGGCTCGGTTCGGCCGAGGTGCGGATCGAGGAGCTGGCGCGCGGAACCCGGCAGCTCGAGCCGCAGCTGTTCGTCCTGGCGGAAGGCGCGTCGAGCGACGGCGCCTATGCCCACGCCGGCGAGGAGTTCATCTACCTGCTGTCGGGCGCCGTGACCGTCTGGATCGGCGACGACGAGACCTATGCCCTGGACCGCGCGGGGGACGCGCTGACCTTCCCGTCCAGCCTGCCGCATCGCTGGCGCAATGACGCCAGCGGGGAGACACGCCTGCTATGGATCAACACGCCCCCGACCTTCTGACCGATTGGAGCGCCCTTCGCGAGGGCGTGCCGCCGGTGTGGGCGCGCTACACCGACATCGTGGTCGAGCGCGCATCCGGATCATGGCTCGAGACGCCCGATGGGGAGCGCTACCTGGACTACACGTCCGGGATCGGCGTGACGAATACCGGGCATGCTCACCCCCGGGTGGCTGCCGCGATCGCCGAGCAGGCGGCGCGCGGCATTCACCTCCAGCAGAACATCGTCCACCACCAGCCGGGGCTGGAGCTACACCGACGGCTGCCGCAGCGGTTCCCCAACGGCCAGGCGGCGGCTCCGTACGGCGCCTTCTTGTCGAACTCGGGAGCGGAGGCGGTCGAGGCGGCCGTGAAGCTGGCGAAGTACGTCACCCGGCGGCCCAACGTCGTGGCCTTCCGAGGCGGCTTCCACGGGCGCACCCACGGCGCCATGGCGCTCACCAGCTCCAGCGCGAAATACCGCTCCCACTTCGAGCCGCTGATGGGCGGCGTTCACTTCGTCCCGTTCCCCTATCCGCTGCGCATGGGGGGCGCGGACGCGGCGCTCGCGACCACGATGGCGGCCATCGAGGAGCTGTTCGCCACGCTGGTGTCGCCGGAGGACGTGGCGGCCTTCGTGGTGGAGCCGATCCTCGGGGAGGGCGGCTACGTCGTCCCACCGAATGACTTCCTGCGGGCATTGCGCGAGGTCGCCACTCGCCACGGGATCCTGCTCGCCGTCGATGAGGTGCAGACCGGGTTCGCACGCACGGGACGGTTCTTCGCGACTGAATGGAGCGGTGCGACGCCCGACATCGTGATCATGGCGAAGGGCATCGCCTCCGGCCTGCCGCTGTCGGGCATCCTTGCCGCACGTTCGCTGCTGGATCAGCTGGCCCCCGGCGCGCATGGAGGCACGTACGGTGGCAACGCGGTGGCGTGCGCGGCGGCCCTCGCCACGCTCGACGTCATCGACGATGAACGGCTCGCCGAACGCGCCGACCGTCTTGGTGCCGTGCTGCTGGCGGGCGTTCGCGAACGAGCCGACGGCCGCGCGACCGTCGCCGAGGTGCGCGGCCGGGGAATGATGCTGGCGATCGAGTTCGCGGAACACGGGACGCTCGATCCCCGACCCGACCTCGCGAAGCGGCTGCTGGCCGAGGCCATGGCAAGGAACCTGCTCCTCCTGACCTGCGGGACGCACGGGCAGGCGGTACGAGTCATCCCCCCGCTCGTGACGACCGACGACGAGATTCGGTGGGCGATCGACGTGATCGGCGAGTCGCTGGACGCGATCGGCGCATAGCATCACGGGCGCGGGCGAGGCGCTCGGAAGGAGGACGCATGGCGCAACAGGTCTGGGTCGTCGACGACGAGCCGCTCATTCGCACCGCGCTCCTCGCGGTGCTGACCGAGATGGGGCACGACGGGCGCGGCTTCGCCAACGCGGAGGAGCTGTACACCGCGCTCGTCGAGGAGGGCACGATCCCCGACCTCCTGGTGCTCGACCAGCGCCTGCCCGACGAGTTCGGGTCCACGATCGTGCACTCCCTCCGCGAACGTCTCGCCTACCGTGACATCCCGATTCTGTTCGTGACCGCGATTGACGACGAGGAGGCAGACCGCCTCGCCGATCTGGCACCGGTGGTCCGCAAGCCGTTCGACATCAACGAGTTTGCCGATGCCGTCACCGAGCGCCTGGAGCTGGCGGCGAGGGAGAGCGAGCAGCAGGTCGGCTGATGGCCCCGGGTCAGTCGTCCGCGTAGGCGGCCAGCACGGCGATCGGGACCGGCACCAACGGCGGACGCGGAGTGATCTGCGCCAGCGGATCGTCGCTCGGCCGCTCCAGCACGCCGGCCAGCCACGGAATGCAGCGACGGCCCTGGCACGACCCGAATCCGACCCGGGTCGCACGCTTGACGGCATCCGCGGTTGTCCAGCCGGCGGCAACCGTCCGAACGACGGCATCTACGCTGATGCCCCGGCAGGCACACGCCTGACGCTCGAGGTCCCCGCCGCCGCGCACCTCACCGGTCCCCGCCAGCAGCGCCGCCAGCCGTCCATCGGAGTCGGCCACGACCAGGCGCGTGGCGTGGAGCTGCCAGGGCGTGACGTCCACGTCGCGGATCCTCGCGGCGCGCACCACCACGCCGCCCGACGCCACGGCCCACGCATCGAAGACCGTCGCGTCACCGTGATCCGGCAGATTCGCATCCACGACCCGGAGCTCGGCGACCGCCGCGTGCCGGATCGGCGCGATCCTCAGCGCACGCCCATCAACGGCCCGCAGGCGTTCCCAGCTCGGCTCGCTCACCGGCTGCCCTGCTGCGGAGCGAGCCGACGGTAGGCGGATCCGTACCAGAGCAGCGGATCCGCGTCCTCCCGGTACCCTGCAGCGACGATCTCGCCCAGGAAGATGGTGTGGTCGCCCCCGTCATGCCGGGCGGTCAGGCGGCAGTCGAAATACGCGATCGCCCCGTCGAGGATCGGCGAGCCGGTCTCCGCCTCGTGCCACGCGGCGTCGCAGAAGCCGGTGAGCTTTTCCGCCGTGGTCGGGCGGGCGAAGCAGGTGGCGAGCTCCTGCTGGTCGTCGGCCAGGATGCTGATCCCGAAGGCGTGCGAGCCGATGATCGCGCCGTGGGTCTCGGCCTTGCGGGCGATGCTGGCCATCATCAGCGGCGGGTCGACGCTGATCGATGCGATCGCGTTGGCCGTCATCCCCGCCAGCAAGGGTCCGTGCCGCGCCGTCACCACGCTCACCCCGGTCGCGAACCGCGCCATCAGGTCGCGCAGCCGCCGGCGCTCCGCCTCGTCCATGGCAGGCGCTACAGCCCCGCGGCGGCCGCGAGCCGGTGCACCGCGAGGAAGCGCCGGTACAGGGTCTCTCCGTCCGGCGCCGAGAAGCCGACGCTCCGCGGGCCGGTGCGCTCCGCCTCGGGCAGGACCGCCGCGAAGGCAGCGTGCGCCGGGAACCGGAAGTCGATCTCGGCGTCCAGCGATGCTGGCCGGTAGACCTTCATCGCATCGAGCCGGCCGAGGGCCTCGCGCATCCCTTCCCGGATGGCGGCTCGTGCGTCGTCCGGGGATCGGGAGTCGGCGAGGCTGTACCCCAGGCCCCGCTTCACGACCACCCGCTCGGCCCAGGGCAGCAGCTGCTCCACCTCGTCGGCGAGCGCATCGTCGCCCGCGACGAGGATGACGGGCACGCGGTGATGCCCCAGCCTGATGGCGTTGAGCGCGGCCTCGTTGTGCGGGACGCCACCCACTCGGACGCCCATGATCGTCGCCGACGAATACGTGTGCGCGATGACCCCGCTCGCATGCCCCGCGCCGGCGTGGTAGCCGATGAAGGCCGCGCCATCGAACCGCGCGCCGTTCGGGTCGATCCCCTCGGTCATGCTCATCGGCTTGTCGCCGATGACCAGTCGCGCCCGCTCGTGGAGGTCCTCCGCCCGCAGGTTCCGCATCGTCCAGTGGCTGTCGTTCACGACGACTTCGGTGGCTCCGCGCTCCAGCGCCGCCTCGATCGCCGCGTTCGTCTCGCCGGCCATCAACGCCCGGCTGCGGTCGTAGTCGAT
>JASLBU010000119.1 GCA_030146365.1 Candidatus Limnocylindria bacterium | reverse complement strand
CGTTTCAGCGGCCTGGCCCGAGGCGAGGCCAAGCGCCGCGGCGCCGCCCTCGAGCGCCGCGATGCGCTGCTCGAACACGTCCGTGGTCGGGTTCATGATCCGGGTGTAGATGTTCCCGAACTCCTCGAGCGCGAAGAGCCGGGCCGCATGGCCGGCGTCCTGGAAGCTGTAGGAGCTGGTGGCATAGATCGGCACCGCGCGGGAGCCGGTGGTCGGGTCCGGCTGCTGGCCGGCATGGAGTGCCAGGGTCTCGGTGAGGGGGGCTCGGTCGGGCGCCTGCCCGTTGCCGCTGGTGCCGTTGCCGTTCGTGTCGCTCATGTCTCGTATCGGTCCTTCGTGATGACGACCACCGGAGAGGACACGGGAACGCGGTGGTGGTCGTGCGACGCGGCCCCGAGGGGAAAGGCGGCTCGTCCGCGTCGCTGAAGGGAACCAAAAAAGGCCGCACCGGCTCTCGTTCGAGAGGGTGCGGCCCCGATCAGTCCTGAACGGGTGCGTGGGTCACGCGGCGCTCAGGCGCAGTCCTCCAGGCGGCGGGGCCGCCAGGGCATACACATGGTGGTGTAGTGCGGGACGTGGTGATCGGGGTGCATTACGCAGTCGACCGTACCAGCGCTGTCAACGGTTGCCGCTCGGTTGCGTCCCGTGCTCAGAAGGCTCCCTGCGCCGCCTCCGCCGCAACCTACGGGGTCCGGTCCCTCAGGCGGTCGACTGCGGATGAGCCGTTCGCGCCGGCTCGGTGAGCCGATAGCCCACCGCGCGGACCGGCACCGGCACGGCCCCGCCCAGCTCACGGAGCTTCGACCGCAGACGCGCCAGGTGCGGCTTGACCCACAGCGGGTCCGGGTCCGGATCGCCCGGCCAGCCGCTGGCGAGCAGCTCGGCATGCGGCACGAGGTCGCCCCGCGCGGCGACCAGCGCCTCGAGCAGCGCGAATTCGATCGGCGTCAGTCGCAGCGGCCGGTCGCCCACCCATGCCTCGTGATTGCGGTGGTCGATCCGCACCGATCCGACGGGTGCCTCCTCGTCGCCGTCCCGCCGCCGACGGGCGACGGCACGGATGCGCGCCAGCAGCTCGTCCTTGCCGAACGGCTTCGTGACGTAGTCGTCGGCGCCGGCATCGAGGGCCTCCACCTTGGCCGCCTCCTGCCCCTCACCTGACAGCACGATGATCGGCGTCATTCCGCGCCGGCGGATCTCGGCACACACGGCGATGCCGTCCATGCCGGGCATGGCCAGGTCCAGGATGACGAGGTCCGGGTGATCCGCCTCGTGCCGTCGAAGCCCCTCCTGTCCGTCGTAGGCGGCGCTGACCCGGTGGCCGACGCTGCCGACCAGGGCGGCGACCGCGCCCACCATGGCCGGCTCGTCGTCGATCACCAGGATCCGGAGAGGGTCGGTCAACGGTTCGGCTCGCCCGCGCTGGGAAGAGACGTCACGAACTGGCTGCCCCCGGCTGGCTTGTCCTCGATCCACAGCCGCCCGCCCATGGCGGTCGCCAGGCGGCGAGCGGCAAACAACCCCACGCCGGCGCCTGCGCGACCGGTGTCGTCCAGCCGAACGAACGGCTCGAAGACGCTCTCGCGCAGGTCGGCAGGAATGCCCGGGCCATCGTCGCCGACCGCGACGTGGACCTCGCCGTTCTCCGCCCAGTCGGCCACCACGATCGTGGCGCCGGGCGGCGCGTACTTCGCCGCGTTCTCGAGCAGCAGCTCCAGGATCTGGGCGAGCCGTGCGGCGTCGCCCACCGCGGCGCGCGCCCCATCGGCGTAGCGCTCGAGCCGATGCCGCCGCAGCAGCGGAGCAAGGCGGGTCAGGACCTCGTCGATGACCGCGCCGACGTCGAAGCGGCGCACGTCGACCGTGAGCATGCGATCCGCCCGCACGGTGTCGAGGATCGCGTTCACCAGCTCGTCCAGCCGCTGCACCTGCCCGGTTGCCGCGTCGTGCCAGGTGGCGACCTCGGGATGGTGGGGCGCGGCGGTCTCGGCCAGCAGGTCGAGGTAGGCCCGCACGACGGCCAGCGGCGTCCGGAGCTGGTGGGTGACGACCGCGATGAGCTCGGCGCGAGCGTGGTCGATGCTCCTCAGGCTGTCGAGCTGCGCCTCCGTGTCCAGGTGCAGGCGTCGCCGCTCGACGATTCCCGCGAGCAGGCTAGCGATGGTGGACAGCCGGCGAATCTCGGCCGGTGTGAACTCCCGCCGTTCCTCGGTCTTCACGTTCAGGACGCCGACGAGGACGTCGCGCACGACGAGGGGGACGGCGAGGATCGACGTGAATCGCTCGTGGTCCACCCCCCGGATCCACGCGCAGCGCGGGTCGTTGGCCAGGTCGGTGCTGACGACGGCCGCCCGCGACTCAGCGGCGAGCCCGGTGATGCCCTGGCCGAGTTCCAGCCGCGCCACGCCGATGTGCTGCCGATCCACGCCGTTCGTGGCCGCCAGCGTGAGGACCACCCGGTCCCGGTCGACGAGGTAGAGCGAGCACACCTCGGCCGCCATGGCGACCGTGCTGCGGTCGACGATGAGCTGCATGAGCTCGTCCCATGTCGGAGCCGTGCTGCCCAGCTGGACGATCTCGCGCAGCGCGGCCAGCTCCTCCCGATCCGCGGCGGCGACCACGGCGGCCGCCGCGGAGCCGCTCTCCGTCGGCTGCGTCGCGGTCATCGGGGGTCCTCCGGTGAGGCTGGCGGCGTGGGGGCGTGCGTCACGAGCAGCACATGCTACCGCCGGGCGCGCGGGGTCACGCTCCGGTGAGCGTCACCTCGTCGACCACGTCGTCCACGCCGGGGACATCGCCCACGATGCCGAGAATCTCGTCGAGGATGTCGACCGACTCCACCTCGCCGGTGAGGATGACTCGCGAACCTTCGACGCGGACGCGGATCAGCTCGCCCGCGGGAACATCGGATGCGCGCAGCGCCTCCACCACGTCGGCCCCCAGCTCGTCATCGCGCGGGGCGATGCCGTCATCGGCCTGGATGGCATCGGCCCGCTCGAGCTCGCCGGCATCGGTCGCGTCCGTGCCCGCGACGTCCGGCCCGGCGTTGCCCTCTCGAGGCTCGCTGAGGACGCGGTCCGTCGGCGGGTTCCATGGAACGCCTTCCTCGGTGGCGACCAGCGGGTCGTCGGTCATGCCCTCGGGGGGCTCGTTCAGCAGGTCGCCTCCGTCCTCGGACGGCAGTGGCAGCCGATCCTCGTCTCGAAACGTCATATGGGGGTCCACCTCCTGCTCGCACCGGATCGCAAGCCCCGTGCCGTTACGATGCGAGGCGCATGAGCCTCCTCGACGACCTCCGAGCCACCGTCGGCGAGCGCCACCTGCTGCTGGACCCATCGCTTCGCGCCGGATACGAGACCGACTGGACACGCCGATTCACCGGCACCGCGTTGGCGGTGGCGCGGCCCGCATCGGCCGATGAGGTTGGCTCGGTGCTGCGTGCGTGCGCGGACGCCGGCGTTGGCGTCGTGCCGCAGGGCGGCAACACCGGACTGGTCGGCGGGTCGGTGCCGCGCGATGGGGAGGTCGTGCTCTCCACCCTGCGGCTGTCGGCCATCGAGGACGTCGATGCGGACGCCGGCGAGCTCACCGCCGGGGCGGGCGCCACGCTGGCCGCCGTCCAGGCCGCCGCGCGCGCCGTTGGTTGGGACGTCGGCGTCGACCTGGGTGCCCGCGAATCGGCCACGGTCGGCGGCATGGTGGCCACCAACGCCGGGGGCGTGAACGTGCTTCGCCACGGCCCGATGCGCCGCCAGGTGCTCGGCTTCGAGGCGGTCCGCGCGGACGGCTCCGTTCTGCGACGCCTGCCCGGCATGCCGAAGGACAACACCGGCTACGACCTCGGCGGGCTGCTGGCGGGCTCCGAGGGAACGCTCGCCGTCATCACCCGCGTCCGGCTCCGCCTCGTGGCGCGCCTGGCGCATCGCGCGGTGGCCGTGGCCGGGTTCGCGGATGTCGGCAGCGCAGTCCGCGCGTCCGCCGCGCTCCGACGGAACCTGGCATCGGTCCTTGCCCTCGAGCTGTTCACGGACGCCGGGCTCGAGCTGGTGATGCGCCACGCCGCCGTGGCACCGCCATTTGCGGGACGACGCCCCGCTTACCTGCTGGTCGAGGCCGGCTCGGACGTCGGCGATCCCGCTGACGAGCTCATCGCCGCCCTCGCCGCGGCCGAGATCGACGAGGACGCCGCCGCGATCGCCAGCGACCCCGCGGGGCGTCACCGGCTGTGGCAGCTGCGCGAGCGGCACACCGAAGCGGTGAACGCGGAGGGCATTCCGCACAAACTGGACGTCTCGGTCCCGGTGGCACGCTATGCGGAGCTCATCGAGCGCGTTCCGGCGGCCGTCGCGGCCGTGGACCCGGCAGCCAGGACGCTCTCCTACGGCCACGTCGGTGACGGCAACGTCCACGTCAACATCCTGGGACCGGACCCCGACGACGACGCCGTGGACGATGCCGTGCTGGAGCTGGTCGTGTCCCTCGGCGGCAGCATCTCGGCCGAGCACGGCATCGGGACGGCGAAGGTCCGGTGGCTGCGGCGCGACCGTGGCCCCGCTGCGGTGGCTGCCATGCGGGCCATCAAGGACGCCTGGGATCCTGCCGGCATCCTCAACCCCGGCGTGATCTTCGGTACATGACACGGCTCGTCATGTTGCACGTCCAGCATCGGCGCATGACCGAATACCTCGAGACCAACGGAGCCAGGATCGCCTACGAGGCCGACGGCACCGGGCCGGCGGTGCTGTTCATCCACGCCGGCGTCGCGAATCGGCAGATGTGGGATGCGCAGGCCGACGCGCTGCGGGACGTGTACCGCGTCATCCGCTACGACACGCGCGGGTTCGGCGACACGGAGACCGAGGCCGTCGAGTTCTCGAACCGCGCCGACATCGCCGCGCTGCTCGACCATCTCGGCGAGGAGTCCGCGCACCTCGTGGGGCTCTCGCGCGGCGGGCAGATCGCGCTCGACTTCGCGATCGCGTCACCGGAACGGGTGCGGTCCCTGACGGTCGCGGGCGGCGGCGTCGGCGGCTACGAGGACCCCGACGAGGCCGACCCGGCCACGTGGGAGGAGCCGGAAAGGGCGTGGAAGGCGAAGGACTGGGCCGCAATCAGCGAATGGGAGACGAAGTACTGGGTGGACGGGCCCGGACAGCCGTCAGACCGGGTGGACCCCGCGCTGCGCGCCCGCGTGCACGGCTGGATCCTGTCGAACTACCAGGCCGAGAAGGTGGAGGGCACGCCCCAGCCGCTCGACCCGCCCGCCAACTCCCGGCTCGGGGAGCTTCGCGCGCCGCTCCTCGTGATGAACGGCACGGTCGACGATCCCGGAACTCAGGGCAGCATGCGGCACCTGGCCGACGCCGTGCCGGGCGCTCGCTACGAGGAGTTCGCCTCGGCACACATGATGAACCTGGAGCACCCGGAGCGATTCAACCGCGTGCTGCGCCGGTTCCTCGACGAGGTGTCGGGCCGCTAGCATCGGCCGGTGAGCGAGCTCGACGAGCTACTGCGGGCCGCGGCCGCGCTTCGGGACCGCGGTGTGCCGATGGCGCTGGCCACCGTCGTGGCCGTCCGCGGGTCGTCCTACCGGCGTCCCGGCGCCCGGCTGCTGGTGCCGGTGGAGGGGCCGCCCGTCGGGCTCATCAGTGGCGGCTGCCTCGAGGATGAGGCGGCCCGCCTGGCCCGCGAGGCGATCGTGCGCGACGTGCCGCTGCTCCTCACCATCGACCACTCGGCCGAGGGAGACGAGCTGTGGGGCCTGGGCCTCGGCTGCCGGGGCGCGATCGACCTGCTCGCGGAGCCACCGACTCTCGCGGCCGAGACGGTCGACGCGCTGGTCGCGGCGCGCGCCGGCACCCCCAGCTACCTGCTCACCGGTCTGGACGGCGAGCGCCGCCGGCTGGGAGCGGCGGAGGCAAGCGGCCTGGGCGAGCGTGCCGCGATCGCCGTCGCGCACGGGCGGCCGGCCGTCATCGGCGACCGGGTCCTCGACACGATCCTGCCGCCGCTCCACCTGGTGGTCTGCGGTGCCGGGCCCGATGCCGCTCCGCTGGTGTCCGCAGGGCTGCGGCAGGGGTGGCGGGTGGATGTCGTCGACCCGCGGCGCGGGCGCCTCTCGGCGGATCGGCTGCGGGGAGCCAGGATGCTGAGCGCCGATGCCTCCCACGCGGGCGAAGCGACCGGGGCAGGCGAGTGGAGCGCCGTCGTGGTCATGAGCCACGACTACCTGCGCGACGCCGCATTCCTCGCCTCGTTCCTGGATCGCGGGGTCCGCTACCTCGGCGTGCTCGGGCCGCGCGATCGCACCGAGCGGCTGCTCGGCGAGCTCCGCGCCACGCTCTCGGATGCCGATACGGCCGCGCTCCACGCGCCGGCCGGGCTCGACATCGGCGCCGATGGCTCGGAGCAAGTCGCGACCGCGATCGTCGCCGAGATCCTGGCCGTCCTCCATGGGCGGCCGGGAGCGTCGCTTCGTGACCGCCCCGGACCGATCCACTGGTAGCCGCGCGCAGGCTCGCGTGGCGCCCTATCCGCCGATGAAGCTCATCTCCACCCGGGCCGGGTTCACGGTGTCGAGCGATCGCAGGTCCGAGTAACGGTCGGATCGGCCGGTCCAGATCACGCG
>JASLBU010000063.1 GCA_030146365.1 Candidatus Limnocylindria bacterium | reverse complement strand
GCTGGCGTGCTGGGACGGAGACGAGTCGCAGCAGCCGATGTGGCCGCAGCGGGCACATCGGCGAAGGTGAAACCACCAGCCGTCCGCGGTGGCCAGGCATTCCGCACACCCGGTGCCGCTGGGTGGAACGGCCGGATCGATGTGGTCCGTCGGCGGCATGTCACCGCCAACGGTACCGTGCGGCCGGCTGCCGCGCTCAGCGATCGGGCGCAGGCATCGGGCTCATCAGCTGGAAGTAGTTGTCGTCGGGATCTGCCAGCGTGGCGATCAGGCCAGCCTCGTCGCCGCTGCCGTCATCGGCGCCGTAGGGCTCGGCTACCACGATGGCGCCCGCCTCGACGAACCGGTCGAAGTCGCCACGGACGTCGCTGCTCTCGATGTTCCACAGCAGGCGGCCCGGGTGCACGTTGCGACCCTTCACCTCGTCGTGCGGGCCGATGGTGACCCAGCCGGAGCCAATCGCCCAGCCGGTGTACCCGCCGTCCGACATGGCCGGCGCACCGAAGAGCTTGGTGTAGTAGGCAACCAGGGCTTCGGGGTTCTCCGAGCCGATGAGGATGCTGTTGAAATTCATGGTCGCTCCATCAGCAGTGTGTTGGTGATGGTAGGACCGGACGCGGGCGCGCAACTCATCGGTCAGGGCCGCCTGGTGGCCAGCTCGACCTCCGTGCTGACCGCGCCGCTCACGTTGCCGGCGGCGTCCACGGCCCGCACCGAGTACGTCTCTCCCCCACTGAGCTTCGTGCGGTCGCGGAAGGTGGTGGTCGACACGGTGCCGATGAGGGTCACCCCGCGGTAGACGCGATACGCAGTGACGCCGACGTTATCGCTGCTCTCGACCCAGGCGAGATCCACCTGCTTGCTCCGATGAATGGCAGCGCGCAGATTGCCCGGGACCGTGGGGGCCGTCGTATCGGGGGCTGGCGTCGGGACCGGGGTCTGGGTCGGAGCCGGCGTCGGCGTGGGCGTCGGCGTGGGCGCCGGAGTCGTGGTCGGCGCGGGCGTGGGCAGCGGTGGCGCGCTGGGTGCGGGCGTCGGCTCCGGCGTGGGTGCCAGTGACGGAGCAGCAGTGGCTGCCGTGGCACTCGCAGCCGCCGATGGCGGCGGCCCGCCGAAGGTGACCTCGACCGCCGCACCCGCGCTGGAGACGGCCATCACGGTGACGTTCGCGCCGCTGACCGGGTCGAACACGCTGGCCCCGAGGAGGAGCGGTGCGTCGGCGAACGTGGAGGTGGCCGGCACCGCGTCGATGAGCTGGCTCTGCCGCACGGTCGTGTCCGGGCCCAGCCGCAGGAGGACGCCGTTGACGGCTGCGGCAGAGGAGGTCCAGGTGTCGAAGGTCCCCGTGGCCTGACGGAAGTCGATGTAGAGATAGGGGTTGACGACGTCGGCGGGGCGCGCCAGACGGAGCAACCGTGGCCCCTCGGCACCATAGAGCGGACGGACCGTGTACGTACCCGCCGTGGCGATCGTCTCGACCTGGTCGCTCGACATCGCCCGCAGCTGCATCCGATGCCATCCGTGCGCGAGGTTGTCGCTCCCGCCCATGTTGTCGAACGGATCGCCGTACTCGCTGCTGGTGCAGGTGGACGACAGCGGGACGGGCGCGCCGTCGGCGGTGCAGCGATACGCATTCGCGTGGTGCAGCCCGAAGTTATGGCTGAGCTCGTGCGAGCTGGTGCCGACGCCGATCGTCCCGTTCAGCCAGCTGTTGGTGCCGGACACGGTGGCGAGGCCAGACCAGCCGCACACGTTCCGGGGAGGGAGGACGTACTGGATGTTCGTATACGCGGTCAGGTCCACTCCGGCCTCGGTCGCGGCCGTGCGGGCCGCCGTCGCCCACGAGTGGTAGGCGCACGTGGAGAGGTCAGTGACCGGGATGGTCAGCCAGCCGAAGACGTCACCCGTGACGCTGATGCCGGCCTGGGAAGCCTCCGTGAACCAGCCGCTCGCGGAATACCCCTCGCCGAAGATGGACGAGCGCACCTGGTCGACTGTCCAGGGCGTGCTCTTGTCGAGCGTGAAGTTCACGAGCAGCACGGCGACGCGCTTCGACAGCACCGGAGCGGGTGGTGACGCCTCGGCCAGGATCTGAACGCCCGCATCGTCGGCCGCCAGCTCCAGGCTCGGCTCGCCAGGCCCGGAGCTCGAACGTGTGCCATGCAGGCGGACCTGCTGGCCAGGAGCCAGCGGCAGACCATGGCCCTTGCCCGGCGGGACGATCTTCACCCGCTCGCCGGCACGCGTCTCGACGAAGTACGTGTAGGTCGCGCCTGCCGGGTCGAACCCGTGTGCGGCCTCCGCGCCGTGCCCTTCGCCCTTCGTGATCGGGTGCCGGTCACCGTGGTCGATGCTCACGGTGCCCTCGACCACGTCCGATGGGGCAGCGCTCACCCCATCAGGAAAGCCAGAGGCGAGGAGCCCGAGCGACAGGATGGCGATAGCGCCAGCGGACCGACGGGAAGTTGGAGAGGACCGACGCATGAGTGCCACACCTGTTGGGGGAGGTCGTCCGGCCGGCTGTTCCGGCCACGGAGACCTGTCGTCCGACTATCGGTGCGCATGCGCGGTCCACCAATGGAACGATCGGCCGCGGCGAGGTGACTTGAGTCCGTTGCGTCGACGCGATGGACCCGGTCAGGGCGAGAGCACGACCTTGAGGCACTCATCGGCCTTCGTGTTGAACATGTCGTATCCGCTCGCCGCTTCCTCGAGGCTCAGTCGGTGGGTGATCACGAACGACGAGTCGAGCTCGCCCCTCTGGATTCGCTCCAGCAGCGGCTGCATGTAGCGCTGCACCGGGGCCTGGCCGGACCGGATCGTAAGCGCGCGGTTCATGACCGTTCCCATCGGAAAGTGATCGATGAAGCCGGAGTACACGCCGATGACCGACACGACGCCGCCACTGCGGCACGCCTGGATCGCCTCGCGCAGGGCGATCGGCCGATCGTTCTCCAGCTTCACCGCCTGCTTCACCATGTCGACCCCGTAGATCGCGCTGTCAGCGTGAGCCTCCATGCCGACTGCGTCGATGCATCGGTCCGGACCGCGTCCACCGGTGAGCTCCTTGAGCGTGTCGAGGAGGCTCTCCTCGTCCTGGTAGTTGACCGTGTCAGTCGCCCCCGCACGGTCGCGCGCGATGTCCAGCCGGTACTGGAAGCGGTCGATGGCGATGATGCGCTCGGCGCCGAACAGCCGCGCCGACTGGATCGCGAATTGACCCACCGGGCCGCAGCCCCACACGGCCACCGTGTGCCCTGGCTGGATGTCCGCGATCTCCGCACCGAAGTAGCCGGTCGGCAGGATGTCGGAGAGGAACAGCACCTGCTCGTCCGACATGCCCGCGGGGACCTTCATCGGCCCGGTGTCGGCGAACGGCACGCGGGCGTATTCCGCCTGCCCGCCCGCGAAGCCACCGGTCAGGCGCGAGTAGCCGTAGATGCCTGCCGTGGCGTGCCCGAACAGCTTTTCGGCCATCCACCCGTTGGGGTTCGAGTTCTCGCAGGTCGAAAAGTTGCCCGCCGTGCACTGGGAGCAGGCGCCACACGAGATCGGGAAGGGAACGACCACCCGGTCACCGACCGACAGCCGCTGCACGCGGTTCCCGACCTCGACGACCTCGCCCATGAACTCGTGGCCGAGGATGTCGCCCTTCTGCATCGTCGGCACCAGTCCGTTGTACAGGTGCAGGTCTGACCCGCAGATGGCGGTCGACGTGATGCGCAGGATCGCATCGTGCTCGTTGAGGATCTTCGGCTCCGGGACGTCCCGAACCTGGACGTTCCGCACGCCCATCCAGCAGGCGGCTCTCATGCGAGCTCACCGCCAGTGCCCGCGGCGACCGCGAGGCGGCCATCCTCCAGCTCCTCCTCGGTCGGCTGCGCCGGCCGCTGGAAGAGCTTGCGACCGTGCGCCGTCGACTCCGAGCGGATCGGCTCGCCGGTCTCCATCACCTGCTTGAAGCGACGGAGCGCATCCGACACCTGCTGGGGTGGCTCCTCGCCGGTCAGCTTCGCCACGGCGCTCCCGATCGGCCCACCGGGGAGCTCGTAGGCCATCTCCACCGAGACCTCGGTCCCATGCCCGCCCGGCGCCGGCTGGAACCTGACCGAACCGGCATTGCGAACCTGCGAACCCTCCACCGATCGCCATGCCAGGAGCTCGTTCGGCCGGTCCTCGACGATCTCCGCCTCCCACTCCACGCTTGCGCCGAACGGCGCGCGCGCGACCCAGTGAGACGTGGAGCCACCGCGCTGCTCCACAGCTTGCAGATGGGGCATCACGCGCGGCAGGTTCTCGAGGTTCCGCCACCAGCCATAGAGCTCCTCGACCGAGCGATTCACCGTCACCGTGCGCACGATGGAGTCGGGGTGACGGGAGCGCCGCTTCGCCTCGCGCCGGGCCGCGATCGACGCCGCGACGTCGATCCCCGTGATGACGAGGACCAGCCCGAGGGCGCCGGAAACTCGGCGACGATCCACCCGCCCGTTCAGGGCGCGCACCAGCAGGCCGATATCCATCAAATCGCCCGCGACGCGTGCGCCGAGCCACCCGAACGGCCGGGAACCGGCCAGCAGCCCCGGCACTACCGTGAGCTCCCGCAGACCCACGAGGCGCGTGATGAGGACGGCTGCGCCGTGATCCTCCATGCCCAGGGCGGCCAGGAGGCGACGAGGCGCGACGAGCTGGAGGCCGCCAAGTCCCAGGCTGACCCAGCCGAGTGCGCCAGAGATGACCTTGACCATGTCTTGATCCCCTTGCCGGTGCTGCTGGTTGGTGGAACCAGCCGCGTGCGCACCGGACGTGCCATCCCATCCGCCTTTCGGCTGTCAGCTGCCGGGCAGCACGGCGACGACCCCGTTGCGCGCCGGGACCCGGGAGGGACGGCTAGGGCGCCAGACGTGCCAGCTCCGGTTCCAGCTTGTCCTGGAAGAAGCGGAGGAAGCCCTCCTGGTCAGGCCCGACCTGGTGGAAGTACACGTGATCGACCCCGGCGTCCACATACGCGCGCGCCGCCTCGATCCAGTCCTCCGGATCGGGACCTGCCGGCATCTGCTCCGCCAGCATCTCCGGCGTCACCAGCGACGATGCCTGCTCGAAGTGCTGCGGCAGAGGGAGCTCCTGGGACAGCTCGCCGGGGACGCCGGCGTTCGGCCAGATTTCCTTCAGCGTGTTCGCCGCGTCCCGCTCGGACGCCGCCCAGCAGCCGGTGACCTGCCCGTAAATCGGGCCATCCGGGCCGCCACCCGCGGACCGATATGCGTCGATGACCTCGCTGTCCGGACTGACCACGATCAGGCCGTCACCATGCTCCCCTGCCGTCGCTGCGGACTCCGGCCCAGAGGCGGCGACCATGACGCGGACCGGCTCGTCCGGCAGAGAATAGATCCGCGCGTTCTCGACGATGTAGTGCTCGCCCCGGTGGCTGAAGATCGCGCCCTGCCACAGCCCGCGCATGATCTCGATGGACTCGATCAGCATCTCCCGCCGTTCGGCGTACGGGGGCCAGTGGTCGCCCAGGATGTGCTCATTGAGGTTCTCGCCCGTGCCGATGCCGAGGAAGAAGCGTCCCTCGAACATGTCGGCCGTGGTCGCGGCAGCCTGCGCGATGACCGCCGGGTGGATCCGGATCATGGGGCAGGTGACCCCGGTGCCGACGTCCAGGGTCGACGTCGCGTGCGCGATGGCGCCGAGCACGCTCCATACGAACGGCGAGTGGCCCTGGGCATCCACCCATGGGTGGTAGTGGTCGCTGATGAGCGCGAACTCCAGCCCAGCGTCCTCGGCGGCAACCGCATGCTTCACCAGGTCCGCGGAGCGATGCTCCTCGCTGCTCAGTGCGTACCCGAATCGAACGGCCATCCCCTCAGAGCCCTTCGCCGGCAGGGTCGTTGTGGTCGTGCATATGCGCTTCCTTGCCGTGGTCGCCCGCCTCGTCTTCGGAGTCGTGCGAGTGCCCATGGACCAGCGGCGCGTGGTTGTGCTCGTGGCTGTGGTAGTGGGAGCGGTGCTCGAATTCGCCGAGCGGTCCACCGGTGTGGTGATGCGTCACGTGGTAGTGGTCGTGGCTGTGAACCTCTGCCGGGTGCACGTGCTCCTGTTCGCCGGCCTTCTTGCCAACCGTCGTCTGCGGGGTCGGTGCCTCGTGTTGGTTCATCGGTCAATCCCCATGCTGCATACGCACGGCGACCGATGCAGGAGTGATGCCGAGCCGCCTGTGCAGGTCCGTGCCCGACGGCGGCCACTGATGCTGCGCGGAAGGCTCCGCTGTCACGTGGGCCAGCCCTGGCGTGCGAGCATGGGCGCATGACGCGCGCGACCCAGCTCCGCGACTACCACATCGTGCCCGGCGAGCTCGATCGGTTCGTGGACGAGTGGAGCCGCTTGCTGCGGCCACTGCGGCGCGCATGTGGCTTCGAGATCCCGGGAGCCTGGACCGTGCCCGGCGATGACCGCTTCGTATGGCTGCTCGTCCACCCGGATGGTTGGGATGCCTTCGAGGCAGCCGATGCGGCCTACTTTGCGTCACCGGAGCGCCTCGGCTTCGTGCCCGATCCCGCGCGCCTGATCGCCGAACAGCGGAACATTCGGCTGACCGAGCTCGGCCGTCTTTAGGCTTCGTCCTCTTCGGCGAAGACGACCTCCCGCTTCCGGCGGATGGCCGGCAGGACGGCGAGGATCAGCGCGACGACGGCAAGCGCCAGCAGGCCCGCCGACACCGGCCGCTCGACGAACGTCATCAGGTCGCCTCGGGAGATGATCAGCGACCGCCGAAGATGATCCTCCAGCAATGGGCCCAGGACGAAGCCGAGGAGCAGGGGCGCCGGCTCGCATCCGAGCTTGACCAGCACGTATCCCAGGACGCCGAAGAACGCGATCATGAACACGTCCCATGCGTTGAGCCCCAGCGAGTACGTGCCGATGGAGGCGAAGGCGATGATCACCGGAAACAGGATCCGGTACGGGATTGTGAGCATCTTCACCCAGATGCCGATGAGCGGCAGGTTCAGCAGGACCAGGAAGAAGTTGCCGATCCACATGGAGACGATGAGGCCCCAGAAGAGCGCCGGCTCGTCGTTGATGACGTTCGGACCGGGCGTGATGCCGTGGATGATGAGGGCGCCCAGCATGAGCGCCATGACCGGGTTCGCCGGCACCCCCAGGGTCAGGAGCGGGATGAACGACGTCTGGGCCGCCGCGTTGTTCGCCGACTCGGGACCCGCCACGCCCTCGATGGCGCCGTGTCCGAACTCCTGCTTGCGGCGCGACAGGCGCTTCTCGATCGAGTAGGAGCCGAACGACGCGAGCACGTGGCCGGCGCCGGGCAGGACGCCCAGCCCCGAGCCGATGGCGGTGCCGCGCGCCACCGGGCCCACCATGCGGCGAAAGTCCTCGCGCGTCGGCCACAGCCCGGCGATTTTGTGCGTGATGAGCTTCCGAGTCCGCTCGTCCTCCAGGTTGCGCAGGATCTCGGCGACGCCGAACATGCCGACCGCCACCGAGACGAAGTTGATGCCGCTGTATAGCTCGCGCACGCCGAAGACGAAGCGTGGCGTGGCCGTGTAGGTGTCCTGGCCCACCGTGCCCAGCAACAACCCCAGGACGATCATCGCCAGCGCCTTCACCGTCGACCCCCGTGCAAGCGCGATCGAGGCAATCAGGCCGAGGACGACGAGCGAGAAGAACTCCTGCGACCCGAACGTGAGCGCCACGGCTGCGAGGGGCGGCGCGAACAGCACGATCACGATCGTCGCGACCGTGCCGGCAAGGAATGAGCCGATGGCGGCCGCCGCGAGGGCGACGCCCGCCCGGCCCTTGCGCGCCATCTCGTGGCCGTCGATCGCCGTCACGGCTGCGGACGATTCGCCCGGCAGGTTAATGAGGATTGCCGTCGTGGACCCGCCGTACTGTGCGCCGTAGTAGATGCCCGCGAGCATGATCAGCGCCGACACCGGAGGGAAGTTGAAGGTGATCGGTAGGAGCAGAGCGATCGTGGCCGTCGGCCCGATGCCGGGCAGCACGCCGACCGCCGTCCCCAGCACCACGCCGATGAAGCAGTACAGCAGGTTCTCCAGGCGGACGGCCGTCTCGATCCCCAGCCCCAGGTTGTCGACGAGCTCCATGCGCGGCGCCTACACCGGGATCCACGGGCCGACCAGCGGCAGCCGCAGCTGGAGGGCGAAGATGAAGATCACCACGGACAGCACGGTGATCCCGACCGCGATGACGATCGCTTCCTTCCATGACGTCTGCGAACGGGCGAGCGCGGCGAGCAGCGAGGCCCCGAACAGTGCGCCCACGACGCCGAGACCACGGACGGTGATCCCGAAGAAGAGCAGCGCCGCCGTGATGAGGATCACGGCCCGCCAGTCCGGCGCACTGATCTCGTCACCTTCGCCGGCGATGAAGCCCTTGACGATCACAGCCACGCCGATGGCGGCGAGCAGCGACCCGAGGACGAGCGGCACATAGCCGGGACCCATCCGCAGAGGCGTACCGATGTTGTATGCCAGCGCGCCGAGCGCGAAGGCGAGCCCGAGCGCGATGAAGATCGTCCCGGCCAGGATGTCCTTGAGCGCGCGCCGAACTGCGGGCACGAGCACCTCTACTCCGGTGCGATGTGCGGTGAGGCGGCCATGGCGGCCGCCCCACCACGGGGAGTACTCAGCCGGCGGTCACTCCGGCTTCCTCGATGATCGGCCGCCATAGCTCGATCTGCGACTGAAGGTGCTCGGCGTGGGCGTCGGGGGTGGCGCGATCCGCCTCGACCGGCGCGGTCCCCAGGTCACCCAGGCGCGAGATGACGTTCTCGTCCTCGAGCGCCGCCAGCAGCGCGCTGTTGAGCGCGTCGATGGCTTCCTGCGGCGTGCCGGCCGGTGCGTAGAGGCCGTGCCACACGGTGACCTCCATGCCCTCGAGGCCGGCTTCCTCCGTGGTCGGCAGGTCCGGCAGCGCTTCGATGCGCTCCGGGGTGGTGACGGCATAGGCCTTCACCGCGCCGGACTGGATGTTCTCCGCCGTGTTCGTGGTCTGGTCGCACATGAAGTCGACCTGGTTGCCCAGGAGGTCATCCAGCGCCGGCCCGGTGCCGTCATACGGCACCTCGGTGAGATCCAGGCCCGTGGCGGTTTCGAAGAGGAGGCCACAGAGCTGCGACGCTGCGCCGATTCCGGCGTTCGCGTACGTCACCGTGTCGAGGTTCTCCTCCACGTAGGTGAGCAGCTCCTCCATCGTGGTCGGCTCGAAGTCCGGGCTCCCGATGATCGTCATCGGCACCTCGGTGACGAGCCCGATCGGCTCGAAGTCCTCGGCCGGATCGTACGGAAGGTCGGGATACAGCGTCGGCGCCGTCGACATGCCGATGTGGTGCATCAGCACGGTGTAGCCGTCCGCCTCCGCATTGGCGACCTGTTCCGCCGCGACCGTCCCACCGGCGCCCTCGACGTTCTGGACGACGATTTCGACGCCGAGCTCCGCCGCCATCGGCTCTGCGATCAGGCGCGTGACCGTATCGGTCGGGCCGCCCGCGGCGAACGGGACGATGAACGTGATCTGGTCCTCGGGGTAGGCACCGGCGTCACCGCCGCCTCCCGCCGAGTCGCCGGGCGCCGTGGACGCCCCATCCGCACCACCGCCCCCGTCACCGCCGCCGCCATTAGTGCAGGCGCTGAGTGCGAGGACGGCCACGACCATGGTGGCGCCGAAGCGCAGGTGTGTGTTGCCCTGTCTCATTCCGAAAGCTCCCTCTCTTCGCTCCGGTTCGGGCTGGGTTGGCGCGAAGACTACCACCGCGGGCCCCGAGATTGGGGTGTCCGCTCTCACATGGAGGTTGTCGCGGATGCAGCGGTCTTGGGCGATCCACGACCGCTGTCACCGGTTATATCACCAGTGGTATATCGGCTGACACATCGGCGATCCGCCGAGCGACTCGGCCCCAGAACCACCCGCCGGGCTACGATGCGGCCGATGCTGTACGACTACACCGCCGTCACTCCCGAGTCCGTGCGCGCCGAGACGGACGCCGCCCTGGCCGAGGCCGATGCCCACGTCGCCACTGTCGCCGCGAGCGCCGGCTCCCCCACCTTCGACACATCTCTCCTCCCGCTCGAGCTGGCTGGCGCGTCGCTCGTGCGCGGCTACGGGCGTGCCGCGTTCATGGGACAGGCGCATCCCGACGCCGCGGTGCGGGACGCCGGAATCGAGGCCGAGGAGCGCATCAGCAAATGGCGTGTGGCGCTCGTCTTCCGCGATGACGTCCACGCCGCTGTCCGTGCGTTCGCCGGCACCGGCGCCGCCGCCGCCCTCGAGGGGGAGCGCGCTCGACTGCTGGAGCATTGGCTCCGGGACTTCCGGCGGGCCGGGCACGAGCTGGCGGCCGGGGAGCGCGCCGAGCTGGAGCGGCTCCGCAATCGGCTCGTGGAGGTCGAGGTGGCGTTCGGGCGCAATCTGAACGACTTCCGAGACGGGCTGGACCTCTCGCGCGAGCAGCTCGCCGGATTGCCCGAGACCTTCGTGGAGCGGCTCAGCCCGGGGGCGGCCGAAGGCACGTTCCACGTCAGCCTCGACTATCCCGAGGTCAACCCGTTCCTCGCGCAGGCACACGACCGGGAACTGCGCCGGGAGATGTTCCTCAAGAGCTGGAGCAAGGCCGTCGAGGGCAATCGGCCACTGCTCGACGAGGCGCTCGAACTTCGCAGGCGGATCGCGACCCTGCTCGGCCACCGGACCTGGGCGGACCACGCCATGGAGGTGAAGATGGTCCGTGAGCCCGGCCGCGTCCGCACCTTCTACGAGACCCTGCTGCCCGCGCTCGGGGAGAAGGTCCGGACGGAGCTCGGCGCGCTGGAGGACCGGCTCACCGCGGACGGCCACGAGGGACCGGTCACCGCGTGGGACTGGCGCTACTACGACGAGGCCCTGCTGCGCTCGGAGTTCGGCGTGGATCAGAACGCGATCAGCGAGTACCTGCCGCTCGAGGCCGTCATGGACGGCATGTTCGAGCTGACCGGCGACGTGCTGGGCCTCGACTACCGGGTCGTGGAGGATGCGAAGGCCTGGGATCCATCGGTCCGGCTCTACCAGGTCCTGGACCGCGCAACCGGCGACCACGTGGCGCACTTCTACGTCGACCTGCACCCTCGAGACGGCAAGTTCGGGCACGCGGCGGCCTTTCCGCTCGTGGTGGGGCACCGTGCGGCGGACGGCTCCTACACGGCACCGGTCAGCGCGATCCTGGCGAACTTCACGCCCCCGACCGCCGAGCGCCCCGCGATCCTCACCCACAGCGAGGTGGAGACGCTCTTCCACGAGTTCGGGCACATCCTCCACATGAGCCTGACCCGCGCGGAGTTCGCCCGGTTCTCCGGGGCGGAGACCGAGTGGGACTTCGTCGAGGCGCCGTCCCAGATCATGGAGCACTGGGCGTGGGAGCCGTCCGTTCTCCGCCGGTTCGCCCGCCACCACGAGACCGGCGCGCCGCTTCCCGAGGACCTCATCGGGCAGATGCTCCGGTCTCGGTGGGTCGACGCAGGCATCAAGATCGCCGTCCAGGCCTTCTACGGGCAGCTGGACCTGGCCCTGCACGCCGAGCCGGAGGCTCCGGACGTCGAGGACGCTCTGCGCCGGACGTACGCCATCACGGGCATGCCGTACCCCGAGGGAACGTTCATGCTCTCGGGCTTCGGCCACCTCCTGGGCGGGTACGACGCCGGCTACTACGGGTACCTCTGGGCGGAGGTCATCGGCGACGACATGTTCCGTCGCTTCGCCGAGGAGGGCGTCACCTCACCGCAGGTGGGCGCCGACTATCGGCACCACGTGCTGGAGCCGAACGGATCGCGCGACGGCGACGACCTCGTGCGGGCCTTCTTGGGCCGGGAGCCATCCCACGACGCCTTTCTCCGGCTGCGCGGCATGACCTGAGCGACTCAGCGGCTCGGCCGGCGGGACGAAGGTCATGGTGACGCCGGGGCCGCGCGGCGCACACTCGTCCGGATGACACCGACAGACCTCCGCCGCCTGGCCTCCGGCATTGCCACGTTCGCGATCCTCGCTGCGTGCACCGCGCAGGATGACGGGACGTCATCGCCGCTGCCGACGGTCGTGCCGACTGACCCCGCGTCAGCCTCGGCATCGGCACCGAGATCGCCATCGGCCACGGAGGCCGCCTCCGCGGAGCCCTCCGCCTCCGCGACCACCGATGCGACACCCGTTGCCGCAAGCCCCGAACCCACGGCCTCAGGCTTCCCGACTGAGTTCGCGGTCGAGCCGAACCGGGATGCCGACGCGCTGTTCGCCGTGCGTGACAGCTGCCGGAATCCCCAGGACGGATACGAGCTCGCGTATCCAGATGACTGGTACACGAATACCGAGATTCGCGACGTCCCGGCGTGCAGCTGGTTCTCGCCGTCGTTCTACACGGTGGATGACGCCGACGCAGTGCCCGCGGAGATTGCGATCGAGATCTTCTGGACCCCCGGCGACCGAGGCGCCACGACGGATGTGCTCGCCTCGGAGGACGGGCTGGTGGGCGGCCAGTACGCCACCAGGATCGAGACTGCCGGCACGGCGGCAGACCCGGCCCAAGGCACCTCGTACGAGTACGTCATCCAGCTCGGGCCCACGCGCGAGGAAGGGCCGAATCTCGTGGCTCGCACCGACACGGAGATGGGTGGCGACTACGAGCTCAACAAGGCGGTGCTCGACCGGATCGTGAGCACGATGGAGTTCTTCGGCTCCGTCCAGTAGCGGCGCGCG
>JASLBU010000047.1 GCA_030146365.1 Candidatus Limnocylindria bacterium | reverse complement strand
GTCGTCATCGCACTCGATGGTAGCACGGGCCCCCCGGCGGCCACCCATCCCCCATTGGTCGTAGCATTCCCCCATGCCTCCCGTCCGGTTCGCCCAAGTCACGACGGAGGTCGGCCCGATGCTCGTGGCGGAATCCGATCGGGGCGTGGCCGCGGCTTCGCGCTCCGAGGCGGTCGACGGCTTCCTTGCGGCGCTCGGGCGGCGCTTCTCGCGCCAGCCGGAACCCGCGGACCTGGACACCGCGTGGATCGACCGCGCACTGGGCGGCGGGCCACTGCCGCCGGTCGACCTCCGCGGCATCTCGGCGTTCGACGCGGCGGTCTACCGGGTCGTCCGCTCGGTACGTCCCGGCGAGACGATCACCTACGGCGAGGTGGCCGCCCTCGTTGGCTCGCCGTCGGCAGCCCGGGCCGTCGGCGGTGCGATGTCCCGCTGCCCGCTCTTTCCGGCGGTTCCGTGCCACCGCGTGGTGCGGGCCTCGGACGGCTGGTCCGGCTGGGACCACGCGGATGGCCTCAAGCGCCGGCTCCTGGACCGTGAGCGGAGCTCCGCGCGACCGAACCGATAGCGCTACTTCTTGGGCTTGTCCGCCTCGGCCGCCTCTTCGGCCGTGGGCACCTCGCCGCCGGCCGCCTGGGTCATGCTGATGAGCGACTCGTTCACCCCGTGGAAGACCTCGTCGATGAGGCCGTAGGCCTTCGCCTCCTCCGGGCTCATGAAGTAGTCCCGCTCCGAATCGGCCTTGATGCGGTCGACCGTCTGGCCGGTGTGCTCCGCGAGGATCTCCAGCAGCCGGTTCACCAGGTGCAGGTTCTCCCGCATCTGGATCTCGACGTCCGGCGTGTTGCCCCGGAAGCCGGACGAGCCCTGGTGGATCATGATCCGGCTGTTCGGCAGGGCATACCGCTTCCCCGTCGCCCCGGCGGCGAGCAGCACGGCGCCCATCGACGCCGCCTGGCCGATGCAGATCGTGCTCACCGGCGCGCGGAGGTACTGCATCGTGTCGTAGATCGCCAGCCCGCTCGTCACCACCCCGCCGGGCGAGTTGATGTAGAGCTGGATGTCCTTCTCCGGGTCCTCCGACTCGAGGAACAGCAGCTGCGCGATGATGAGGTTCGCGACGTTGTCCTCGACGGCGTCGCCCAGGAAGATGATGCGGTCCTTGAGGAGCCGCGAGTAGATGTCGAACGCGCGCTCACCGCGGGCGCTCGACTCGATGACCATCGGGACCAGCATCGGTTATGCGGACTCCTCGGACTGCTCGGTGGGTTCGGTGGGCTCCTCGGGCCGCTGAGCGTCGGCGGCCCGGTCGACCGGCTCCTCCGACGGCTCCGAGAGTTCCGCGTCGGCGGACGCATCGGCGGACCCACCGCCGTCGGAGGTCCCGAGGGCCCGGTTGATGAGGGTGTCGACCAGTGTACGGTTGCGAATCGTCATCCGCAGGTAGCTCCGGCCCCGGCGGGAGCTGAGGTACTCCCGGAGCTTCGCGTCCTCGCCGTAGCGCGCCATCTGCTCCGCGATCTCCGCGTCGATCTCCTCGTCGGAGGCATCGACGCCTTCCCGCTCGGCGATCGCTGACAGTACGAGCAGCGTCTTCACGCGGCGGGTGGCGGGCTCACGCAGCTCGGTCGTGAGCTCCTCCGGTGACTGCTTGGAGAGGGCGAGGTACTGGTCCAGGCCGATCTGCTGCTGGGCGAGCCGAGAGCGGAGCTCGTCGCGCATGATCTCGACCTCGTTGGTGACCATGACCTCCGGGATCTCGACGGTGGCGTTGCTCACCGCGAAGTCGATGATGCGGTCGCCGAAGTTGTGGCGCGCCTCCGCCTCCGCGCGCTTCTCCATCGCCTCGCGGATCTCCGTGCGCAGCTCCCCGAGGGTCTCGACGTCGCCCACGCTCTTGGCGAAGTCGTCGTCCGCGTCCGGCAGCAGCTTCTCGCGCAGATCGATGAGCTGGACCTCGAAGTGCGCCTCCTTCCCCCGCAGGTCCTCGACGCGGTAGTCCGCGGGGAAAGTGATGTCGAAGGCCGTGGTCCCGCCCATCTCCAGGCCGACGAGGTGCTGCTCCCAGCCGGGGATCATGCGGTTCTCGCCGATGACCAGCGGCAGGCGGTCGGCGCTGCCGCCCTCGAAGGGCTGGCCGTCGATGGTGCCGGTGAACTTCACGGCGGCGATGTCGCCCTCGGCGGCCGCGCGATCGTCGACTGGCCGCAGCGTCGCCTGCTGCTCGCGCAGCTCCTCGATCACCTGCGACACCTGCTCGTCGGTCACCTCTGGCGTCTCCAGCTCGAAGGAGTAATCGGTGTACGAGCCGAGCGTCACGTCCGGGCGCACCGGTACCGTGGCAGTGAAGGTGACGGCCTGGCCCTCGACGACGGCCGCCGGGTCGATGTCGACCTCGGGATTGTCGATCGGCATGACGTCCGTCTGGTCCAGGGCGGCGCCGTAGCTGGCGCTCACGAGGTGATCGATCACCTCCGCCAGCACCGATCCGCGGCCCACGAAGCGGTCGATCACGTGACGGGGGGCCTTACCCGGGCGGAATCCCGGCACCTTGGTGCGGTCGGCGACGTGCCGGTAGGCGATCGTGAAGTGCTTCGCGACCTCGTCCGGCGTGACCTCGATCTCGAGGACCATCTTCGAACCGGGTTCGGGCCGCGTCGATACGGTGACCAAGTCAGCTCCTGCTCGCGGTGGTGGGCGAGGCGAGATTCGAACTCGCACGTCTTGCGACACCGGCTCCTAAGGCCGGCGCGTCTGCCGTTCCGCCACTCGCCCGAATCGGTTCCGCTGGCGGTACGTGCCCGAGTCTACCAACGGCGGCGATGACGCGGTTCAGCCCGAACCGCGCTGCGAGCTCATGCCGGAATAGTCCGCGCGGGCGGCGGCGGCACGCTCGCTCCCGGACCTGGTCACGTCGTCCTTGGCATGCTTCGGATCGGGCTCGGCGGCGCCGCCGGCCGTGCCGATGGCGTCGAGCTGCGGGATGCCGCTCGGCGGCTCCCCCGAGAGGAAGCGCTCCACGACCTTGCGGGCGAGCGCCGCGGTGACGATGGCGGCCCCCGCCTCGAACGCGTTCCATACCGCCCGCTGTGGACCCGGCGGCCCTTCAGCGATCTGCTTCGCGAGCTTCTTGCTGACCTTCCCGTGCTTGCGCGGGTTGTGGCGCCACCGAAGCAGCTCCTCCGCCAGCGCCTGCCGCGCTTCGCCGGCGCGCGGGCCGACGGCGCCGGCCATGTGGTCGACCCAGGCCTGCATCGGCTTCGGGAGCGCGTCGTACGCCTTCTCGGGGTCCGATCGGAATGCGCGCCTGCGCACCAGCTTCGCGATGCGCACGGGGCCACCGGCGACCAGGAACACCGCACTGGCCCCAAGGCCCACGAACAGGGCCGGGTTCTCCTGGAAACGCTTCTTCAGGTTCAGCGCCTCGCGGAGCTGGTCGGAGGTGCGCTCGAGCTCCGACCTCTGTGCCGCGATCGCCAGCCGCGTGGCGGCTAGCTTCTCTTCAGCAGTCGGGCCTTCGCCCATTCGATGTCCTCCTTGACCGATGCAATCGTCTCTTCCGGTGTGAACTTCGTGCTCGTCACCTGCTTGATGCCACGCCATCCCAGCAGGCCCGCGATGGCGAGCAGGACCACGAGGAGGATGAGCGCCACCCACCAGAGGCCGATGACGACCAGCACGGCGATGACGAACGCCACCAGCGCGATGACGAAGACCACCACGATCGCCGCGGCGATCGCAAGCTTGATCACGCCACCACGGAGCACGACCAGGTTGGCCGCCATCTCCTGCCGGCCGCGCTGGACCTCGAGCTTTGCCAGGCCCACCGTGCCGGACACCATCCGCCTCACGAGGGCAAACGGGTTCGCGCGGCGGCGAGTGGGGTCGCCTGTGGTCATCGTTCCTCCGGATCGAAACATCGCGCGCCCCGGGGAGAGGCGCGCGGCTCGAGGATTCTACCAACGAGCACATCCGGTGGCACGGCGGGCGGTCGGCTCCTCCGCTATCCTCTGCGGCCAATGGCCAAACGACGCACCTCCGGCATCCAGCGGCGCGAGCGCGCCAGCGCGGATGCCCTGAACCGACGGATCGACGAGCCGACCGGCGTCTCGCTCCCCGACTGGCGGCTCCTGGCGATCGGGGGCGTGCTCCTCGTCGGGGCCGTGATCATCGGCCTCGTGCTCCTGCTCGGATCCGGGCCGAACCCGGACGCCGGCGTCCGTATCACCGACGACGGACAGACTCACGTGACCGACGGCGCGAGCTGCCGGGCGGATCCGGCCTCCTGCGAGGCCGGCGCGGACCCGTACTCCTCGCTGCCGGCGACGTCCGGCCCGCACTGGAACACCCCGAACAACTGGGGGGTGTACGAGACGCCGCAGAACGAGTCGCAGCTCATCCACAACCTCGAGCACGGCGGGATCGTGATCTGGTACGACCCCCAGGCGGTCGAGGGCGACGGCGTGGAGGCGATGGCGCGGTACGTGACGACCCAGGTGTCGAGCGGCATCAGCGGGCGGTTCAAGTTCCTCCTTTCGCCGTGGGGCGGTGACGAGCCGCTGCCCAGCCCCGTCGTGGCGACCGCCTGGAACTGGATGCTCGAGTTGGAGGAGGCGGACACCTCGGCGATCGACGCCTTCGCGCGCGAGCACTACGGGATCGCACCCGAGCCGAACGGGGGTCCCGGCCCGCCGTAACGGCCCTTGCCCGTCGGTTGACCGGGCCAACGGGCTCGGGCATCATCTCGGCGGGCGCGTAGCTCAACGGCAGAGCAAAGGACTCTTAATCCTTAGGTTGTGGGTTCGAATCCCTCCGCGCTCGCCACACCGACCCAGACGACGACGGGCTCCGTCCTGCGCGCGGCGCCCGTCGTTTCCTACCCGGCCGGCGATGCCGGTCACTCCCAGGGAGACACGCGGTGGCGGAGATTCCGATCGATCGGTACGCCCTCGACAACGGGCTGCGCGTCGTCCTGTCGCGTGATCCGCGCGCGCCGCTGGTGGCGGTGAACCTCTGGTACGACGTGGGCAGCCGGCACGAGAAATCAGGCAAGACCGGCTTCGCGCACCTGTTCGAGCACATGATGTTCCAGGGGTCCGCGAACGTCGAGAAGGGGCAGCACTTCAGCCTCGTCCAGGGGGCAGGCGGGACCCTGAACGCCTCGACCTGGCTGGATCGCACCAACTACTTCGAGACGCTCCCGGGCCACGAGCTGGAGCTGGCGCTGTGGCTGGAGTCGGACCGGATGGCGAGCCTGCTGCCGGCGATGACGCAGGAGAAGCTCGACAACCAGCGCGACGTCGTGAAGAACGAGCGGCGCTGGAGCGTCGACAACCAGCCGTACGGCGACTGGGACGAGCGCATGCAGGCGCTCGTCTACCCCGAGGGCCACCCGTACCACCACTCGACCATCGGCTCGATGGAGGATCTTTCCGCCGCATCACTGGACGACGTGCGGGACTTCTTCGCCACCTACTACGCCCCGAACAACGCCGTGCTCACCATCGCCGGCGACTTCGAGCCGGCGGCCGCGCGCGAGATGGTGGCGCGGCACTTCGGCCCCATCCCGGCGAATCCGTCACTCCCGTCCCCGCCCGACATGACGGTCCCCGCCAGCATGGGCGGCGAGGTCCGCGAGACGGTGCCCGACAAGGTGCCCCTGCCGCGGGTATACCTCGCCCACCGCATCCCTCCGTTCGGCTCGGAGGCCTTTGACCCCTTCGATGTCGCGGCCGACATCTTGGGCACGGGTCGCGCCTCGCGGCTGTACGCAGCGCTCGTCCGGGAGCAGCGGCTCGCGCAGGACGTGAGCGTCTTCGTGTTCCCCATCGTCGGTGGGGCGAGCATGTTCGTCGTCTTCTCCACAGCCCGGCCCGGCATCGCCCCCGAGACCCTCGAGGCGGCGCTCGTCGCCGAGATCGACCGGCTCGCGGTCGAAGGGCCGTCGCCGGAGGACCTCGAGCGGGTTCGGAACCTCCAGGCCAGCCGCTCGGCGGCGTCGCTCGAGCGCATCGGAGAGCGCGCCGACCGGCTGAGCATGTATACCTGCCTCTTCGACGACCCGGGGCGCATCAACGTCGAAGTGAGCCGCTACGCGGCCGTCGACGCCGACGCGGTGAAGGCCGCGCTGGCCGAGTCGATCGTCCGTGACAACCGCGTCGTCCTCGGCTACGTCCCGGCGGAGGCGGCGCCGGCATGACGCTGCGACCGGCCGCCACCGCGCCGCGGCCCTATCACTTCCCGGACGTCGTGCGCCACGAACTGCCGAACGGCCTGGGCGTGTGGCTGGTGCCCCTGCCGGACCGAGAGCTGGTGAGCGTCCATCTGCTGACCGATGCCGGAGCCGCTGCCGAGGAGGAGGCTGACGCCGGCATCGCGGCGCTCACGGCGCAGCTGCTCGTCACCGGCACGCGAGACCTGGACGCGGCGGCCTTCGCAGAGACCACCGAGCGGCTCGGTATCGAGGTCGGCAGCGAGTCGTCGTGGGACAGCGCGCGCGCGGGGTTCCTCGCGCTCGGCGACAAGCTGGAGGCGGGCCTCGAGCTCCTGGCCGACATGCTCACCGGCCCTCGCCTCGACGAGGCCGAGTTCCAGCGCCTGAAGTCGGAGCGCCTGAACGACATCCTCCAGGCGCGCGCCGAGCCCGGCCGGCTCGCCGACGAGCGGTTCCTCGCCGAGGTCTACGCCGATGGGGTTCCGTATGGGCGCCTCTCGGCCGGCCGGCCAGAGACGGTTGAGCCGCTGTCGATCGACGCGGTCCGGGCGTTCCACGCCGACCGCTACGCCCCGGACGTTGCCGACATCATCGTCGCGGGCTCGTTCGATCCGGACGACGCGCTGGACGCCGTCCAGCGCCGGCTCGGCGAGTGGGCCGGCCGCGGACCCGGACACCGGACGATCGAGCCGAGGCAGCGCGGTGGCCGTCGCGTCGTCGTCGTGGATCGGCCCGGATCCGTGCAGTCGGAGCTGCGCGTCGGTCACCTGGGCATCCATCGGCATGACGAGCGCTTCTTCCCTGCGATGGTCATGGCGGCGCTGCTCGGGGGGGTCTTCGGCAGCCGCCTGAACCTGAGGCTTCGGGAGGAGCTGGGCTACACCTACGGCGCACGCTGCTCCTTCGACCCCCGTCGCGCCCGCGGGCCGTTCACCTCGACCGCGGCGGTCCAGACGGAGGTCACCGTGGACGCCATCCGAGAGCTGCTCGGCCAGCTGGAGCGCATCCGCGAGGCGCCGCCCGGCGACGACGAGCTCAGGGAGGTGCGCGACTTCATGGTGGGCGTCTTCCCGCTGCGATTCGAGACGACCGGCGGCATCGCTTCGGCCATCGAGCCCCTGGCGATCTACGACCTGCCGGACAACTGGTGGCACGCCTACCGGTCCCGCCTCGAGGCGGTGACCCCGACCGACGTGCACCGCGTCGCACGTGAGCTGGTGCATCCGGACAAGTCGCTGGTGCTGGTCGTGGGTGACGCCGCCTCGTTCGCCGGTGATCTGCGCGCCGCGGACCTGGGCAGCGTCGAGGTCGTGAGCGAGGGCTAGCCCCCGCGATGACGCCGGCCGAGCTCCGCCTCGACGTCGGCGAGCGGGATGCCGCGCGCCGCGAGGAGGACGAGCGCGTGGTAGAAGAGGTCGGCCGCCTCGGCGATGACCTCGCCATCGCCACCGACCAACGCGGCCGCTGAAAGCTCGCCCGCCTCCTCGGTGACCTTCTCGGCGGGCCGCCGCGGACCGCCGCGGAGCAGCGAGGCCGTGTACGAGGTGTGCGCGTCGGCCTCGCGGCGATCGTCGATGATCCGGGCCAATGAGGCCAGGCTGAACGGCGGAGCCGCCTCATCGAAGCAGGATGTCGTCCCGGTGTGACACGCCGGTCCGCTGGCCCGGACCCGGTACGTGATGGCATCGCGGTCGCAGTCCACGCCGATGCCCTCGACGTGCAGGACGTTGCCACTGGTCGCGCCCTTGCGCCACAGCTCCGCGCGGGACCGCGACCAGAAATGCGCCTCGCCGGTCGCCTCCGTTGCCGCAAGCGCGTCTCTGTTCGCCCACGCCAGCATCAGGAGCGCTCCGTCCGCCGCATCGGCCACGACAACCGGCAGGAGCTCGCCGCGGGACCAGTCCGGACGTCTGTCGTTCAGCCAATCCATGCCGCGACCTCCTCGTCAGTCACGGCCGACGCGACCGGTCGGATGCTGATCCCCGCCGCGCTCAGCTCCGCCTTGAGCGGGCCGAGCTCCAGCAGTCCGAAGTGGAGCGTCGAGGCGAGCAGCGCCGCCGACGCCCCGCCGTGTGTGAGGACCGCCACGACATCCGCCGGCGAGCCGCCGCCCCCAGAGGCGATCACCGGCACCCGCACGGCGTCCGACACCGCCCGGGTCAGGGCCAGGTCATAGCCGGCACGGGTGCCGTCGCGGTCGATGCTGGTCAGCAGGATCTCGCCCGCGCCGCGTTCGACCGCCTCGCGAGCCCAGGCAACCGCGTCGCGGCCGGTCTCCTCGGTCCCGGCGACCCGGCGGACGCGCCAGCTACCCCCGGGCGCCGCGGCCGCATCGATCGCGACCACGACGGACTGGGAGCCGAGCCGATCCGCGAGGCGCTCGAGGAGTCCCGGATCGCGGAGGGCCGCGCTGTTCACGGCCACCTTGTCGGCGCCGGCGTCCAGCAGCGCCGCAGCGTCCGCGAGCGAGGCCACGCCGCCGCCGACGCCGAGCGGCACGTCGAGCGCCGCTGCAGCCCGGCCGATGAGCTCGACCAGGGACGGACGACCGTCACGCGTCGCGCCAATGTCGAGGATCGTGATCTCGTCGGCGCCCTCCGCGGCGTACCTGGCGGCGAGCCCGACCGGGTCACCGGCATCGAGGAGATCGACGAAGCGGGTCCCCTTCACGACGCGACCGTCCGTCACGTCGAGGCAGGCGATGATCCGCTTTCGGAGGCTCACGTCAGCACCGCCACGGCCTCGGCCGGATCGACCGCGCCGGTGAGCAGCGCCAGCCCCACGACCGCGCCGTCCATGCCGAGGTCGCGCAGCGCGCGCAGATCGTCGAGCGAGCCGACGCCGCCCGCGGCGACCAGGACCGCCTCGGGGAATGCGGAGCGGAGCTCCCCGAGGCGTTCGAGGTCCGGGCCGGCGAGCGTGCCATCGCGGCTCGTCTCGGTGACGATGAGCCGGGAGGCGCCCTCATCGAGCAGGCGCCGCGCGGCCTCCAGCGGCCCGTCGCCGGCGACGCGGGACCAGCCGTCGACGGCGGCCCGGCCGCCGCGCAGGTCCAGGGAGGCCGCCACGCGGCCGGGATGACGCGTGGCGCAGCCGCGCAGGAATCCGGGCCGCTCGATGGCCGCCGTTCCCAGCAACGCCTCGTCGGCGATCGCGAGGACGGCGTCCACGTCGGCGTCGCTCCGAAGCCCGCCGCCCGCCTCGATCAGTACGCCGGCCGATTCCTCGCGGGCCGCCGCCGCGATCTCCGCGAGGGTGTCGAGCTGAGCGGGCGCCCCCGCGCGTGCCCCCGCCAGGTCGACGACGTGGAGTCGCCGGCAGCCCGCGGCCACGAACCGGCGGGCGAGCTCGGGCCCGTTGGCGGGAGCGTCGATCCTGCGGTCGTAGTCGCCCTGCACCAGCCGCACCGCGCCGCCGTCCAGCAGGTCGATGGCGCACACCAGCTCCATCAGCCCGGCACCGATGCCGTGACCGCGTCCAGCCGCCCGGTGGCGAACGCGCGAAGGACCGCGCGACCGATCGGGCCGCTCTTCTCCGGGTGGAACTGCGTCCCACTCAGCGATCCGGAGCGCAGGATCGAGGGGAAGGTGAACCCCTCGATGCTCGTCGTGGCCGCCACAACGGCCGGCTCGGCGTCCGGCCAGTAGCCATGCGAGAAGTACGCGTCGAAGCGGCCGCCGTTCCGCGGCCGGACCTCGTTCCAGCCGATGTGCGGCACCTGTCGCGGTCCGCCGCCTGCCGGCGGAGGAAACGCGCGGCAGCGGCCGCCGACGAGCGCCAACCCCGGCGCATCGCCCTCGTCGGAGCCCTCGAGCAGCAGCTGCGCCCCCAGGCAGACGCCCAGCAGCGGTCGACCGGCCGCACCCCACGCCCGCACCGGCTCCCAGAGGCCGTCCCGCATCAGCGCCTCGACGGCCGACGGCGCCGCCCCGACGCCCGGCACGACGAGGCGGTCCGCCGCGCTGATGCCCTCGGCGCTGGCGACCAGCCGGGCGTCGGCACCCACGGCCGCGAAGGCCCGCAGGACGGAGCGGGTGTTGCCCGCGCCATAGTCGACGATGGCGATCACCGCAGCGTTCCCTTGCTGCTCGGCACGTCGTCGCGGCCCGCCATCCTCGGGTCGATCTCCCACGCCTGACGCAGCGAACGGGCGAGTGCCTTCGCCCCGCCCTCGACGAGGTGGTGGGTGCTGCGGGACTTCCTCACCTCGAGGTGGATGGCGGCGCGCGCCTCGCGCGCCAGGGTCTCCACGAAGTGCGGCCACAGCTCCAGCCAGGCGTTCGCGGCGGTCAGGGGGTCCGGCACCGGCTCGACGTCGGCGTACGCCCGCCCGCCCAGGTCCACCGCGCACAGCGCCAGCGCCTCGTCCATCGGCAGACGCACGTCGCCGTAGCGCCGGATGCCGGCGCGTTCGCCGAGCGCCTGGTCGATGGCACGCCCGAGGACCAGCGCCGTGTCCTCGACCGTGTGGTGCTCATCGATGTGGACGTCGCCACTGATCGTGGCATCCAGGTCGATGAGCGCATGACGCGCCAGCAGCGTGAGCAGGTGATCCAGGAACCCGATCGGCGACTGGACCGACGCGGACCCGGTCCCGTCCAGGTCGACCCGGATGCTGATCGTGGTCTCGGTGGTGGAACGCTCGATCGCGCCGATGCGGCTCATG
>JASLBU010000016.1 GCA_030146365.1 Candidatus Limnocylindria bacterium | reverse complement strand
CCGGCGCGGCTGTCGACCAGGTCGATCAGGTCGGCCGACAGCTCCAGGCCGAGCGGGTCGACGCGGATCTCCGCTGCCAGCGCCTCGGGGGAGTCCGGCGACGGCGCGAGCTCGCCCGCGGTGGCGGCGTCGCCGGTGGCGGCGCTCTCCGTCGCGCCGTCGCCGACCCGGCTGGCGGCGATCAGCATGAGACCACCGGCCAGCAGGAACGGCAGCTTCGGCAGACCCGGGATCACGCACAGCGCGAGCGCACCGAAGCCGGCCACCCGCAGCGGCATCTTGCGGGCGAAGATCTGTCCGACGATGTCGGACCCCATGTCGGAGTCGGCGACCGACCGGGTCACGATCAGGCCGGTGGCGACCGAGAGCAGCAGCGCGGGGACCTGCGAGACCAGGCCGTCACCGATGGAGAGCAGCGAGTAGGTCTGGATGGCCTCGCCGAACGGCATGCCGTACTGCGCGACGCCGATCGCGAACCCGCCGAGCAGGTTGACGAGCGTGATCACGATCGCCGCGATCGCGTCGCCCTTGACGAACTTGGAGGCTCCGTCCATCGCGCCGTGGAAGTCCGCCTCCGCGTGCACCTCCGCACGCCGGCGCCGCGCCTCCTCCTCGTCGATCAGGCCGGAGTTGAGGTCGGCGTCGATGGCCATCTGCTTGCCCGGCATCGCGTCGAGGGTGAACCGCGCTCCGACCTCGGCCACGCGCCCGGCACCGTTGGTGATGACGACGAACTGGATGACGAGCAGGATCGCGAACACGATGAGTCCGACGATGAGCGAGCCGCCGACGACGAAGTGGCCGAAGGTGTCAATCACCTTGCCGGCGTAGCCGTCGAGCAGCACCAGCCGGGTCGCGCTCACGTTGAGCGCCAGGCGGAAGAGCGTCATCACCAGGATGACCGAGGGGAAGGCGGCGAACTCCAGCGGCTTGTGGATGAACATCGCCACCATCAGCACGAGCAGCGCGCCGGTGATGTTGAGAGCGATCAGGACGTCGAGCAGCATCGCGGGCAGCGGCACCACGAGCATCACGACGATCAGGACGATGCCGAGCGGCACACCGAGCTTCGTCAGCGACGCGACACCGGTCTTGGAGGACATACGGCGGATGAGCCTCTCGCATCAGCGGGAGCGCCATCCGTGGCACTTCGGGGTGACGCCCTCCTGGCGTCGCTCCTGAGAATCGGCCAAGCACGTGCGGTTCTGAGCCGAGGCCGGAGGTTTTCTGTCACTTCCCGGCCGTTGCAACGGCCGGGAAGTGCAGGAATCCCCGGTTAACCGGTGATTCCTGCAGACTCCGCGACCGCCACCCGGCGCCGCCGGGACGCCTTCAGGACCTCTGGCAGCTCGTCGGTACGACGGGGGGTGCGGTGCTCGCCGCCGTACTGGCCCTGGTTGCGGCGGCTGAGGACGAAGGCGAGGACCTGGGCTACGGCGGCCCAGAGCTCGCGGGGGATCTCCTGGCCGACCTCGCAGTGGCGGTAGACGGCGCGCGCCAGCGGCACGTCCCGCACCAGCGGGACCCGCTCCTCGGCGGCGACCTCGCGGATCCGCGCGGCGATCGCGCCGGCGCCGCGGGCGACCACACGGGGCGCGCCCTGGTCGGGGTCGTAGCGCAGGGCGACCGCCACGTGGGTCGGGTTCACGAGCAGCACGTCGGCGGTGCTGACGTCGGCGATCATCCGGTTGCGCGCGGCGGCGAGCTGCCGGCTGCGGATCGCGCCCTTCAGCATCGGGTCGCCCTCGGACTGCTTGTGCTCCTGCTTGATCTCGCTGTGGCTCATCCGGGTCTGCTTCCCGATCCGGCGGCGCATCATGGCGTAGTCGGCCGCGGCCATCACCAGTCCGGCGAGGGCGACGCTGACGATCAGGTTGGACACCTCGTCGCTGACCTTCTGCAGCACCACCTCGATCGGCATCAGCCCGCCGACGAGCGGCATCATCGCCCGCACCGCGCCGTACGCGAGGAACGCGACGACGCTGCTCTTGAGCAGCACCTTCACGCCCTCCCACAGCGCGTGCGGGCCGAACACCCGCTTGGCGCCCTTGAACGGGTCGAGCTTCTTGGCGTCGGGCTTGACCAGCTTGGGGGAGAGGTAGAACCCGCCCTGGGCCAGGGCGGAGAGCACGCCGATCACCATCACCATCGCCCCGAGGATGACCAGGGTGACCAGGACGTGCTGGAAGGCGTCGCCGAGCAGGGTGAGCGCCAGCGGCACCGACGCCCGCTCCCCGGCGGCCAGGTGCGCGACGAACATGGTGCGCAGCGCGTCGATCTCGCGGTCGAGCAGCGGACCCATCGCCAGGGCCACGACCAGCAGCCCGAGCCAACCGCCGAGCTCGGGCGTGCGCGGCACCTGGCCGTCCTTGCGGGCCTGCTTCTTCCGCTTGGGTGTGGGCTTCTCGGTCTTCTCCTGGTCGGTCACCGCAGCACCTCCCGCCCGGTCGTGCGCCCGGTACGCCCGGTCGTACGGCCGGTCACGCGGCGCCCGCCATGGTCGCCATCGCCTCGTTCGCCAGGGCCACCAGCCGCTCGACCGCGCCGGGCAGCATCGGGAACGAGAGGCCGAGCAGCAGCAGGGTCAGCCCCACCTTGGCCGGGAACATGACGTTGAGTGCGTTGAGCTGGGGAGCGACCTTCGTCAGCAGGGCGAGGGCGAGGTCGGCGACGAAGAGCACCGCGATCATCGGCAGCGCCATCTGCACCGCGACGGTGAAGAACATCGAGAACGCCGTGACGATCACGCCGTCCCAGCCGGAGATGTCCGGCATGCCGGTCAGCGGGAGGTAGCGGAACGTCGAGAGCAGCCCGCCGATGACCAGCAGGTGGCCACCGGACACGAGGAGCAGCACGGTCGCGAGCATCTGGTGGAACCGGCCGAAGACGGTGTTCATGTTCATGCCGAGCGGGTCCCAGGCCGCGGCCAGCGCGAATCCGCCGAACAGGTCGATCAGCGCGCCGGCCGCGCCGATGGCCGAGAAGAGCAGCATCGTCACGTAGCCCATCGCCAGCCCGATCAGGGCCTGCGTCGCCGTCGCGACGACGAGCGCCGGTGTGGTGCCCGGCAGCTCCTGGGTCGCCAGGGTCGGCGCCATCGCAAAGGAGAGCCCGATCGCCAGGATCACCTTCGCCGCCGCGGGGATGCCCCGGGTGGAGAAGGGCGGCACGACCGCGATCCAGGCGACCACGCGCACCGA
>JASLBU010000108.1 GCA_030146365.1 Candidatus Limnocylindria bacterium | reverse complement strand
TCAATGAGGGGCGCAGGGCCGCCCCCTGCAGCCGCGGCACGTGCGCGGCCACCAGGTCGAGCGCCGTCTCGCGCAGCACTCCCGTCGGCTCGCCGTCCCCGAATCGCTCGATCCGTCCGCCCCCGGGGTCGGCGGTCCCGGCCGTCAAGCCGGCAACTCGCCGTGCCGCAGCGGATGCCCAGGCGGAATGGCCGTCGTGGCTGCTGATGAACGCGGCCCGCGGGCCGACCGCGGCCTCCAGCTCCGACATCTCGAGGCCCGACAGCTGAGCCTCCGACCAGCCCCGTCCGGTGACCCAGGCGCCCGGGGGGAGGGTGCGGGCGTGATCCCGCAGACGCGCGGCCACCTCCCGGCCATCACCAGCCCCCTCGAGCATGACCCCGGAGCGGGTACGTGCGAGGCCGACGAGGTGGATGTGGAAGTCGTGGAGGCCGGGGATCACGGCGGCCGTGCCGGCATCGAGGACCTCCACGCCGGCCGGGGCTCCGGTGAGCACATCCTCTCGGCGCCCGACGCTCACGACCCGGCCGTTCGCGATGCCGATGGCCTGGGTCCGCTCCGGCGCGCCCGGCGTGGCAGCCACGAGGACGTCGCCGAGGATGACGAGGGTGGGTCGGGGCCCGGTCATCGGTCCCGGCCCGCGGTGAACCGGGGCGTCTGGACGAACGCCGTCGGCCGCGCACCGAAGGCGATGCGCGCCAGCGCGACCGGGACCACCACCAGCCAGTGGGAGAGGAACAGCGCCCCGCGAAGGGCGCGCCCGACGAGCCTCGGACCCCGCACGCCGACCGCGGACAGCCCGCCAAGGGCCAGGAGGAAGACCCCCAGCCCGTACCCGGCGAACAGCGAGGCGGGCACGGTCCAGTCGGCCGGGCGCGGAAGCGGGATCGTCAGCAGGCTGGCGATGATCGTGGTCGCGAACAGCGGCGGAAGGAGGAACTCGGCAGTGAAGGCGACGAAGTCGGCCTTGTGGCCGAGCGACAGGGGCCCGGCGAGCAGGCCCGGCCCATGCTCAAGCAGGCGGCGCAGGCTCCCCTCCGCCCACCGCAGACGCTGGTGCCAGAGGGCGTCGAGCCGCTCGACCGCCTCCTCCTCGACCGCGGCCTCCGGTGCCAGCGCCACACGGTGGCCGGCCGCCGCCAGCCGCGTCGACAGGTCGAGGTCCTCCGTGAGTGCCGTGGCATTCCACCCGCCGACGGCATCGAGGACGTCACGGCGCACGAACATGCCGTTCCCACGCAGCTCGGCGGTGCCGTCCGTCGCGTGCCGTCCGCACTGGCTCGCCATGTCCATCAGCTGCTCCTCCGCCTGTGCGGCCGTGAGCCATCCGCGGTCCGCGTTGCGGGGTCGCCGGGCCACCTGGACCGCTGCGGCATCCGGATCGCGATCCCATGCTCTCATCACTCGACGAAGAAACGCCGGGTCGACGCGAGTGTCCGCGTCGATCACGCCGACCACGTCCCCGTCGACGTGGTGCATCGCATGGCGCAGGACCGCGCCCTTCGTCCGTGGGAGGCTGGGCTTCGGCTCGCGCCGCACGACCGTCAGCCGGCCGTCCATCGGCACGGCCCTCGCCCGGGCGCCCGTTTCGTCGGTCGACCCGTCGTCCACGACCAGCACGCCGTAGGCGGGGCGGCCATCGGCGGCCGGATAGTCGAGCGACGTCAGGCTCGCGACCGTCTCGGCGATCACTGCGCCCTCATTGCGGGCCGGCACGATGAGCGAGACCCATCGCTCCGGCCCATGCGCCGGTGGGATGGGGATGTCCGTTGAGCGGAGCGCCGCCCTCATCGCACGGCCGCCGCGCCAGGCCAGGTACGCGACGTAGAGCATCGAGACGAGCACGCCCGCCTGGAGCACTCGCGCGGCAAGCGGGACGGTGATGGTGATCCAGGCGATGAGGGCGGAGACGAGGAGGAAGGAGGCAGCGAACGCTCTAGTTGCCATCGTCCGGCTGCCGGTGACGGCGACGGCGACGGTGCGGTGACTCGGTCCGAGCGTCCGCCTCGATGATCGCCGGGCTTCCCGGTGCCGTTGCCTCGTCGATCGTCTCCCCGGGCGGAGAGGGCGACGTGGCCGCATCGTGCTCGTGCAGGCCGGCGCGACGGTTGCGCCGCCATGACGCGATGCCCGCGGCCAGCGCCCCGAGGCCGAGAACCCCCATGACGACCGGGATCCCCGTGCCGGGGAAGAAGATGTTGATGACGTCCGCGGCCGCGGGGGCCGCGATGACCGGCAGGAAGGACGCAAGCGACAGCAGCGTGTTGAGGATGCCGAAGATCCTGCCGCGCACCTCGGCCGGCAGCTCCTCCTGGAGCGCCGTCTGCGACGGAATGGCGACAAAGGCGTACTCGAGGCCCGCGAACACCGCGATGACCACCACGATCGCGATCAGGCTGGTCACCGGGGCCAGCGAGGGGAACGCATCCTCGAACGGCCCGACCGCGAAGCCGAGGATCGCGGTGATGAGCCGGACGAGCGCCAGCGCAACGAGCGTGATGCCCATCGCCACCAAGCCGATGTCGATGAGGAGGCGCTTCGGGATCGCCTTGCCGTACGAGTTGATGAACAGGATGCCGACCACGGCCCCGAGGCCCGCAGGGCCCATGATGAAGAAGAAGTCCTCCGAGCGCAGAAGCAGGATGTCGGTCGCAAACCCGGGACCGATCGCGCCGAGGACGCCGATGAGGCTGGCCGCGATCCCGAGGTAGGTCAGGCTCCAGGCGATCGGCCGATGCTTGCGGATGAAGCCGACGCCCTCGCTGAGCTGGCCGACCAGCTCACGCACGGCACGGCCAGCCGCGGCACTCATCTGCGGCGCTTTCGTCTCGGCCCTGACCGAGGGAAGCGGCAGGATGGCGAGCGCCGACAGGCCGAACATGACCGCCACGATGACGTAGACCATGGTCGGGCCGACGACGTTGAGCACCAGGGGACCCAGGAATCCGAACCCGATCGCGAACGTGGCGTTGATGGTCAGGATGAAGATCGAGTTCGCGGCCATCAGGTGGCGGCGGTCGACGATTCGGGGAATGGCCGTGAGCTCGGCGGGGGCGAAGACGGCCGTGGCGGTGGCGACCACGAGGTTGATGGCGTACACGAGCGGCACGATCGCCGTCGTCGTCGTCGGAGCCACGAAGATGAACAGGACGGTGCCGACCGCGCGCACGACGTTGGTGGCGAGCATGATCAGCTTCGCGTCGCCGCGCTCCACCAGGATGCCGCCCAGCGTGCTGAACAGGACGGCCGGGACCAGGAAGCTCAGGATGAGCAGCGCGTTCGCGGTGTTCGACTGGCCGGTGCTCTCGAACACGGTGACCATGAGCGCCGCCAGGACCATGTTGCTCGCCAGCTGGCTCAGCGTCTGCGCGGACCAGAGGTAGACGAAGTTTCGATTGCGGAAGACGTTGCCGGCTCCGGTGAGCTCGGTGGCGCCATCGACGGGCAGATCCACGTGGGCCATCGTTCAGCCAGCCGTCTCGGGACCGCGGTGGAGGTATTCGGTGAACCGGCGCTCGACGTCGAGCCGGTCCATGAGGACACGATGCCGGCAGCCCCCGCAGACGAGACCGATGTCGGCCCCCAGCCGCGTCACCTCCCACTCTCGGCTTCCGCACGGATGCTCCTTCCGGAGCCGGAGGCGGTCACCCAGGCGAAGGTCGAGCGGCGCGGCCACCGTCACGCACTGCCCTCCGCTGCGGTGGTGCCGGTGAAGTTGAACGAGCCGAGGTGGATCGCCGGGACGCGCGCCGAGCCGAAGAACTCGCCCGGGAGCAGCCTCGTCTGGTCACTCGCAGCCCGCACGTCGCTGAGCGCGTCGGGAATCGACTGCGTGAACCGGAAGTTCAGCAGTGGGCGGGAGATTGCGCCGTCCTCGATGAGGAATGTGCCGTCCTTCGTCATGCCGGTGAGGATGGCCTTCTTCGGGTGGACCGGGTTGATGTAGTGGAATCGAGTCACCCAGATGCCGCGCCGCACGCCCCGGATCAGCTCGTCGCGCGGCGTCGAACCGGGCGCCATGAACAGGTTCATCGGCATCGGTCCGACGAGGTTCGGTGCCGGGAGTGCGTGCCCGGTCGAGCCCGTGCCCGCGCGGGTCCCCGTCGCGGCGTCGTGGACGACGGCGTTCGCCACCCCCTCGCGGATGAGGTCCACCCGTTGCCGGACCACGCCCTCGAAGTCGACCGGGACGGGGAAGCCGGACGGGTCATGCCCGTCGTCCCAGATCGAGACGTTCTCCCCCATCACGCGCGAGCCGAGATCCATGAAGGATCGCTGCTCTTCATGCGCCAGGCCCGAGAAGCCGATGTAGGCGAGGTACTCCAGCAGGCCGGCCACGGCGTACTCCTCCAGGATGACCTCGTACTCGCCCGGCTCCAGGACCTCGGCGCCGCGCATGCGGTCACCCTTCTCCGCCGCCTCTGCACCGAGCGCCGCGGCATCGATCTCCCGGACGTCCGGTGAGCCGGCGTGCGCATACCCGGAAGCGGCGCCGGAGGCAAAGCCGTCCATCATCACCGTCAGCAGCGCCGATCGCGTGGACCGTTGGAGCGTTCGTACGCCGCTGGAGTTCGCCACTGCGACCGTCATGACCGAGGTCGAGAACGAGCCTGAGGTGTCGAGCCCCTTCGCCTCTCCAGCAGCGATGACGGCCCGGGCACCCTCACCGCGGAGCTCCGCTCCGGCGTCGGCGGTGGTCGCGACGTAGCCGATGTCACCGTCGTACTCGCGCTCGTCCGGCTCCGGCAGGACGGCGGCATTCGGGTTCGGCGCGGATCGTGCCGCGATCGCGGCGGCGCGTGCCAGGACGTCGGTGATCCCGGCGTCGTCCAGGTGGTTGGTGGAGGCCACGCCGATGCGGCCGTCCTCGATCACGCGCACCTGGACCGAGGCGTCGTGCTCGCGCACGTTCTGGTGGATCTGGTTGTTCGCGAAGCGCGTCAGCGCAGAGTCCTGGGCGATGTAGAGGACCTCGGTGCTGGGCGCCTCGGATCTGGCGAGGACCTGCTCCAGCAACTCGGTGGCCTCGCCGTTCCGCGCTACCATCGGCCCACACCCACCTTCACGCCCCGGAACCGCGCGGGTGCGGCGCCATGGCCGACGTGGCCGACCTGCATCGGCTCACCCTTGCCGCAGTTCGGCAGCCCCCAGAGGGTCCATTCCTCGGGGCCGCAGATGGCGTCACAGGAGCCCCAGAACTGGGGCGTGATGCCGGTGTACGTCGGGTTCCGCACGAGCTGCGTGCGCTTGCCATTCTTCACGAGCCAGCCGGCCTGGTCGCCGAACTGGAAGTTCAGCCGGCGGTCGTCGATCGACCAGCTCTTGTTGATGCTCATGAAGATGCCGTCGCGGGTGTCCGCGATGAGGTCCTCCAGGCTGCCGGCATCGCCCGGCCTGAGATTGATGTTCGTCATCCGGATGAGCGGGATGTGGCTCCAGCTCCACGCCCGCGCGCTGCCCATGGACCGGCGGCCGATTCGCGGTGCGGTCTCGCGGCTGGTCAGGTAGCCGACCAGCAGCCCGCCGGAGATGAGCGGCACGTTCTGCGCCGGTACTCCCTCGTCGTCGTATCCGAACGTTCCGAGGCCGCCCGGGGCGGTGGCATCGGCGTCGATGTTGACCAGCTCGGAGCCGTATCGGAGCTGGTTCAGCTTATCGGTGGTGAGGAACGACGTGCCGGCGAAGCTCGCCTCGGTGCCGAACACCCGATCCAGCTCCGTCGGATGTCCGCATGACTCGTGAATCTGGAGGGCGACCTGCGTGGAGTCCAGGATCAGGTCCATCTCACCAGACGGGCACTGCGGCGCGTCGAGCAGCGCCACGGCCAGCTCGGCCGTCTCCTGCCCGTGCTCCGCGAGGTTCAGCGCCCGGATGGCCTCGAAGCCGCCGGTCACCGACTGGCCACCGAATGAGTTGGGGTACGAGCGCTGCTGCATCTCGCTCTCATTGACCGCGGTGGCCTCGATGCCGCCACCCGCTTCGACGATCTCCTGCTCGATCCACGCCCCCGCGCTCGTGGCGAACGTCTTGCGCTCGCGGCCCGCCGACAAGTTGCTCTCGCGAATCGCCACGCCGGCCACGCGCGCCATGTTCGCGTCCGCGTCCATGAGGATGCGCAGCTTGTCGTCCAGGCTGACGGAGAAGGGGTCCTCCTCGTACGGCGTCCGGTACGTGTCCGTGACCGGCGGCGTGTCGTCCAGCTCGGCGGGCGACTTGCGGGCAAGCCCGCTGGCTCGCGCGATCTCAAGCGCCTCGCCGGCCACCCGATCCGCCTCGGCGGGCTCCAGGGATCGGCTGGAGCTGAAGCCCCAGGCACCGTCCACGAGGATCCGGATGCCGAAACCGGCACTCGCGTTCGCCGTCGCGGCCTCGAGCGCACCGTTCTTCACGGTCAGCTGCTCGGTCTCTCGTTCTGCGACGCGAACCTCGGTGTAGGCCGCGCCACCGCGCTCGGCAGCGTCGAGCGCGCGGTCAATGAGTTCCTTCACGGACGCCCTCGGTACATGCAGGTGGCTCGGCGGTACAGGCTACTCGACCGGCTGGGCTACCGTCGGAGCCAGATCGCGCGCCGTTGCGGGGACCACCAGCCGATCGGACCGCTCAATCTCCGTCTGGAGCCCGGTCGCCTGCTGCAGGAGTGTCAGCATGCCGCCCGGCCGCTCGAGGGTCGCCTCGAGCCCCGGAGGCGAGCCGATCGCGGATATCCGGATCGTCTCCTCCAGCGGAACGCCGTCGATCTCGATGGAGCCGGCGCCCATGGCGGCCACCGAGCGGGCCGTGATCCGGATGTCGTCGACGGCGATCGCCTCGGCACCCGCGCCGCGCAGCTCGTAGATGAGGTCGTTGATGCCGGCCGCGTCGATCGGACCTTCCATGGTGAGCACGATCCCCTGCCCCTCGACGGCGCTGAGTCCCCCGAACGCCGCGATGCGGTCCAGCTCACGGGTGGTGAGGTCGAGCGTCGACTGCCCCTGCGCCTGCGCCACCTCGTAGCTCCGGATCCGCTCGTTGAGATCGGCGAGCGCGTCCCCCAGGTCGACGTTCGTCGCCGACAGCGTCTCGATCAGCGCGGAGAGCTCCTGCGCCGACAGGTTCGACAGCTCCACCGGCCGCGCCTGGGATCGCAGCTGCCCGATCAGCAGCACGCCGGTGATCGCGGCGATGGCGAAGAGGCTGAGCTGTGCGACACGCGCGGCCATCAGTCTCCGCCCTCGACCGGGGCGCCCCAGCGCAGACCGGTGTTGCCGATGAACTCGCCGATCACGATCTCGTCACGCGGCTCGCTCGCGAACTGCAGCCCGTAGGTATCGATCCGCTCCTTCACACGAGTCAGGAAGCTTGGATTGCTGAGAAAGCGATCGTGGAGGCCCTCCGGGCCGATTGCCTCGATGCGGTACGGAGGGGTCAGCCTTGCCGAGTTCACCAGGATCGCCGGGCCGGCGCCGTCGATCGAGGACGTCGCGACGACGCGCTCCGCCGGCGGCCCACCCTCGATCGCTCCGCCGGCGATCGCGACCGCCTCGGCGCCGGATGCCCACAGCGCGGTGACGATGGCGCGCAGGTCGTCCACGTTCACGTAGTTCGGCTGATTGGCGCCCACCGGCTGCTGGTCCAGGGAATCGGCGATCTCGATGACCACCCCCGGACCGCGGACGGTCTGGAGGCCGGTGGCCAGACGGGCCGCCGCCAGCTCCTCGGAGAGCTCCCGCACCACGGCCTGCGAGCCGGCATCCTGCTCCTCCAGCGCCCGAACCCGCTCGTCGGCCGCGGCGATCTGCTCGCGCAGCGCCGTCTGCTGCCGCTGGAGCTGCTCCGCCTCCGTGATGAGGACGCGCTGGGCGGACGTCACGAACTCCTGCCGTGCGAGCGAGCTGTTCCACTGCGCCGCGCCGACGAAGCCGATGAGCGCGAGCCCGATGGCGATCGACACCGCCCACCGGGGCCGGCTGACCCGCGAGCGGGGCGGCAGCCGTCGGCTCAAGCGGCCATCCTCCGGCGTGCCGACCGGCGAGCGTCAAACACGATGGCACCGATCACGACCAGCGCGGCCGCCAGGATCCCGACGAGCGGCAGGAACTCGTTCCTCTCGGTCGGGGCCGGCGGCTCCTCGTTCGGCACGGACTCGTCCGGCGGCGGCTCCGCCTCGGGGTCGACCCCGCCCTCGTCCACGACCCCGGACGCCGGCCGATCGACGTTCGAGGCGGGGATCGGCTCGGCCGCCACCGGCTCCGGCGGAGCCACGCCGAACTCCGCGAAGAACGTGGCGTACAGCTCCTCGGCCGGCACCCCCGTGCCCGCCTCGAGTGCCTGCGCGTCGGACGCCCCGTCGCGGTACGCCGCGGCGATGGCTGCGATGGCCTCTTCACCGTGACGATCGACGATGAGGTCGACCATCGTGGTTCCCTGGGCATACGAGAGTCGCCCGCCGCGCTCGCCGATGGGAAACTGCTCGGTGATGGCCTCGAAGGCGAAGAGCCCGCGCCCACCGGCCTCCATGGCGACGATCGGGCGCTCCCCGGCCGCGTCGCTCGTCTCGGACCAGGTCGCGATGCCCTCGTTCAGCCAGCGAGCCGGCTCGTGGTACGGGTTGTCGGTGGCGTCGTGGAAGACGATGTGGGTGACCTCGTGGAGCATGGCAACCTCCAGGTAGCTCGCGGATCCTCCACCGAGCCACATGAAGATCGTGCGAAGCTCGCTGTAGGCGGCCGCACCGGTCCATTCCCGCGCCCCCGGCCCGAGCGCGCCGAAGAACTCCTCCTGCGAGTCGTACACGAAGATGTCCACCGGACCCGCCAGCTCGGTACCGAGCAGCTGCTCGGCGCGAGCAACCCCCTGCGCGGTCAGCTCACCGAAGCGGAGCGCCTGCCCCTCCGCGTCCCCGTACCAGTGCACGGTCGCCTCGCCGAGCTGCGCGCTCTGCCAGTCGAGCCCCGGGCGGTCGTCCTCGTACCGGATCGTCCCCGGCTCCGAGGTGATCACCGTGTCGCCATCGATGGCCCGCCACGTGTAGGTGATCAACGTGTTGGGGACGACGTGGTCGTCGGAGGTGTCCCACACATAGGTGGCGCCCCCGCTGCCGGGGTCAACCGGCGTGACGAATACCGCGTCGCTGCCCGGGGTCGCGATCAGCAGCTCCAGCCGCTCGGGGGCCGACCCGCTGAGCTCGACGACGAAACGAACCTCCTCACCGTACGTCGAGTCAGCGGTTCCGCTTCCGAAGCCGTCGAATCCGGCGACGGCCTCGGTGCCGCCCAGCCCCAGGGTGACGGCACCCCCGACGGCCAGCATCCAGCGCGTCAGCCGTCCCACGACACCCTCCCGAAGTCGGTGAGGCCGATGGTGAGATTGCCCAACCCGCGCAGGCCGTCCGCGACCAGCCACCAGGTCTCTCCGTACGACCATGGGATGACCGGGGCCTCCTCGGCCACCCGCTGCTCGACCGCGTCGTATGCCCGGCCGATCTCGTCGGCCGGCGCGGCGGCGGCCGCCTCCAGCAGCTCGCCGAACTCCGGGTCCGCCCACCCGCCCCAGTTGCTGGCAGCGCCCGGCTCCAGCAGCAGGCCGTACAGCGCATGCGGCGACGCGTAGTCGGCGATCCAGTTCACCGTGAACAGGTGCGGCGGGCGGCTCTCGAGGGAGGCGATGAAGTCGCCGAAGTCCATGTTCTCGATGGCGATCTCCACGCCCAGCTCTTCCCGCCAGACTGCCACCGCCGGCTCGACGCCAAGGCCGGTGCCGTTGACGACGATCGTGCCCAGCTGGGTGCGGTCCTCGTAGCCCGCTGCGTCGAGCAGCCGCCGCGCCTCGTCCGGGTCGTATTCCATGGCCGGCTCGAAGCCCTCGGGCCAGATCGCCGGCGGGACCAGGCTGCCCGCCGGCTGGGACGAGGCACCCTCGGCCAGCGGAACCAGCCGCTCCCGGTCGAGCGCCAGCGAGAAGGCCCGGCGGACGTCCGGGTCGTCGAACGGCGGCCGGGTCGTGTCGAACCCGAAGTAGCTGATCGTCAGCGGCTCGGCCGCGTGCAGCCGGGGTCCCAGCTCCGCGTCGTAGGCGATCCAGGTCGCGTCCCAGCCCGGGACGCCGACCAGGTCGACCTCACCCGCGGAGAACGCGCTCACGGGATCGGCGTCGATGGAGCCGACCCAGCGGACTTCGTCGATGGGCGGCGGTCCCGCGACGTATTCGGCATTCGCGCGCAGCACGAGGTCGGGCCCCTCGACGCCATCGAGCGCGTACGGCCCGGAGCCGATGAAGCTGTCGGGCGTCTGCCAGGTGGGCGTTGCATCGGCGGTGCGAGGCACCACGAAGGTGGCGGGGGTGGCGACGATGTCCAGGAAGTAGGACGCCGGGTAACGCAGCTCGACCACGAGCGTGGAGGCGTCCGGCGCGGCGATGCCCACGGCATCCTCGTCGACCTCGCCGGCGACGCGTTCGGGGGCACCGGTGATGACGCTCAGGACGTCGGGCGCCGTCGCGGCCGTTCCGGGGTCCAGCAGCCGAAGCCACGAACGGCGCACGTCCTCCGCGGTGAGGGGCGACCCGTCGCTGAACCGCAGGTCGTCGCGGATCTGGAAGGTGTACCTGCGGCCGTCGTCGCTGATCTCCCAGCCGGAGGCCAGGGAGGGATACGGCTCCCCCGTCTCGTCCAGGCGCGTCAACCCCGCGTACAGCTGGAGCAGCAGCTGGACGTCCGCCGCACTGGAGATGTACGCAGGGTCCAGCGAGCCGGGCGGTCCCGCGAGGTAGCGAAGTGGCGGGCCGGCCGCGGAGGCCGGGCCCGATGATGCGCCGGCGGCCGCCGCGATTGCACCCACCGCGACGAACGCGGCAATCCGGGTCAGACGTCGCATGCGGGCTCTTCCGAGGCAGCCAGGGTGAGAGCTCGGCGCACGGCGGCTAGTATACGGTCGCGGTGCAGCACGTCCATGAGCATCAATTTCGTCCTCAGCCTCCAGGCGGCCTGACGCTGCGCCAGTTCGTCGAGTCGCTGCGACGATGGACCCCGGAGATGCGCCAGCTCGTCCAGATCGCGCTGACCCGGACGGAGTCAGAACGCCGACAGTACGTCCAACAGTTCCATTCGGGCCATCACGAGCGTCCGCCGGGGCCGATGGACTCCTTCATCCGCTGGGCCTACTCGGACCCACGGCTGGAGGAGATCCCGCTTCTGCTCGCCGAGGTCGAGCTCCGGGACGACGCCTATGCCGGTGCGATGGAGCACGAGGCAGATGTGCTGGTTCGCCAGCGAGCCCATGGCAAGTCGCCGGCTCAGCGCGTCGCCGACTACCTCGCGCTTCTGGGCATGGAGAACAACGAGCGCGTCCGTGCGGCGATCGCCTCTCTGCTTCCGCCGATGACACCGGATGCCGCGGTGGCCGCCACCGTGCGCCAGATGCGCCGCCGCTGGCTGGAGCTCTACGGCGACGACCCATTCTTCGGGGAGGACTGAGCCCTCGTGAGCGTCTCACGCCGCGGCCTTGGCTGGCTGCTCGTCGTCTACGGGGCCATGGGCCTTGCGCTGGTCGCCGGGGGCGCATTCATCGGCCTGGACCTGGCCGGGCGCGTCGAGCGCGTTGCAGCCGAGGCGGATACCACGTTGATGGCAGCGGCTCGCGCGACCCAGGCGACGGCCGACGCCTTCGAAAACGTGGACGGCAGCCTCGCCGAGGCACGGGCGTCCTCCGACGCTGCCGCCGCGCTGGCGCGAGAGGCGGCGGGCACGCTTGCGTCATTGGCGATCGCCATGGAGCTGTCGGTCTTCGGGGCCCAGCCCCTCCAGCCGCTGGCCGGCGAGTTCGCGGCCAGCGCGGATCAGGCGTCCGCCCTGGCGGACACCCTCGACGACGTCGGGGACTCGCTGGGCGACACGCGGACCGACGCGGCGCGCATCGGGCCGGAGCTCACGACGCTGAGCGACCAGCTGCGCGCCCTCGGCGCCGATCCGGAGCAGCCGCGAGGCACGGTCGGATCGCCGCCCCTGCGTGCATTCGTCGTCCTGGCGCTCGCGTGGGTCGGCATGCAGGCCTTCGTGTCCCTGGTGGCCGGCATCACGCTCGCGCGGTCGAGGACGAACGCCCTCTGATCAACAGCGTCAATCGGCGGTGCGCAGGACCCGGCGCAGCCGAAGCAGCGAGATCACGTACAGCACCAGGCCGATGGCTGCCAGCACGCCGAGCATCCACGTGTCCGTGACCACGCCGCGCAGCATGTGCTCCTGAAGGGTGGCGATGCCGTGGGTGACCGGGAGGGCGTAGGCCAGGTACTGGGCCCACGGAGCGAAATCGGTCACCGGCAGGACGAAGCCGGAGAAGAAGACGCTCGCCAGCAGCACGAGCATCGACAGCTGGACGGCCTGACGCTCGGAGTCGGCGACCAGCGAGATCAGCAGGCCGACGCCCAGTGAGGCGAACGTCAGGAGCAGGACGATGCCGGCGAACAGCAGCCAGCCTCCCAGCATCGGCACGCCCAGCACACCCACCAGCAGTGCGCCCACGATCACCGACACCAACAGGCTCAGCGCCGCGTACGCGACGTATTTGCCGATCAGCAGCTCCATCGAGGTCACCGGCGCGACCCGGAACCGGTCCATCTGCCCCGACAGCCGCTCTCGGACCAGCGAAAGAGCGGTGAGGGTGACCCCAAGGTGCTGAATGACGAGCGCGAACACCGCCGGGCCGAAGAAGGCAAGGACATCGGGCTCACTGGGGGCCACGTTCTCGGTCTCGGCGGTGGTCGGGTTGGCGATGACCTCGGGCGGTACGTTGGCCGCTGCCGGGAGCTCCGCCTCCGCGAAGGCGATCCCCTCGGCGGCTGCCTGCTCGATGATCTCGGCGTTGAGGCTGCTCGTGAGGATCGAGGTGGCCAGGCCCGCGAGCTGATCGTAGACGGGATCCACCTCGTTCCAGAGGACCCGGATGGTCGTCTGGCGACCGGCGCGGAGCTCGTCGTCCGGGTTTTCCGGCGCCACGATCAGCAGGTCGATCTCACCGCCGCGGAGCCGTTCCTCGGCGCCCGCCGCATCCGCGGTGACCTGCCGGACGTCGAGCCGGCCAGGAGCAAGGTCCGCGTAGTACTCCGGCTCCCGCGGCAGCTCGGTACCCTCCGGGATGACGATCTCGGTGGCGAACGGCGAGCGGTAGCCCGAATAGCCGAGGCCGAAGATGAACATGATCAGGAACGGCCCCAGGATCAGGCTGGCGAGCACGCCGGGCCGGCGCAGGACCTCGCGAAGCTCCTTTCCCGTGAACGAGCCCATTCGGACGATGCTCCGGCCGATCTCACGCACGTGGAGCCTCCCGTCGCTCGCTGGCGTCCTGGTCGAGGGCGCCGCGCTGGGCGCGGCGCTGTTCCACCAGCCCGGTGAAGACCTCGTCGAACGTCGGCTGGTGCTCCTCGATGCCGATGACCTCGACGTTCGCGTTCCGCAGCGCCTCGATGATCCGGGGCGTGAGCGTCGCCGCCTCGTCGACCGTCACCATCAGCTGGCGTGGCGCCGTCTGACGGATGGCCGCGATTCCCGAGATGGAGCTGAGCAGCTCGGGGTCCACCGCCCGGTTGGTGTCCACCTGGACGACGTCCCCGCCGAACACCATCTGCCGCAGCGTCTCGGGGTGGTCGAGCGCGACGAGCTCGCCGTCGACGATGAGCGCGACCCGATCGCAGTATTCGGCCTCGGTGACGTACTGCGTGGTCACGACGAGGGTTCGTCCCTGTGATCTCAGGTCGTGGAGCTCATCCCAGATCGACTGCCGCAGGAGCGGGTCAATGCCGGCGGTGGGCTCGTCGATGAACAGCACGTCAGGGTCGTGGACGAGCGCGCAGGCCAGCTCCAGCCGGCGCTGCATGCCACCGGAGAGGTCCCGGGCAAGGCGGTGTCGGACGTCCCATAGGTCGACGACCTTCAGCGCATTGCGAATGTGCTTCCCGCGTCGGAAGGGTCCGATGCCGTAGAGGGCGGCCACGAAACCCACGTTCTCCTGCGCAGACAGGTCCTCGTAGAGACTGAAGATCTGCGGCATGTACGCGATCCGGCTGCGCGTGCGGCGGGAGAACTTCATTGGGTCCTCGCCCAGCACGCGGATGTCACCACCGGTGCGGCCGAGGGTGCCGGTGAGCATGCGGACCGTGGTCGTCTTGCCCGAGCCGCTCGGGCCGACGACGCCGAGGATCGTCCCGGGCCACACGTCGAACGTCACGTCGTCGACCGCCACCCGTTCATCGAAGACGCGGCTGAGGCCCACCGCCGAGATGATCGGCTGGCCGATCTCGGGGGCCGCCGCCGGCGACTCAGCGGTCGCGGCGACCGGCAGGGGTGCGGAGGCGGGCGCGGACGTGCGAGGGGCAGGTGCGGGCGGTTGGGCGGTCACGATGAGGACCGAATGCAAGTGTCGTGCCTCTGACCGAGCAAGCGCTCGGCCTCAGCGCTGGAGCAGGTTCTAGCGGATCCGCTCCACCGCGGTTCGGAGCCGCTCGGCGTCGACGACGGCATGACCGCCGATGTCATTGTTGAAGTACGCCCAGACCGGCATGCCGGCGCCTGCCCATTCGACCATGGCCGAGGCCCATCGCTCCAGCTCCCCGCTCGGATAGCGACCGCCGTATCGCTCGCCGGAACCGTGGAACCGCACATATGCGAATGGACCGCCGGGGGTCGCGTCCCGAGCGGAGCCTGGCATGTCGTGGAGACAGACGGCGACGCCCGCAGCGGCGATGGCGACCAGGAGCTCATCGCGGTACCAGCGCGCGTCCCGGATCTCGATGGCTTGGGGACGTCCGGCCGGCACAGCCGCGAGAAAGGCCGCCAGCCGTTCCGGATTCGGCTTCCAGCGAGGCGGCAGCTGATACAGCACTGGGCCGAGGTGGCGGCCGAGGGCCTCCGCTCGGCCCCAGAGGCGCTCCAGCGGCTCCCTCGGCTCCTTCAGCCGCTTGACGTGCGTCAGGTACCGGCTTGCCTTCACGGCATAGACGAATCCGTCGGGCACACGGGTGGCCCAACGCTCGAACGTCACCCGCTGCGGCAGCCGGTAGAACGATGCGTTGAGCTCGACAGTGTCGAATCGCTCGGCGTAGTGCTCCAGCCAGCGGTCGCGCTTGAGCTCCAGGGGGTAGAACGAGCCGCGCCAATGCTCGTACTCCCAGCCGGAGGTGCCGATCCAGATCGCTGCAGCCACGGGGTCCACTTCGGCACGCGGTATGCCGAAGACGCGCGCGACACACGCAGAGGGACGCACCATGGCCGAGCTCGACGCGAAGGACCGCGAGCGACTGCGCGGTGACCAGTTCGCCTACGTCGATTCAGATGGCGGCGAGCACCTGCCGATCCACGACGAATCTCACGTCCGGAATGCCGTCGCCCGCTTCAACCAGACGGACTTCGAGAGCAAGGCCGCCCGAGAGCGCGCGCGGAAGAAGATCCTCGCGGCCGCCGAGCGCCACGGGATCGAGGTCGACGAGGACAGCAACGTCCGGCAGCGGGGAGACTAGAGATACCGATGCGACCGATCTGGAAGGGGGCCATCAGCTTCGGGATGGTCACCATCCCGGTGAAGCTTTATACCGCGACCGAGTCGAAGGACGTTCGCTTCCGGATGCTGTGCAAACAGCACGAGGCGCCGATCGAGGAGAAGCGCGTCTGCACCGAGGGCGGTGAGGAGCTCGAGTGGAAGCAGCTTGCCCGAGGCTTCGAGGTCGCAAAGGGCGAGTTCGTCGTCCTGGCGCCAGAGGAGATCGACGAGGCGAAGCCGGAGAGCAGCACGACGATCGAGATCGGAGACTTCGTCGAGGCAGCCGAGATCGATCCGGTCTACTTCGAGAAGAGCTACTTCCTGGAGCCGACCGAGGTCGGCGCGAAGCCATTCAGCCT
>JASLBU010000092.1 GCA_030146365.1 Candidatus Limnocylindria bacterium | reverse complement strand
CCCGGCTCGGGCTCCGGCTCCGGCTCGGGCTCCGGCTCCGGCTCCGGCTCCGGCTCCGGCTCGGGCTCGGGCTCGGGCGCCGAGTCGTAGTACACCGCGAGCTCGGCGATCGAGGTGAAGTAGCCGTTGTTGTGCGGCGGGTTGGGGTTGGGCACGCCGATGATCCGCACGCCGTCACCCGCGATGTCGTCGAACGTGAACGTGTACGGCGTGAAGGCCCCGGGCGACGAGTCGTACGGGTAGTTGGGCGTCACCTCCATGCCGGTCACGTCGACCCACTCGTGGTTCTGGCGCACCTGGACGCGTAGGTTGTCCACGAACCAGTTGTTCTCGGGGAACATCTGGCCCGTCGTGTAGACGACCCGGTCCATGTTGTACTCCCGCGGCCACTCGTAGCCCCAGAAGTCCACGACTTTGTTCTCCCAGTCGAACGACTGCTCGCTGTTGAAGCTGTTGCCGTCGTTGTAGTAGGCGCCGTTGCCGAACTGAGCCGACTTCTCGATCGGCGTGGTGCTCGAGCGGCGGGCGATGTTGTCGGTCGGGTCCGGGCCGTTGTTGGCCGTCGTCTCCCTGTACGGCTCGACGTCGATCGGGCGCAACGAGAAGTTGTAGTTGCTCCCGCCGCACGAGGCCCCGCCCTCGAACCAGTTCGCCTGCACCCACATGCGCTTGCCGTCGTCGCTGATGAACTTCGACGGGATCTGCAGCGAGTAGCCGCCGTTCTTGGGGTTCGCGCAGCCGGGCGCCTGGTTGAACCAGGGATACCCGCCGAAGTCCTTGCGCGAGAACAGCTTCCACGGGCCCCAAGGGTTGGGCGCCTCGTAGAACTCGAACGTGTATTCGGTCCAGGACGTGTAGATGTAGCGGTCCAGCGGCTCGTTGTAGACGATGCTGGCCTGTGACAGGACGCTCATGTCCTTCGGGATGTCGTTGCGGCGGTTGGTCTGGTAGACGCGCCGCTCGTCGGTGAGGACAGGCTTCTTATCCGCGATTCTCGGTGACCACACCGGCGGTCCGCCGGGCTCGCCGGCGTACCACTGCCACTGATCGCGGTCCTGGATGCCGGTGACGGGCACCCGCGCGAGGAAGAGGTCTGTCGGATCGGGCACCGTGTTGCTGAAGGAGTCGCGCCAGTTGCCGTCGAGCCCGTAGGCGTAGACGTAGTTGCCGTCGAGCGGCCCGAGCTCCTGGATGGCGTTCTCGTTGCTCTTGCCGTAGTCGAGGAACCAGATGGTGGTGAACTCGTGGTCCGTGAACATCGGCGCCTCGGTCTTCTGCCACGTCCGCCCGCGGTCGTCCGAGCGCGAGATGCTCGCGGCCGGTGCGTCGTTGAAGCCGGGGTTGTCCGCGAAGTTCTCATATGGGCCCGGCTCCGGGACCCGCAGGTCCTGGATGGCCATGTAGAGCTCATCCTCGGGGTCCGCGTCGCTGTTGACGCAGACCATGCCCGTCGGCTTCATGTTGTACGTCGCGCCCTCCCGCGGGGGAGTCCAGGTGTTGCCGATCTCATCGCCCGCGGCCAGCCGCTCACCGGTGATCCCGGTCTCCGGCGTGCCGAAGATCCGGTTCATCACGATGTCGCTCCACGGCTGGTCGCTGAAGCCACGGCCGTCGCCGTTGGCGGCGTAGAGGTTGTCGTCGTCGCCCCAGCAGGACGGCCACAGATCGCCGTCGCTGGCGGTGTCGAGCGTGTCGTGGTATTCCGTGAACGCCGTGCCGAAGAAGCTGCTCTCCGCACCGGTCGGCTGCGGCGGCGGCGGCGACGTCTCCTGCGCCACGGCGGCGGCGGCGAACATCGCCAGCGCGAGCGCAGCGGCGGGCACGGCCGCCAGCCTCCGGAGACTGCGGCCCCTCGCGCCGCGGTCCTTCAATGGGTCACTCATGTACATCAGTCCTCCCTGCCGGCCTCCCGCAAGACCGCCGGCGTTCGTACTTCAGTTCACGAGTCTTATGACCCGCTCACGGTGATCGCGGCAGCCGGTGCTCCACCGGTGCCAGTTCCAAAGGTCGGTTCGGCAGCTCCTGGTACCAGTAGGCCACCGAGGACATGTCGTCGCAGCGCTTGTTGGCGTGGCCGTGCTCGATCGTCACGCGGATGGACCGCTCGAACGTCACGGGGTCCTCGATGTGGAAGCGGTACAGCGAGATCTGACCGCTCCAGTTGGGTCCGCCGGGAAGCGTGATGCCGTGATAGGGCGCCGAGTACTGCTGCGTCGGGCACCACGCGGTGTTGAAGTAGTCCTCCGTCCCGGTGCCGTGCAGCGACGGCGGGAACGCCTCGCCGTCGATGAAGATCATGTCGTCGCCCTCGCCGTACCAGTTCCAGTCCTGCGTCTCGCGGAGGTTGTGGATGTTGAGCACGCAGCCGACGAAGTGCCCGCGACCCTCGGCGTCGAGGATCACGTAGTTCCCGTCGCCCGTGGTGTTCGTACCTTCGAAGAGGTACTCGGGGTTGGTCTCCTCGCCCTGCGGCACGCCGTCCGTCGGGTCTTCCCGGCGCCACTCGGCGTGAAAGCGCGCGAGCCCGTCCTCGAGACCATCGAAGGTCTCGTAGTCGATGTAGTAGTAGAACCACACCGTCTCGTGCTCGAGCTCCGAGACGATCTCGAAGCGTGCCCCCGAGGCGAACGGCATGTGGAAGAAGCAGTTGAACGAGCGGCCGTCCTCCGGGCTCATCTGCAGCGGGAGGGAGGCGAAGTTCACCGTCCGGCCGTGACCGGCGCCGAAGAAGTCGCCCAGTGGCACAAGGACGCTGGGATGCTCGGCTCCATCCCAGTAGATGCGCAGGACCAGTCGGCGCAGGAAGTCCCGCTCGCGGGTGTCCGGCGCGTCGACGGCGTTCTCGGGTGCAACGGTGATCCAGATGTGGTTGACCGAACCCGCGCCCTCGAGCTCCGCGAGAACCGTCGTGTCACCCGGACGGATCGTCAGCCGGTCCTCGTTGCCCCCCGTCCTATCCCAGCTGGAGGCTCGCCGGCGGCGACTCGAGCGCAGGCGCGGGAGGTCGCGAAGGCTGCTTCCGTGCGATCCATATGGCATCGGTGGGGCTGTCCTTGTCCGTCGGGGCGGCCGTTTACTTCAGGCCTGAGGTCTTGATCGCGTCGGTGATACGGCGCTGGAAGAGCAGGAAGAGCACGATCGTCGGGATGGCGGCGATCAGCGCGCCCGCAGTGATGTAGTTCCACGCCGCCGAGTACTGGCTCTGCAGCGTCGCCATGCCCACCTGCACGACCCAAAGGTCGGGGTCGCGCGTGATCGTCAGGGGCCACAGGTACGCGTTCCAGTTGACGAGGAAGAACAGGATCGCGAGCGACGCGAGCACGGGCCGGCTCAACGGCAGCGCGACGTGCCAGTAGACGCGCCAGTAGTTGGCGCCGTCCACTCGCGCGGCGTCCTCCAACTCGCCCGGTATGCCGAGGTAGAACTGCCGCAACCAGAAGATGCCGAAGGCGTTGAAGATGCTCGGGATGATCAGCCCGGCGTAGGTGTCGACCCAGCCGAGCTCGCGCACGAGCAGGAACAGCGGCACGAGAATCACCGATTGCGCGATGAGCAGCGTGCCGACGATCGCGCCGAAGATGAACTCGCGTCCGGGGAACTTCAGCCGCGCCAGGGCGTAGCCGGCCATCGAGTGGAAGAACAGCGCCACGACGGTGACGACGCCCGCCACGATGAACGAGTTCAGCAGGTAGCGCGGGAACGGCACCTCCGTGAGCACGTACCGGAAGTTGTCGAGCGTGAATCGCTGAGGGATGCCCGCCGAGAAGACGTCGGCAGCCGGGCGCAGCGCGCTGATGAGCAACCACAGCACCGGGAAGAGCGCGACAAGCGCAAGCAGGATCCCCACGGCTTGGCGCACGCCGTACTTGCGCGCCGGCCTGCGTGCCCGCTTGCGCCGGCGCAGCTCGCGCTGGCGGGTCGTGGGGACGGCTTCAGCCGACATCGAACTTGCCTCCCTTCGTCACCGCGAACATGACGGCGGTGATGATTATGAGGATGACCATCACGACCGACGCGATGGCGGACGCATAGCCGTAGGCGTTGAACTGGATGGCCTGCTGGAAGATGTAGAAGATGACGGTCGACGTCGAGTTCGCCGGTCCGCCGTTGGTCATGACCGAGACGAGATCGAAGGCCTGCGGACCGGTGACCGCGGCGATGATCGCCGTCAGCAGGACGAAGAAGCTGGTGCGCTTGAGCAGCGGCCACGTGATGTAGCGGAACGAGTCGATGCGCGACGCGCCGTCCAGCCGGGCGGCCTCGTAGTACTCCTTGGGGATGTCCTTG
>JASLBU010000195.1 GCA_030146365.1 Candidatus Limnocylindria bacterium | reverse complement strand
ATCGCCGACACGACCCGCCTCCGGACCATGCTGGATCTCACCGATGGGTCCCAGGGGTCGGAGGCCGGCCTGGTGCAGCAGGGCCTGGTGAATCTGTTCGGGACGCGAGACGGGGTGCGCGCGATGCGCAGGCTGGGCCTGTCGGAGCCCGAGCCGGCGTTGCGGCGGTCGCCGGCCACCGATCGGACCGCTCTCGAGGCGGAGCTGAGCGCGAAGGTGGACCTGCTGCACGCCGTGGAGGCGATGATCGAGCAGAACCCGATGCTCGGACTGCGTGGCTGCCGGCTGGGCCTGATGGTCCCGGACATCGTGAAGATGCAGACCCGGGCCATCCTCGCGGGAGCGGCGCGCGTGGCGGCCGAGGGCCTCACCCCGCTGCCCGAGATCATGATCCCGCTCGTGGGCCACGTGAACGAGCTGCGCGAGACGCGGACGATCCTGGAGGCCGAGGTGGCCCAGATCGTTGAACGGTCAGGGCAGCAGGTCGATTACAAGTTCGGAACGATGATCGAGGTGCCTCGCGGGGCGCTGACCGCCGATGAGATCGCGGAGCACGCGGAGTTCTTCAGCTTCGGCACCAATGATCTGACCCAGATGGGATTCGGCTATTCCCGCGACGACGCCGAGGGCAAGTTCCTCATGCAGTACGTCGACCGCAAGATCCTTCCCGAGAACCCGTTCCAGGTGCTCGACGCGGCGGGGATCGGGCAGCTGGTGCGGATGGGCGTCGAAAAGGGGCGATCCACCAAGGCGAACCTCAAGATCGGCATCTGCGGAGAGCACGGCGGCGACCCGCAGTCGATCGCCTTCTGTCACGACGTCGGGCTCGACTACGTGTCGTGCTCACCGTTCCGCGTGCCGGTGGCCCGGCTGGCGGCGGCTCAGGCGGCCATTGCGAAGACCGAAGCCCGCGACAAGTAGCGTCTGAGGCCGCCGACCCAGCGCCGTCCGAGCGTCAGGGGAGGGGAGGAAGCGTCGGCAGGACGTCCGTCGGCGCCGGAGTCGCCGGAGCCGTCGGCACCGGGGTCGGGGGCTCGGTCGGCGCCAGCGTCGGCTCCGGTGTCGGCGGCTGGGTCGGCATGGCGGTCGGCGCGGCGCTCGGGCGCGGTGTCGGCAGGAACGGAGGTGCCGAGGGCCGCGGCGTGCCGATCGGTGGCTCGAACGCCGGGGTCGGTGCGGGCGTGGCGAGGACGAACGTCGGGTTCGCGACGAGCGGGGGCGGGTCGTCATCGTCAACGCTGCTGCCGGGCTCGACGCCGTCGTCTCCGGCCTCGGGGGCGGACGGTTCGTCGGACGGCGCTGCGGCGGTCGCGCGCGTGGACGGTGACGGCGTAGACCGAGGCGTCGCCGTCGCGACCGGCACCGCGACACCGCCCTGTCCGCCGAGCACCGCCTCGGCGAATGGGCTTTGGGTGCCAAGTGCGGACGGCGGCGTCCGACGCTCGAGGAGGACGCCGCCGGCCACCAGCGCCGCGACGACGATCAGACCGGCCGCCGCCGCGCCGGCCGCGGCCCGCATCCGGGAGACGACCGTCCGCCGCGCGACGGGCGCCGTCCGAGGCGCGAGAGGGGGCGCCTCGACGGCACCGGGATCCACGGCCAGAAGTCCGTCGAACGCGGCCGCCAGCCGCATGCACTCGGCGCATCCCGAGGCGTGCAGCGCCACGTCCCGTGGCGGCTCGCCGGCTCCGCCCTCGGCGAGCCATGCCCAGAAGCGGCCGTGAGGGTCAATCACGTCATGGCCCGCTTAGCCACGGCACGCACGGCTGAGGTGGTAGGTCCGCCCTGGCCGTCGTCTGCGAACCCAGGCTCCGCGCGCGCGGCGGCTTCGAGGTACCGACCTCGTGCTCGGCGGAGCAGTGCGTGCAGGCGATCGCCCTGCGCGCCGACGACGACGCCGACGTCCAGATCCGCGAAGCGCTCGACGGTCGCGGCGATGAGCCCCGCCCGCTCGCGGGTTCCCAGCGCGGCAATCCCGGCCAGCACGGCGCCATCGATCCCCAGCGGCTCGAGCGCGGCGAGCCGGTCCCGAGCAGCCCGTGCGGGCTGGCGACGGCCCGCGGAGCGGAGCACGCGGTGCCGGAGCCACGCGGCTGCCCGTACCGGGTGGCGGAGGTCCTCGATGTGGTCCGCGGCTTCGGCCAGCGCCGCGTTCGTCAGCTCGGCTGCGCGGCGGGCGTCGCCGAGCGTGAGGAGCAGCGCGAATCCGTGGAGACGGGTGGCGTGCAGATCGCGGAAGGCGGTCCGGGGCGACTCAGGCGAGTCGACACTCCGCGGCAGGGTGGCTGGCGTCATGGATACCGTGGTGTGGTGCAGTGCGGTCGGGAGCGGAAGTCTACCCTGACAGCGCAAGGACGAAGAACCGGGTGGAAGTGGAAGCGCGCTTGACACGATGGTAGAATCGTTGCCGAAGCCTTGACAAACCACTTGACAAGCGTCCGTAGCGGACGCGAGGGTCCGACGATCACGTCATCATCCGGCATCATCGCCGAGATCAAGTCGAAGCTTTCCGCCGTCGACGTGGTGGGCGAGACGGTCGCGCTGAAGCGCGCCGGCTCGGTGTACAAGGGGCTCTGCCCCTTCCATGCGGAGAAGACCCCGTCCTTCATCGTCACGCCCGATCGCGAGACGTGGCACTGCTTCGGTTGCGGCGAGCACGGTGACATCTTCACGTTCCTCATGCGCCGGGACGGCCTCGACTTCCGCGAGTCCCTGAACCGGCTGGCGGAGAGGGCCGGCGTGGAGCTGTCCGAGCAGACGGCGCGCGAGGATCGACGCAAGCGACGGCTGCGCGAGGCACTGGAGGCGGCCATCGCCTGGTACCGGGAGGTGCTGCTTCAGGCTCGACAGGCGGAGGCGGCTCGGGCCTATCTCGCCGAGCGCGGCTTCGCGGCGGAGACGCTCGAGCGGTTCGGCATCGGCTATGCGCTGAACACCTGGGAGGCCCTGACGAAGCGGCTGAGGGCAAAGGGCTTCAGCGACGGCGAGCTGACCGACGCCGGGCTCGCCAGCCCTTCGAATCGAGGCGGCGTGTACGACCGATTCCGTGGTCGGATCATCATTCCCATCCGCGACGTCTCGGGGCGAGCGATCGGCCTCGGTGGCCGCATCCTTCCCGGCGCCGAGGGTCCGAAGTACCTGAACTCCCCGGCCACGCCACTGTTCGACAAGAGCCGCACGCTCTACGGCATCGACATCGCCAAAGGCTCCATCCGCAGGGAGAAGCTGGCGGTGATCGTCGAGGGATACACCGACGTGATGGCCGCGCACCAGGCCGGGTTCACGAACGTGGTCGCCAGCCTCGGCACTGCACTCACGGCGGGCCAGGTGGAGCTCGCCAACCGGTATGCCGATGCAGTGGCGCTCGCCTACGACGTGGACCTCGCCGGCGAGGCGGCCACCCAGCGCGGCCTGCTCGAGGAGCTCGGCCCGGTCGTGAGCAAGGTGCGCGTGATCCGCATCCCGGCGGGCAAGGACCCCGACGAGTTCATCCGCAGCGACCCCGGCGGGTGGCGGAATTCGGTGTCGGATGCCGAGGAGCTGTTGCCGTACTTCATGCAGCGTGCCGCGGCCGACGTCGACATGCGCCAGGCTCAGGGGCGCAGTGCCTACACCCGCCGAATGCTCGACCTCCTGCGGCGCATCCCGGATCGGGTCGAGCAGGACGCGTATGTCCCGAGGCTGTCGCAGCTCGCGGGCATCGACGAGCGCATCCTGCGCGACGAACTCGTGCGTGGCCCTCGGCCCATGCCGGTCCGGCCGGTGAGCGACGGGCGGCCGCCGGACACCGGCGCTGCGATGAGCCCACTCGAGCGGGAGGCGCTGACGCTCATCCTGCTCAACCCGGCGCTGATCGACGAGCTGCCCCCAGGGGAGTCGCTGCCGCTGCGCGACGAGGCGGCGCGCGCGCTCGGGGAGGCATGGCGCGCCGCCGTTCGCAGCAGTCCCGCGCGTCCGGAGCTGGAGGCCTTCGTGGCCACCCTGGACCCGGCGACCGCCGGCTTGGCGCGGGCCCTGCTTGCATCGGTCCGGGCGCGGGGAGTGCGCCCGGACACCGAGACGGATCGAGAGGCGCTGCGCATCACGATGCTGCGCCTGCGCGTGCAGGCCACGGAGGATCGCCTGAGCGACCTGGGCTCGCTCATTCGGGCGACCGCGGACGACGCGGGCAACGACGATGACATACGAGACCTGGAGCGGCAGTTCCAGGCCCTCACGCAACAGCGTGAGCAGCTGGTGAGAGCGATGAGAAGCCCGGCCCTGGCGGCTGGTGAGAGGAGAATCTGAGTGGCGACGCGCACGACCGGGCCGGCCAAGACCAAGGCCCCGACGGAGGAGCCAAAGGAGAAGGTCACGAAGTCGACGAAGCAGACCAGCGAGCCTGCGGGCCAGAGCAGGGCCGCGGACGGCGGCAAGGACGGCGCCAAGAGAACGCGGGATGCCGGGGAGCTTGCGGCCGGCAATGCCACGGCGGCGAACGCGACGCCGTCCACGGCAAAGGCACCGGCGAAGCCGAGGAACAAGCCGGTGAAAGGGGATGACGGCGGCGCGACCGATCCTGCCGCGCAGGCCGCCATCATCAGCGGGCTCATTGCCCGGGGCCGTGAAGAGGGGTTCCTTACCCACGACCAGATCCTGGAGGCGCTGCCCCAGCCTGAAGCGCAGATGGCTCAGGTCGAGGAGCTGTACGCCGCCGCCGCCGAAGCGGGCATCGAGGTGCTTGATGACCAGAATCAGCCGACCCTAATCGGCGAGCCGGACGAGCCGGAGGCTCCCACGCCGACGGCGACGGCGGCGGCGCCGGCGGCGAAGTCCAAGGAGACGGACGAAGATCTCGAGGCGCTCGCGGCGGACCTCATCGGCATCGACGACCCGGTCCGCATGTACCTCAAGGAGATCGGCAAGGTGGCGCTCCTCACCGCCGAGGAGGAGGTCGTCCTGGCCAAGGCGATCGAGCTCGGTGAGCTCATCGTGGAGGACCCCGCCCGCTCGCTCGTGAACCTGTTCGCCTGGGTCACCCTCGACAGCGAGCCCAAGGCTCGGGCGATGGCCGCCATGCGCGCCTTCGACCTGCCCAAGGAGTCGCCGCGCGTCACCCGCGACGCGATCGACTGGTGGGTAGGCCGCAAGCGGCAGGTGATCGAGCCGCCGGCGATCAAGCTCTCGAAGGCGCGCAAGGCATCGAACCTGGACGACGAGGGCCGCACCCGGCTGCTGGAGGCGGAGTCCATCCTCAAGGTGCTCTCGGACGATCCGGGTCAGGGCCTCAAGGATGCGGTGCTGTTCGGCGCCACGTACCGGTTCCGCTCGATCAGCCATGCTGGCGCCGCGGAGCTCGTCGATCTCGAGCGGTGGGCGCGCGAGACCGCCCAGGACATCGTCAGGGAGTACATCGAGGCAGGCAACGACACGGAGTACCTGCTGAGCCTCGGGTATGACCCGAGCATCCCGGTCGACGTTCCCCTGGAGAAGCGCACCGGCCGACTGGTGGAGCAGTCGACCGACGCCCGCAAGCGCCTCACCGAGGCGAACCTGCGCCTCGTGGTCAGCATCGCGAAGAAGTACATCGGGCGGGGGATGAGCTTCCTGGATCTCATCCAGGAGGGGAACATCGGCCTCATTCGGGCGGTCGAGAAGTTCGACTACGAGAAGGGCTTCAAGTTCTCCACCTACGCGACGTGGTGGATCCGACAGGCGATCACCCGCGCCATCGCCGACCAGGCGCGCACGATCCGCATCCCGGTCCACATGGTGGAGACCATCAACCGCCTCATCAGGGTCAGCCGCACCCTGCTCCAGGAGCTCGGCCGGGAGCCCACGGTGGAGGAGATCGCCAGACGGATGAGCCGGGACGAGGTCATCCGGGAGCTGCGCGACAAGCTCCAGCGGGAGCCGACCGAGGGGGAGGTCGATGAGCGCGTAGGTGAGGGTCCGCAAACCGTCTCGCCGGAGAAGGTGCGCGAGATCATGAAGGTCAGCCAGGAGCCGGTCAGCCTCGAGACGCCCATCGGCGAGGAGGAGGACAGCCATCTCGGCGACTTCATCCCGGACCTTGCCTCCGTCGCCCCGGCGGATGCGGCCAGCCACCAGCTCCTGAAGGAGCAAGTGGAAGGGGTGCTGGACTCGCTCACGCCGCGCGAGCGTCGGGTGCTGCAGCTGCGGTTCGGGCTGGAGGACGGGCGGTCGCGGACATTGGAGGAGGTCGGTCGCGACTTCAACGTGACGCGCGAGCGGATTCGCCAGATCGAAGCGAAGGCCCTTCGCAAGCTCCGCCACCCCTCCCGGTCGCGGAAGCTCAAGGACTACCTCGAGTAGGCGACCTCGACACCCCGGAATGCTGCCTGAGCGGTAGGCGGCCTCGTGCTGCCCGCCAGGCGAAAGCGGCTCTGGACAGGTCCGCGAGCTGCTGCGAGTGCGGCTGATGCCCTATAATCCGCGGGTCCGACGCGCTGTATCACGCGCGCGTCGCTGCGTTCCGGCGTAGCTCAGTGGTAGAGCGGGCGGCTGTTAACCGCTTGGTCGTAGGTTCGAGTCCTACCGCCGGAGCCACCTCTCCTGTCGGTCCGACGATCGGTCTCCTGCCCGGCGAGTCAGGCGCGCGGGGACTCGCGCCAGTCCGGGTCCACCGGGGCGGTGGCACCCACGTCGTCGAAGGTCGGCACAAGGATCCAACCCATCAGGATCATCGCCACGCCGAAGATCGCCAGCATCGCGGTGCCCGCCGGATCCTCGCTGAAGAACCAGTAGATCAGCACCAGCGCAAAATGGCCGACGATGAACGCGGCTGAGACGAGTCGAATCATAACGCGATTGTAGTCCAGTCTCGTGCCGCCGGCGGGCGTCGAGGGTTCCGGAGGAATCTGCGTAAATCTTGTACTCAGACCAGCCAGCCGCAATCGGAACGACCGACAGGCCCCGTCCCCGGGTGGGCGAGCGCGGTCGACGGTCGAATACCGGTTTCCGGCGCGTGCTGCCGAACCAGCGGCTTCGCCTGGACCGTCGCCTCTGCCGCACGAAGGCTCGATCGTCGCGTTTCGGGGTCGGTCACCGGGGGAGCAGTGTCCGTGGTCTCCAGCACGGCCATGCCGCTCTCGGTGATGCCGGCCTGCCGGGCGGTGACGACCGACCCGTCGGGATACGAGAGCCACAGGCCCCGCATGCGGGCGAGGAAGTGCTCGGGCATCCCTGGGACCAGCATGTCGACACCGCCGCGGCCGCTGCGCCGATATCCCCGTGGCCGCTCGTCGGACTGGATCCGGTCGACGAAGGCACGGCCGAGCAGCTCGTCGACGGCGACCCGGTATGCCTCCGGGGCCTCGACGCGCGCCATCCCGTTCCGAAAGGTGGCGCGACCCACCACCTCCGCATCGGCAGCCCCGCGAGAAGTCCGCACCAGTTCGAAGACGATGACGTCCTCGGTGCGCGGGTCAGCGGATCGCTCGATCATGGGCGGCAGGATAGCGCACCGTCGGCCGCTGCGCGGTCCGCGACGGCGCGCCGCGTCCGGCCGCCGCTCGGCTAGAATCGGGCCGTGAACCCACGTGAGGAGACCCCGTGAGCGACGTCGACGTCGGCGCCTACCGGCAGATGGTCGAGGCGCAGGACGACACGCAAGTGGATACTTGGGCGGCGGACCTGTTCGTCGACTTCGCCAAGCGCATGGGCGTCGGGAACGCGATCGCCGCGTTCAGCGCAGCCGCGGGCCTCGACGCTCGCGGATTCCAGCGGGCGTTCCTCGTCGGCGGGGGACCGGACCATGTGATCGGCATCGACACGGCGGGCTCAATTGCAGCCCC
>JASLBU010000079.1 GCA_030146365.1 Candidatus Limnocylindria bacterium | reverse complement strand
TCAGCGGCCTGAAGCTGCAGCCGCCTCCGATTCAGGACCGACTTCCGATCATGATCGGCGGCGGTGGCGAGAAGAAGACGCTGCGGAGCGTGGCGAAGTACGCCGACATGTGGAACGGCATGGGCGCCACCGAGGTGCTTGCTCGCAAGGTCGACGTCCTCCGACAGCACTGCGAGGCCGTCGGGCGCGACTTCTCCGAGATCGAGCTCACGTGCGGCTGCAAGCCGATCATCCGCTCGACGGAGGCGGAGGCACGGCGGGTGTGGGAGTCACAGATGGAGCACAACCGCACGCCGATGGCGAAGGTCGCCAACGACCGCACCTTCTGGGTCGGCACGCCGGAGCAGGTCGCCCAGCAGATGATCGAGCGGAAGGCGCTCGGCTTCGACACGTTCATCGCCGAGCTGGCGGCGCCCTTCGACGACGAGACGATGGAGCGCTGGATGAACGAGGTGAAGCCGATGGTGGACCGCTCCTGAGCCAACGGCTGCGCGAGACGATCGCGGCGGGCCTTCCCGCCAACTTCTGGAAGCTGTGGGCGTCCGCGGCCTCTGCCAATGTCGCCGATGGAATCGGCCTCATCGCACTCCCGCTGATCGCGACGCGGCTCACGAGCTCACCTGCCGAGTTCGCGGGCATCGCCGTCGCGTCACAGGCGCCTGCCCTCGTCCTGGGCCTGATCGCGGGCGGCCTCGCGGACCGGCTGGATCGCCGATGGACGATGCTGGCCGTCCAGGTGCTGCGGATCGCGGTCGCCAGCATGCTCCTCGCGGCTGCCGTCACTGACGCGCTCTCCATGCCTGTCCTCTACGTCGCGGCCTTTCTCATCGGAGCCGGAGAGGCGTTCTTCGACACCAACGCGCAGGCGATCCTCCCCGCCGTTGTCGGACGCGAGCGGCTGGTGAGCGCGAATGGCCGGCTCTTTGCCGTCGAAACCATCACCAACACCTTTATCGGGCCGCCGCTCGGCGGGCTGCTGGTGGCAGTCGCGATCCCGGCTGCCCTCGCAAGCGTCGCCGTCGGCTTCGCGCTGGCGGCCATGGGCCTCGTGCTCATGTCGGGCAGCTTCCGGGCGGAGGGAAGCGGCCCGCGTCAGAGCCTTGAGCGGGAGATCGGCGAGGGCATCGTGTACCTGTTCCGTCATCGCCTGCTGCTGGCGCTGAGCCTGATGGTGGCCGCCGGCCGGCTCGGTTCCGCCGGCTTCTTCGCGCTCTTCGCCCTCTATGCCGTTGGCCCCGTGGGGCTGGACGACGTCGGATTCGGCATCCTGTTCGTCACGCTCGGCGCGGGAAGCCTGGTCGGGTCCGTGACGGTCGGCCGCAGCGTGGCGCGGCTGGGCCGCCCCGGCGTGCTGTTCGCCTCGACCATCGTCTTTGCGATCGGGATCTTCATTCCGGCGCTGACGACGAACGTGGTGCTCATCGGCGCAGGGCTGTTCGCCACCGGCGTCGCGGTCATGAGCTGGAATGTCACCAACGTGTCGCTGCGTCAGTCGATCCTGCCCAGCCGCTTGATGGGACGCGTCCACGCCACGCATCGCGTCCTCGCCACCCTCGCCGGGCTGACCGGCGCAGTGGCTGCCGGCGCGGTGGGAGAGGTGCTCGGGCTGCGGGCGGTGTTCGCGATGGGCGCCGCGGTCGTCCTGCTGGGCCTGCTGGCGCGGGTCGTCGTGTCCGAGGAGCGGATCCTGGCGGCGGAGGCAGCGGCCGCCGGCGACCACTGACGGGCGCGAGGTCAGCCGACGATGAGCTCGGTGCGGAGCTCGTGGCTCAGGTCCGGAAGCGGTGCCTCGTACCAGATGCGGTATCCCCCACCGGGCAACGGCAGCACGTCGAGATATCGCACGTTCGACACCGCATCACCGGATGCCTGCTCCAGCAGCCCTGGGGCGTTCCCCGTGAGCCGCGCGAGCCCGGTCCGCTCGAACCAGTTCTCCTCCTTGCTGGCCCGTCCGTCATACGCGGCGCGCCCGTCCGGCAGGACCGCGGTCAGCCGGGCGCCGCGCTGATCCCAGGTGCCCGGGCGCGGCGCGAGGACGGTCCCCTGCCACTCCCACGACACCCCGTCCGGGGACGTCGCGTATGCCGTCGTCATCCGGTCCTCTTCGTCCGCCTCGTCGAGCGGATGGCAGCAGACCCATGCCTGCCAGCGCCCGTCGCTCGTGCGCTGGACGATCGGGTCCTTCACGCCGGTCAAATCATCGCCCGGAAACACCGTCCGGGGCTCGGCAGTCGCGAAGCCCGAAGGATCATCGGCCTCGAGCAGGTCGATCCACCAGTGCTTGCTGGGCGGCGGGCTTGCCGAGCAGACGTAGAGCCGCCATCGTCCCTCGTCGGTGCGAACGACGGATGGCCGCTCCATGGATGCGGCCGAAAACCGGGCTTGGTCCAAAAGGGTGACCGGCGACAGGTGCTCGCCGTCGGGGGACCGAGCGACGACGGTGGAGCCACGGCCCGCGTGCCCGGTCCGCAGCCGGTAGGCGATGACGAACGAGCCGTCATCGTCGAGGGCCGCACTCGAGGCGCCTGCCCACCACCCCTCGCCCGGCCCGGGCGCCGGGACGGCCACCACCGGCGTGCCGTCCCCCGGAAGCGGGATCCTGTTCGCACGAGCTTCTCGATCGGTCACGGAAACGCCTCGCTGCGGGTCGAGCGCATCGTACCGAGGTGCGCGCTCCGCGATCTTTGAGGTAGCCCAAGGGCCGGGAATAGGGCGGTCACCCGATGGCCACGGGCATGAGCATCCATAGGGTGGAGGCATGACCCGGCGCCAGACCGGGAACCCGAGCAGGAGACCTCCCATGCGTGCAGTCATTCAGTACGAGATCGCCCGTTCCAGGATCGACGACGAGCTGCGGGCGGCCGACCGCCGGCGCCTCGCCCGTGCCGCTGCCGACGCCAGGCCGCCGCGGGAGAGCGGGCCGAGCATCATGAGCCGGGTGTGGAGCCTCTTCGCGGGCGAGTCCCTTCGCCGCGCGGCGGCGGGCGCCGACCGGTGATCGGGCCGAGGGAGGTGGCCTCGCCGACGCGAGGTCACCCTCCGGTCGTTGCACCGAGTCGTACGATCGGTTCCTGAGCCGGCACGCGGCGTCCACGCCACGCCGGCATGTACGGAGGGCGTTCGATGCACCAGCAGGTCCGCACATCCACGAAGAAGACCGGCTCCGGCAGCGACGGGCCGGGCGCAATGGCCGATGCGGGTGGCCTCGTCGACATCCTGCGCATCCTCGAGGAGGGCGGCATGAACCTCCGCACCGCGGGCGGCCGCGACCTCGACGACGGCGGTGAGTTCGTCTTCGCCGTCGAGCACCATCTGAAGGGCACGGAAGGTGCCACGGAGAGGGCAGTCGAGCTACTCCTGGAAGAGGGCTACGGCGCCCGGCAGGTGGAGGTGCACGACTGCATGGTGAGAGATGAGCCGGGTGCGCTTCGCAAGTGCATCACGGAGGCGGAGGCGAAGAATCCGGTGTACGAGATCTTCGTCGGCACGCCGGAGGACGGTCAGATCCCGATCCAGATCACCACGCGGGCCGAGGTGGGCAGCGACTACGAGCGCTGAGGCGGCCCCTCGTCCAGCAGCCCGAGCCTGGCGGCCGCCATCGCCGCCTCGACCCGGTTCGAGACCCCGAGCTTGTCGAGGATGTGCGTGACGTGCACGCCCGCCGTCTTGCGGGCGATGAACAGCGCCTCGGCGATCTCGCCGTTCGTCCGCCCATCGGCCACCAGGCGGAGCACCTCCAGCTCGCGTGCGGAGAGGCCGCGGCGA
>JASLBU010000026.1 GCA_030146365.1 Candidatus Limnocylindria bacterium | reverse complement strand
GTGGCGAACGGATAGTTGTCGCTGATGTTGGTGGTGGAGTACAGGTAGTAGAGGTCGCCCGTGTCCAGCACGAAGGGATCCGGCATGTTCCGGTCGATCACCGGGTTCACGAACTCGCCCTCACCCGGCGTGGGGGCGGTGCTCTCGGATGGCTCTGGTTCCGGGCTGGCGGAGGCCGCGGCGGATCCCGCTGGGGATCCTCCCGACGGCGCCTGGCCGACCTGGTCGCTCGACCGGTCGTTCGCCGAGCATCCTGCGATCAGGACCGCCGCGACCAGCAGCAATCCAGGGCGGGGGACGCGTGTCATCGACCGGCCGTCAGCCCTTGATGCCGGAAGAGGCGACGCTCTGCACGATGTAGCGCTGGAGCAGGAGGTAGAGGATCAGCACCGGGATGGCCGCAACCGCAGCGCCGGCCATGATGAGCCCCGGGTCGCCGGTGTACTGGCGCTGCAGCTGGCGAAGTCCGGCCGGCAGGGGACAGTTGTCCTGGCAGATGATCACGGGCCACAGGTAGTCGTTCCAGAAGGCGAGGAAGGTGATGACCGCGAGCGTGGCCAGCGCCGGTCCGGCCAACGGCAGCGCCACGGAGAAGAACGTCCGCAGCCGGGTCGCGCCATCGACATACGCCGCCTCTTCGAGCTCGACCGGCAACCCGAGGAAGAACTGCCGGAGGAAGAACACGCCGAACACGCCGGCGAGCCCCGGAAGGACCAGCGCCGGGAGGCTGTCGTACAGGCCCAACTCGCCGACGAGCTTGAACTGCGGCACGAGGAACATCACGCCCGGCAGGACGAGGGTGACGATGAGGAGCCCGAACAGGAGCCCCTTGAACGGGAAGTCGATCCGCGCGAACGCGTATGCCGAGAGCGAGGTGATCGCCAGGGTGATGAATGTGCCGAGCGACGACACGATCGCGCTGTTGCGGAACCACTCGACGAACTCCGCGCGGGCGAACAGCGCTGTGTAGTTCTCGAGACCCGGATCCGCCGGCAGCATGCCGGGGTCGGTGAAGATCTCCGCCGAATACTTGAACGAGGCGCTCACCACCACCACCAGCGGCAGGATGAAGAAGGCCGCGACGGCGACCAGCAGGACATACAGCAGCACTCGGCGGACGCCGCTCCTGCGGCTCGCCCCGACCGCCTTGAGCTCGACGGGCTGATCCTTCTCGAGTCCGCGGTCGAGTGTGGTTGCCATGGTGTGCCTCCTACGACCGCTCGGAGCTGAAGAGCCGGAAGTTGATGATCGAGATCACGACCATGATCGCCGCCACGACCAGCGCCATCGCAGCGCCGAGGCTGAGCTCACGACGGCCGCTGAAGCCGACGTTGAAGACGTGGAGGAGGACCGGCGTGGTCTCGCCGCCCGCCTCGCTCGGCGGTCCGCCGCCGGTCATGAGCTGTGGCTGTCCGACGAGCTGGAAGGAGGCGATGACCTGCAGCGTGATGACCAGCAGCAGGATCGGCCGAAGGCTCGGCAGGGTGATCGCCTTGAACTGCTGCCACTTGTTCGCGCCGTCGATCGACGCAGCCTCATAGAGGTCGGCCGAGATGGCCTGCATGCCGGCCAGCAGGATGATCGTGTTGAAGCCGATGGTCCACCACAGCGTGGCGATCAGGATCGAGATCCACGCCCACGGATTGGTCGCGAGCCAGTTCGGGCTGAACCCGAAGGTGTCGGACATGAAGAGCGTCACGAACCCGGCGTTGCCGTTGAACATCCACCACCAGGTGAGCGCCACCACGGACACCGAGAGCGTCCACGGGACGAAGTAGATCGCCCGGAAGATGTTGCGGCCTCGGACCTGCTGGTTCAGCAGCGAGGCGAGCGCCAGACCGAATCCGACCAGCAGCGGGGTGCTGATGATGACGAACAGGATCGTGTTCCAGATGCTGTTCCAGAAGCGTGGGAACTGCGTCCGGTTCGACGGGTCGAAGAGCTGCTGATACCACCGCAACCCGACGAACGGGCCGTCCCGCAGGGCCGTCGAGTCGTGGAGGCTCATCCACACGCCCAGGAAGAACGGGAAGAGGATGAAGACCGAGAACAGCGCGAAGTGGGGGAGGATGAACAGATAGGGTGTGATCGGGTTCTCGCCGATGCGCCGCCGGCGGTCCCGGCTGGATCCCCACATGAGCCGGCTCAGCAGGCCGCGATCACCCGCGGTGCGCTTCGGCTCTGCCGTCGCCATGGAGGTCATGCTCGCGGTCCTCTCGAGATTCGGTGACCCGGTGAGTATGACGAGGGCGGCCGGTGGGCCGCCCTCGTCGCTTGCAGAGACCTAGAAGCCGTAGCGCTCCTTGTTCTCCGTCAGGACCTGAGTCTGCACCTCGGCAAACTCGTCGAGCACCTCCTGTGCGTCGCTGCCCCCGATCACGAGCGTGGTGGCCTCGCCGGCACCCTGGGGGCCGAAGAGGATGTCACCACCGCCCGGGACGGTCGGCAGGAACTGGACGGACTCGGCGAGCGGTGCCACCTGCGCGATGAGCGGCAGGAGGCCCTCACCGGACGCGTTCTGGAACTCGTCCGACTCCCGGACCTCGTTGCGGGCCGGGATCTGGCCGGCCGCGCCCCAATTGAGGGAGTTCTGGCTGAACCAGTCGATGAAGTGGTACGCACACGCCTTGGTGTTCTCGTCCTCCGCACCGGCGGACGTCACGGCCAGGTTGTGCGAGCCACCCCAGGTGCCTTCACCGAAGATGGCCGGGATCGGGGCCACGCCGAGGTCCTCACCGAGGGCCTCGTTGTAGCGGGTCGTCTCCCAGATGCCGGACATGACCATGCCGTTCTGGCCCTGCTGGAACGCGTTGATCTCGGCGTCGCTCTCGACGACCGGGACATCGAGCTCCGTGGCCAGGCTCGCGAGGTACTCAGCCGCCTGCACGCCGGCTTCGCTGTTGAACGTGACCTCGGTGAAGTCCTCGTTCGTCCACTCGCCACCGCCCTGGTAGAAGAGCGCCGCGAACTGGATGCCGGCCAGGAAGTTTCCGCCCGGGCCGCTGCCGACGAGCTGGTAGCCGCTCGCGTCGGTGTTCTCGCTGATGGCCGTGATGGCCTCTTCGAAGGACGCCTGGTCGGTCGGCGGGCTCTCGGGATCGAGGCCGGCCTCTTCGAACAGCGCCTTGTTGTAGTAGAGGTTCATGGTGTGGGTGTCGATCGGCACGCCGACTCGCTGACCCTTCCACTCACCGGCGTTCCAGATCGCCTCGGGGAACATGTCGGGGCCGTAGCCACCCTGCTCCGCGAAGTCGTCGATCGCGACGACGATGCCGTTCTCGACGTGACCAGGCAGCGCGTCGTAGCCAGCCGCGATGATGTGCGGCAGCTCGTTCGCGGACGCCGCGGCCTCCAGCTGGGCTGCGTACTCGGCGCCGACCTTGGTCTCGACGGTGATCTGGCACTCCGGCGTCTCGCCGTTGTACTCGTCAACGATCTCCTGGAAGAAGTTGCCGTCCGGACCCGTGAACGGGTTCCATAGTGTCAGCTCGACGTTCTCGCTGGGGGGCTCGAAGGCGCCCGTGGCGCCGCCGCTGCCGCCCGCGCTGGCTCCGGCGCTGGCTCCGGCGTCACCACTGGCTCCGGCGCTGGCCCCGGCGTCCTGGCTGCCGCCCGCCGACGGGGCGGCGCCGTCGCTCGACCCGCCTGCGGGGCTGCTCTCGTCACCACCGCCGCAGGCGGCGAGCACGAGGGCCAGCACCGAGATGAAGGCTGCGAGGCGCATGCCCCGGAAGCCGAGACGACCCGCTGTCGCCTGCGAATGCATGCTGGGTTCCACCTGTTGACTCCTCCTTGGCCCCGCCGACGCGGCGTGAGCGAACCTACCGAATTGCCACCGAGCGGCTGCGTAGGGGTTCACCGTCCACCGGCGGACAGGCCGCCGCTCCCATCTTGTGCATAGCACGTGGCACGCCACGCGGCGCACCGCGAGGCAGACATGGGAAGTGAACCATCATTGTTTGGAGTGATGCGGGGTACCGTAGCATGATGGGTCAATACCGACCGGATGCCCCTTGGGCGGGGCTTGCAGGGCGCAGTATCGTGGTCCGAGCATGAGTCGGCCCACCAAACCTGTGTCAAACCGAGCATGACTACGGGAAAGTCACTGCACATCGACGCCCGTGACCCCGGCGACCGGGTCGTCCAGGTGCTGAAGGCGCTCGGCAACGAGACGCGCCTCGCCATCCTGCAGGTCATCGGCGACCGAATCGTGCCCCTCAGCGAGGTCGCTCGGCAGCTCAACCTGCCAGCGTCCACGGCCGCCATGCACACCCTCGTCCTCGAGACGGCCGGCCTCGTCCATTCGGAGATGCGACCCGCCAGCCGCGGCCTCCAGAAAGTGTGCGCGCGCACGTATGACGAGCTCGTCATCGACCTGCCGCGGGGCGTTCAGCACAGCACGAACGTGATCGAGCACGAGATGCCGATCGGCGGCTTCAGCGAGGTCGCCGTGACGCCGACCTGCGGGCTGGCGAGCGCGGGCAGCCTCATCGGCTATCTCGATGACCCTGCGTCGTTCTACGAGCCGGACCGGCTAGCGGCACAGCTCCTCTGGTTCGGCAGCGGCTACGTCGAGTACCGCTTCCCGAACCGACTGCCGCCCATGGCCCACGCGACCATGGTGCAGTTCAGCGCGGAGCTGTGCTCGGAGGCCCCTCTCCACGACTCGAACTGGCCCAGCGACATCACGGTCTGGATCAACGGGATCGAGGTCGGCACCTGGACGTCGCCGGGCGATTTCGGTGGTGAGCGCGGCCGGTACACGCCCGCCTGGTGGGAGAGCAAGGACACTCAGTACGGCGTGCTCAAGCGCTGGCGCGTCACCGACGACGGGGCGAGCATCGACGGCATATCGCTCTCGGACGTGGCCCTCGGCGACCTCGGGCTGGGGACCGGAGAGGCGATCAGGGTTCGAATCGGCGTGCGCTCGGACGCCGCGCACACCGGCGGCATCAACCTCTTCGGCCGCGGTTTCGGGAACTACCAGCAGGACCTCGTGCTGCTCATGGAGTACGAGGCCGGGTCATCGTTCAAGGGCGTCCGGGTCATGACCGATCCGGAGCGGGAGCCGGCGCTCGCCGGCTCCGGCGCCTCAGCCGCCGGATGATTCCGGTCCGGCGGTGACGATGTCGCGCACCTACTCCAACCCGGTCTATCCCGGCTACTTCGCGGACCCATTCGTCCTGCAGCACGACGGTCGCTACTACGCCTACGGCACCGGACCGGCATCGGCGACGGGGCCCGTGTTCGAGATCCTGCGGTCGAATGACCTGGTCGACTGGGAATCGGTCGGACATGCCCTGGCCGCTCCGGTCGACGGGCTCGCGACCGGTGACCACTGGGCTCCCGAGGTGATCGTGCACGAGGCCCGGTTCTACCTCTACTTCTCCGCGGGGGTCCAGGACAGGCATCACCAGATCCGGGTGGCCGTGGCAGACCGTCCTGAAGGGCCGTTTCAACCGACAGGCCCCGTGCTGACTCCGAACGAGCCGTTCGCCATCGATGCGCATCCGTTCCGCGACGACGATGGCCAGTGGTACCTCTACTACGCGCGCGACGTCCTGGACGGGACCCGAGTCGGCACCTCGATCGCGGTCGATCGCCTCGTCGAGATGGACCGCCTGGCGGGACAGCCGATGCCCGTGCTTGCCGCCAGCGCCGATTGGCAGCTGTTCCGCACGCAGCGCGAGATGTACGGCGCCGTCTACGACTGGCACACCCTGGAAGGCCCGTTCGTCGTCAAGCGCCTCGGCCGCTACTGGTGCCTCTATTCCGGCGGTGCATGGACGAACGCCACGTACGGGGTCTCGTACGGCGTCGCCGACGCCCCGCTCGGGCCGTTCCGCGAGCCGCAGGCGGACGGACCCGCGCTGCTGCGCTCACGCCCCGGCGAGCTGGAAGGGCCGGGCCACAACTCCGTCATCCGCGGGCCGGATGGGGAGGACTACCTCGTCTATCACGCGTGGGATCCCGCGCACACCGGCCGCCGCATGTGCATCGACCGGCTCGAATGGACGGCGGACGGACCCCGGACCGGCGGGCCGACGGCGACGCCGCAGCCGGTCCCGCTCGCCAATCGCTGAAGAAAGGATCACGGCAATGACTTCCACGCTGCGTGCTGCGGCCCCCGATCTGGCCACCGACCTGGAGGCGCTGCAGCGCGACGGCATCGTCGGTCGCAAGGGGGCCTTCGACCGGGAATGGGTCGAGGCGATGCGGGAGGACATGATGACGGCCTTCTGGGCGGCCATCCAGCGTCCCGGCGGGACGATCGGCCGGGGGCCGCGCCGCTGGTACGTCGAGATGCACCCCGAGACCCTCCGCGGCTTCGTGGACCTCGTCAGCCACCCATGGATCGCCGCCATGTCGGCGGCCGTGCTGGGCGACGACTACAAGATCGTCGAGGTCGGCTTCGACGTCCCGTTCCAGGGCGCGCGCAACCAGCCGTGGCACCGCGACTTCGCGTCACCGCGCGAGACGTACGAGGATCACCGCATCACGTCGCTGGCGTTCAACCTGACCGGGGTCGACGTCACCGAGGACATGGGCCCGTTCCAGATCGCGATCGGAACGCAGTGGGATGACGGCCGCGATTGGAAGCACGAGATGTTCCCTCCGCGCGAGCTGTGGTCCCGCTTCGCCGAGCTCGGCGTGCGCAAGTTCCCGCAGATGGGCGACGTCAGCTGCCGAACGGCGCTGACCATTCATCGCGGCACGGCGCACGCGTCTCCGATCGCGCGGCCGGTTCTCATCCTGGGGGTCGTGCGTGGCATGGATGCGAAGCCGCACGAGCACGACCTGGCGCTCACGCGCGAGTTCCACGACTCGCTGCCCTCCGACGTCCGCGACCGGCTCCTGTGCCGCGTGGTCGACCAGCTCGAGCCGATCACGCAGCGCCACGACATCGAAGGCCTGGTGATGGGGGAGGAGTAGCTCGGGCGGCGACCGCCACCCGTCCGGCTCAGCTCCGCGCCGCCTTGATCTTGCGCCAGCCGCCCGCGCGGTTGTTGGCGATGATCCGGCGGAACATCGCCGTAAGGGCCGGCTCATTGATCGGCTCGCCCTCGCGGAAGGCAACCGTCCGCGCCGTCTGGTTGCCATGGCCGGCGGTGATGATGTGCTCCGGGTCCGGGACGATGCCGCCGTCGTAGAGGAACACGTTGACGTGGTCCCTGGCGGCGAGCAGCGCGCATACGTTGCCTTCCAGCACGAAGTACGGCTGCACCGTGCGCTTGATCGTCTCGACCACGTCCGGGTCGGCCGCATGGACAAGCTCCCGCACTCTCTGACAGATGCGCTGCTGCCATGCGGGCAGGGCGTCGATGTAGGCGTCGACGCGCGGGTCGGCCTCGTATGCCACCCGGCTACTCGATCTCGATCTTTTCGTGGGTCCGGCCTGCCGGCTCCTGCCCCTCCTCCTCGTCGAGCCGGGCGATCCATCGGTCCAGGTAGACGCGCGCGGCCATGAGCTGTTCGCGCGTGGCTGCCTTGAGATGCTTCCGCGCCTCCTCCGGGAAGACGGAGTGCACCATCGCCCAGAAGGCGGTCTCCATGCCGGAGCGTCCCTCGTCCACGGTGCTGCGCCACGTCGATCGCCGCTCGAGGTCGGCGATGCGGGCCTCCAGCTCGGCGGCGCGGTCGCGGTCTGGCTGGTCGGTCATCTGTGGTTCTCCTCTGCTCGGGCCGGCTGGCCGAATCGAATCTTGAGCGTCCCCTCCTCGAACCGCGCGCCGTCGGTGGGCACGTCGACCAGGATGCGGGGCAGCACCAGGGTGCGCCGCCACGTCCCGAGGTCGATGACCAGCTCGTCGCCGTGTCGCGAGAGGTTGATGCTGTCCTTGTCCGTGAACGGCAGCTCCACCGAGACGACGTAGCCGGTTCCGTCCCGGGCGACCGAGTAAGGACGCCCACGGTAGAAGAAGGCGGTCGGGTCCGCATCGCCGTAGAGCGTCACGGCCAGCTCGCGCAGGCGGGTGACGCCCACCATCTCGCGGTCGAAGAAGGGCGCCTTTCGCACCGGGATCGGGTGGAACATCTTGTCGACCAGTGGCCCGTAGCGCTGCTGCGCCTCGTACCAGCCCCGGAAGTAGTCGCCGACCTCGTCAGGGAGGACCCGGTTCGCGACCACGAGGTCGGTGGGGTAGTTGTAGAGGTGGAAGTACGTGAAGGAGCGCTGCGCCTCCTTGATGACCACCTGTTCCAGGGTGAGCACCACGCGAACGGACGTCTTGTCGTGGTCGGTCAGCAGGGCGTGCATGTGCTCCAGCTGGGCGAACAGCTCCTCGCCGGCGTTGAAGACGTCGTCGCCGGGCATCGGCATCCCGACGACCCGCTGGATCAGCGGACCGGTCAGCTTGGTGATCCTGCGACCGATCGGCTCGATCTTCTCCATCCACCACTTCGCCGCCTCGGGGAGGGAGAGGAGTCGAAGCGTCTCGCCGGTGGGCGCCGCGTCGACGACGATCACGTCGTAGTCCCCCGAGTCGTGGTGATCGGCGATCCATAGCAGGCTGCCGACCTCGTCCATGCCCGGCAGGACTGTCATCTCCTCGGCCATGACCTCGTCGAGGCCGCGCCAGCGGAGGACGGATGCGGCATACGTCTGGATGCGGCCCCAGTAGCGCGCGACGTTGAAGAAGACGTCGGACTCCTGCGCCCAGAGATTCGGGACGATCTCGCGTGGCGTCGGCCCGAGCTCGACGTCGAAGGCGTCGCCCAGGCTGTGCGCGATGTCGGTCGACATCACGATGGTTCGGTATCCGCGGTCGGCGCAGGCGAGCGCGGTCGCCGCCGCCACGCTGGTCTTGCCGACGCCGCCCTTCCCGGTGTAGACGAGGATGCGCGTCACCGTTCGGTCCGCTGCGAGGAAGCGGGGATTCTAAATGACGTCGCGCGTCCGGATGACGGTCACGCCCGCCCTAGATCCCGCGTGGGACCAGGCCGAGCGTGACCCGCACACAGCTAGAGGCCGCGCCGGCGGCCGAACCCGAAGTACCCGAGCAATGCGAGCACGACGAGCACGATGACGATGATCCAGATCAGATCCATGGTGCCCTCCTTTCGTCCGTCCCTACAAGCACGCCGCGGGCCAGAAGCCGGTCTCCCGCGGCCATCAGGTGCCGGCAAGCTCCTCGACGACCGAGCTCAGGTCCTCCACGCCCCCGACCATGATCGAGCTGATGCCCAGCTCGTCCCGCAGCCGCCGGAACTTCGCGATGAAGTCCTCCCGGGTCCCGATGAAGATGTGAGGTGACTCGAGCATCGCCTCGGCCATGATGGCCACCCCGCTGCGGGCGCTGATCCGCTCGGCGACCTCCCGGGCTTCCGCGAGGGGCTGATCGGTGACGCTCACGCCCGTCATCGAGGGGTAGACATTGAGCGTCAGCGTCTCGAACCGGTCGCCGGCCGCCTCACGGACCCAGTCGACCTTCTCGCGCGTCCCCTCGAACGTCACCGACGCGGGGTCCGGCGCGCCGTTCGGCAGGATCCGCGGCGCGAACCCGACGATGTCGGCCTCTCGAGCGGCCAGCTCCAGGGTACGGCGCCCTCCTCCGCCGATGAGGAAGGGAGGATGCGGCTGCTGCACAGGCTTCGGGTGCGCGTCGTAGTCGGTGATGGTGTAGTGGCTGCCCGCGAAGCTGAAGCGCGCCGGGCCGAAGCAGCCCTTCAGTACGGCGATCGACTCCGCGAGGCGTTCCTGGCGCACCGGGGTCGGGTCGAACGGCAGGCCGATCGCCTCGTACTCGGCACGGTTCCAGCCAGCGCCGATGGCGACGTCCAGCCGCCCCTCGCTGAGCACGTCGATGCTCGCCAGCTCCTGCGCGAGGACTGCCGGGTGGCGAAGGTCGTTGTTGGTCACGAACGCTGCCACGCGCAGCCGATCACTCAGCGCGCAGATCGCCGCCATGGCCGGCGTCGGGGCCAGCTGGGGGATGAGGTGATCGGGGATCACCAGGGTGTCGATGCCGATCGCCTCCGCCCGGCGGACGGTTTCGGTGAGCTGGCTCAGGCTGGCGATGTCTCGGGCATCGGCAAGGAAGCGGAAGGGGCGCGGCATCGGCGCATTGTGGCCGAGCCGGTCAGCCCTCGCGCGCGACCCGTGCCCGCGGACGTGGCGCGCGGCTGCCGTTGGCGCTCCCGCCGCGCTCCGTCTGGGGAGCCAGGGTGGCGGCTCCGGTCTGCACACCGCGGCCCTCCGCGTGGATGAGGTGCATCACGGCGTTGATGAGGGCGAGGTGCGTGAACGCCTGTGGGAAGTTCCCGAGGTGGCGTCCGGTGTGCGGGTCCAGCTCCTCGCCGTAGAGGCCCAGCTCGCTGGCGTGGGAGAGCAGCTTCTCGCACAGCTGCCGCGCCCGCGGCACCTCGCCGATCTCCACGAGGGCGGAAACGAGCCAGAAGGAGCAGATGGTGAAGGAGCCTTCCTCGCCGGAGAGCCCGTCGTCCGTCTGCTCCGTCCGGTACCGGAGGACGAGGCCGCTTTCGGTGAGCTCATCCGCGATGGCGAGCACCGTCCGGCGAATCCGTTCGTCGTCGGCCGGCAGGAAGCGCACGAGCGGCAGGAGCAGCAGCGACGCATCGAGGGCGTCGGTGTCGTAGTGCTGCGTGAAGACGCCCCGATCGTCGAGCCCGTTGGCGCAGATGTCCGCGTGGATCTCGTCCGCGGCCGCCTGCCAGCGCGTCGCGAGCTGGGCGTCATCCCGGATGCGTGCCAGCCGGGCGCCGCGGTCGGCGGCGACCCAGCACATGACCTTGGAGCTCGTGAAGTGCTTCGGGTCGCCGCGGACCTCCCAGATCCCCCGGTCCGGCTCGCGCCAGCTCGCCAGGGCTGCCTCAACCTGTCGGACCAGGATCGGCCAGATCCGCTCGTCCAGGTGGTCGCGCGACTTGGTGTGGAGGTAGACCGAATCGAGCACGGCGCCCCAGACGTCGTGCTGGCGTTGTCCGTATGCGCCGTTGCCGATGCGAACCGGCCGGGCGCCCTCGTAGCCGGTGAGATGGTCGAGCGTCTGCTCAGGGAGCGCCCGCTCGCCGTCGACCCCGTACATGATCTGCAGCTCGTCGTCCCGCTCGGCCACATCCGCGATGAAGGACAGGTAGTCGTTTGCCTCCCAGTCGAAGCCGAGCGTGTACAGCCCCCACCGCGCGAAGGTGGAGTCGCGAATCCAACTGTAGCGGTAGTCCCAGTTGCGCTCGCCCTGCGGGGTCTCCGGAAGCGACGTGGTCGGAGCCGCGATGACGGCTCCGGTTGGCGCGTAGGTCAGGCCCTTGAGCGTCAGCGCCGACCGCTCGAGGTAGGACCGCCACGGATGGTCAGGGAACGTGCCGCGGGCGAGCCAGTGCTGCCAATGGTGCGCGGTCCAGACCAGCCTCCCGTAGGCGTCTTCCGATGTCCGCGGGGCGGCCGCGCCGTTCCAGCTCAAGGCACAGAAGCGCCGCTCACCCTCCTTGATGAGCGTTCGGCCGATGGCGCGCGGCCCCTCGAAGCCGATGTTGATGTCGCTCGTGAGCACGAGCTCGACGTCGCTGCCATCCGCAGTGCACGCCCCCTGGCGATAGCCGTCTTCGGTGTGGCGCCACGTGCCGAGCTGACGGCCGTAGTCGAAGACCGGCTCGCAGTCGATGGTCAGCTGCATCTCGCCGTTCACGCAGCGCACCATCCGCAGCAGGATGTGGCTGGTGTCGTAGTCGGTCGGGGGCCGGCGCTGGATCTTGGAGCGGGCGTCGCCATGGCGCCACGGGCCCATGAGGAGCACGTCCCGCACGATGACCCAGCCGGTCGGCGAGCCCCAGCTGGTCTCGAGGACCATGGTGCCCGGCAGGTAGCGACGGGCGGCCGGGACCCGGATATCGGACGGACCGAAGCGGAAGCCGCCCGCGTCGCGGTCGAGGATCGAGCCAAAGACGCTGGGCGAGTCGAGCCGCGGCAGGCAGAGCCACTCCACGTTGCCTGACGGGGCGATGAGCGCGGTGGTCTCGCAGTCGGAGAGGAAGGCGTACTCGCTGATGGGCGGGAACGGGGATCCACCGAGCGGGGCCGTCGGGGCGGTGGCACGCGGCAGCGCGCCGCTCATGGCCGCGCCGTGCCCGTTTCCGTTCGCCGTTCCGCCCACCGGGCTGCCTCCGCTGTGGGGCGACAGTCTCACACGCACCGTCAAGCGGTGCCAGCCGTCAGATGTCCGCCTCGAAGGTGTCGCAGGCGTTGGCGCTCGCCTGTTCGACGCCGGTGAGGAACCACTGCTGCCGCTGCTCCGAGGAGCCGTGCGTCCACGTCTCCGGATTCACCTGCCCCTGCGTCTGCTCCTGGATGCGGTCGTCGCCGATCGTCTCCGCAGCATCGAGCGCCTGGCCGATCTGCTCCCGCGTCAGCGGCTCCAGGAATCCGGTCTGCACCGCATTCCCGGCCCACACGCCGGCGAAGCAGTCCGCCTGAAGCTCAGTGCGGACGGCACCGCCCTCCGCACCCGCGTCCCGCCCGCCCTCCAGCAGGCCGAGCAGGTTCTGGACGTGGTGACCGTACTCGTGCGCGATGACGTACATCTCGGCGAACGGCCCGCCCTCCGCTCCGAATTGCGATTGGAGCTGCTCGTAGAACCCAAGGTCGATGTAGATCGTCTGGTCGACCGGGCAGTAGAACGGCCCGACCGCGCTCGTCGCGCTGCCGCAGTCAGTGTCGACCGAGCCCTCGAACAGGACGGTGCCCGGCTGGGCGAACTGCTGGTCGGATGCCTGGAACGCGTCTGACCAGTACTCCTCGAGGCTGTTCACCGCGCCGACGATCCGGCAGTCCTGACGCTCGTTCGCGTCTTCACCGGTCCGGCACTCCTGGGCGAGGTCGCTCGACGCCGGCTGGTTCTCTGTCCCGCCGCCCCCCATGCCCGCGAGCCCGGTGAGATCCACGCCGGTGAACAGCATGATGGCCAGCAGGACGAGGCCGCCAAGGCCACCGCCCACCGCCAAGCCGCCGCGACGCCTGCCGCCGCCACCGCCACGGCGGTCCGTCACCTGGCCCGGATCAAGCCCAACATCTCGTCGAAAGGTCATCGGTGCGCTCCCGCGCTGCAGAGGGCAATCGCCCGGCCGTTCGGCCGGACGCGGCATCACATAGCGTCCCGCGTGCCAGCCGAACCGCGCGCTATGCCGTCCCCATGTGCGCTGCCAGCCAGCCGATGGCTTCCGGGTAGCGCCAGTCGATGCCGGAGTGCGTCCCGTCGAACAGCTCGAAGCGGACCCGGTCCTCCTCCACGCCGGACGCCGCGACCGCCTCCCTGAACGCCTGAGCCCCCAGATCGAGATAGAAATCGTCGCGACGCCCGGCGTCGATCCAGATCGCGCCCAGTCCACGGAGGGCTTCGCCGCGCGAGTCGGCCATGCGGACCGGATCCCACGCCAGCCAGCGGTCCCACACTTCCGGGCGCAGCCGTCCCGTCCGGGTGTCGAACGGGAGCTGGACCGTTCCATCGGCGTCCGCCGAGTAGCAGGCCGCCATGCACCACACGTTGAGCAGGGTTCCGTCGGTGCTCTCCGACCGGCCGGGGCGGGATCGGAAATCGGTCCAGAAGGCGTCGTACGAGCCGTCGTAGCGGTCGCGGAGGGCACGCGCCGCCTCCCGCAGGTCGGGGAGGTAGCAGGCCTCGAACAGCGCGTCGCCGGCATGGCTCGCGAGCGCGCCGAACAGGTCCGGCCGCAGCATCGGCGTCACCATGGCCCCGTATCCGCCGCTGCTCTTCCCCGCCACCGCCCGGTGAGCGGCATCCCTCACGGTCTGGTAGCGCCGGTCGACGAACGGAATCAGCTCCTCGCACAGGTGGGTGTGGTACCGGCCGGTGGCCGGCGAATCGAGGAACTGCGCGCCGCCGATGCTGGTCCAGCCATCCACGAACGCGACGATGGCCGGGTGGTCGCGATGCTCGGCGAACCAGCGGTCGACCGCCTCGAGCACCGTGGGCTGAAAGCTCTTTCGATTTCGCCACATGTCGACCTGGCCGGTCAGCCCCTGGAGCACGTACACGACCGGGTAGCGGCGCTGGGGATCCGATTCGTACCCGGGCGGCGTGTACACCAGCAGCGGGCGCCGGTGCGGGTCGCCTAGGGGGTTCCCGGTGAGCGCCTCGCTGTCGACGACGTGCTCCTCGAGCCGTCCGGCCCACATGTGGCCCCATGGCGGTGGCAGCTCCATGGCGGTCAGCCTAGCCGGTCTCGCCACGCAGCTCGACCCGCTCGAGGCGTCGCACGGCGATGGCGAACGCCGCGAGCGTGATCAGGCCGGCAACGCCGAGCGCCGCGACGAGGCCGAGGTCGGCCGCCACGGCGCCATCCCCGCCGATCGCGTCCGCGACGGCGAGCCCGTGCTGGCGGACGGAGAAGATCCGCGTGCCCGCGAACAGGGCGGCCACCACGCCTTCCCAGATCACGACGTAGGCGAGGCCGACGACGAGGGCGCGCGAGGTGACGAGCGAGAGCGCGACGAAGATCGCGGTGTACTCGGCGCCGGCCACCACCGCCGCGGTGGCATAGGCGGTCCCGAGCTCGGGGTCGCCGCCCGTGCCCGCGAGGCCGGCAAGCACGATGGCCGGCACGGTAAGGGCCAGAACGACGAGCCAGGCGACCACCAGCTTCACGGCGGCGATGAGGACCCGGGAGATCGGCTTGGCAAGGAGGTACACGAGCGTGCCGTCCTCCAGCTCGGACCCGATCGCCGCCGTGCCGATGATCACGGCCACCAGCGGGAGCAGCACGCCGAGGCCGAAGTCGGCCAGCAGCCGGCCGGTGAACTCGCGGCTGTCCGCCTCGCTTCCCCCGGAGAGGCGCGACAGGACGGCGATGAGCAGCAGCAACGCCCCAACGAGGGCCAGCAGCAGCGTCCGCCTCCTGTTGAGCAGCCCGCGGAACGTGATGGACGCCAGCGTCGCGATCACCGGCGCACCAGGTAGCTGAACACGGATTCGAGCGACTCGTCGGCCGGCCGCAGCTCGAGGAGCGCCGCCTCAGCTCGTTGCGCCGCTGGCCCGATCGCGCGCGTCAGGGCGCCGTAGTCGCTCGTCCTGATGGTCAGCGTGCCGTCACGGATCTCGACCGCCTCGACCAGGGGGCTGGCGAGCAGTTCGCGCGCGAGCGCCCGGTCATCGGAGGACCGGACGGTGAAGCTGTGCGGACGATCTGTCATCAGCCGCCGGATGCGGCGGAAGTCACCTGCGGCGGCCAGCCGGCCCGCCACCACGACGAGCACGCGGTCGCTGATGCGTTCGACCTCTTCGAGGATGTGGCTCGAGAACAGGATCGTGCGTCCATCGGCGGCCATGGCGCGCAGCAGGTCCATCATGTGGAGCCGTTGACGGGGGTCCATGCCGTTGAACGGCTCGTCGAGGATGAGCACAGGCGGCTCGTGGACCAGCGAGGCGGCGACCTTCACCCGCTGCCGCATCCCCTTCGAATAGCCGCCGATGGAGCGGCGGGCCGCCGCGCCCAGGTCCACCATCTCGATGGCCCGATCAGCGGCTGCCTCGGGGTCGGTCAGCTCCTGCAGGCGCGCTGATGCCGCCACGAACTGCCGGCCGGTGAGGTACGGCTGGACCGCCTCCCGTTCGGGGACGAAGCCGATTCGGCGGTAGATCTCCGGGTGACGCCAGGTGGGCGTCTCGTCCAGCAGCACGTCACCGGCGGAGGGCGCCAGAAAGCCCGCCATCATGTGCAGCAGGGTCGTCTTGCCGGCGCCGTTCGGGCCGAGCAGCCCGGTGATCCCGGGCCCCACCTCGAACGACACGTCGTTGACGGCAACGACGTTGCCGTACCACCGGGACACCGCGGCCAGGGTGAGCGCGCTCATGCCGAGATGCTCCGGTAGCGGATCGCGAGCACCGCCCAGCAGATCCCGAGCAGGACGAGGGTCGCCAGGCCATAGAACGGCAGCGGCACGCCAGCATCCGCCACCGGCGAGCCGGCCACCGTGCTGCCGAAGAGCCACTCCCGCGCGCCGTCGAGGATGGCCAGCGGATGGGCGAACGGGCTCAGCGCCTGGAGCGCTCCGCCTCGGTCCTCGAAGACTCCGCTCACCACGCTGCCGACGAGGAAGATGGCCAGCACAGCAGCCGCGGCATACGCGCGCCGTCCCGCCACGGCGCAGACCGCGAGGCCGATGCTCGCGAGCACGACCGCGTGCAGCAGCCCGCTGCCGACGATGCCCGGCAGGGCGCCGATCTCCTCGCCCAGCGCGGCGAGCGCATCCTCGGCCGCCAGCACGCGGCCCAGGAACAGGAGGAGGACCGGGAGCAGGGTGAGTGCGAGCAGGGCGAGGATGAGGGCCGCCAGCTTCGCGATGACATAGTCAAGGCGGCCGATGGGCCGGCTGAAATAGAGCGGCAGCACCCGGTGGCGCATGTCGTTCACGACCAGCTCCGGAGCCTGTGCGGCGATGAAGATCGCGAACAGCCCCCCGATCTCCCACAGGTAGTTCTCATAGCTGTACAGCTCGATGAGCTCGCCCACCAGCACGCGAACCGCGACCGCGATGCCGGCCGGCAGGAGGGCCAGCGCGACCGCCCCCCACGGCAGGACCTTCGACCTGCCCGACCGGCCGAGGCCGAAGACCGCGCGAAGCCCGGCCGCGACGATGGCCCCGATCGCGCCCCGCCGCCCCAGCCGCGGGCCGTCGTAGCCGCGGTAGCCGATGTCGTAGATCGCGCCGGTCGTCTCAGGCGACGCGGACATCCTCACCTCCGTCGACGCCGGCACGGAACAGGTCCTCGAGCTGGTGGCGCCGGTGCTCGATCCGGATCAGGGCCAGGCCAAGGGCGACCGACTCGTCCCGGACGGCGTCGTACGGCGCGTACTCGCCACCGGTCGCCGAGGAGAGGTCGACGAGCAGCGTACGGCCGGCGGCCTCGACCGCCAGGCCCAGCCCGGACAGCCGGGCGGCCAGCGGGCCGGCGTCGTCATCGGTCTCCACCAGCAGCTGGCCGGTCCGCTCCGTGAAGCTCGCGAGCGGCGCCGTGCGGAGCAGCCGGCCGGCGTCGATGGCCACCAGCCAGGCCGCGACCCGCTCGATCTCGCCGAGCAGGTGGCTGGCGACGATGACGGTGATTCCGAAGTCCCGGCCGATGCGCTCGATGAGGGCCAGCATCTCGTCTCGCCCCGCCGGGTCTAGGCCGTTGGTCGGCTCGTCGAGAAAGAGGAGCCGCGGGTCGTGGACGAGCGCCTGGGCGAGCTTCACTCGCTGCTTCATCCCGGTGGAATAGCCGCCGATGGGACGGTAGCGCTCCTCGTACAGCCCCACGTGACGCAGGACGTCGGCGGTTCGCTCGCGTGCTGCGCCTGACGGAAGGCCAGAGACGCGCGCCATGTGCGCGACGAACTCCGTCGCCGAGACGTCCGCCGGCAGGCTGTCGTGCTCCGGCATGTAGCCCACCAGCTCACGGATGCGACTGCCCTCGCGGGCGGTGTCGAGGTCGAGCACGGTCGCATCACCGGACGTCGCCGGCAGCAGGCCGAGGAGGATCTTGATCAGCGTGCTCTTCCCCGCACCGTTGGCGCCCACCAGTCCGACCACTCCCTCGTCGATGTCGACCGACAGCGCGTCGAGCGCCGTGACGCCGCCGGGGTAGCGCTTCGTGAGCGCACGGGTGCTGATCAGGGGCATGCAGCCGCAGTGTACGGAAGGATCGACGGCCATGGTGCCTCGGGCCGTGGCACGGCACGCGATTTGCACACCCGGCGCGCCATGGCGCGGCAACTGAGCATCGTCCCGGACCGGGACGGTGTGACCGACGTGGGCACCGTACCGGGGACGGAGGGCAGGCACGCGCCGGTCCTCTACATCGTCGATGACGATGTGGCGACCCTGGAGCTGCTCCGGGAGATCGCCCTCGACGCGGGCTGGGAGGCTCGCGGCTTCACGCGCCTGGCCTCGCTGCGCAACGCGCTTGGCAGCGAGAGGCCGAGCCTGTTGGTGCTTGACGACGACCTGCCGGACGGCCGTGGAGGTGATCTCGCCCGCGAGGTTCGGGAGGATCCGCGCCTTGCCGACGTCCCCCTCATCGTCTGCACGGCCGCTCATCCGGCGCGCCAGGCGGAGATCAACCGGTGGGCACCGGTCGTCTCCAAGCCGTTCGACCTCTGGCAGATCGAGCAGCTCTTCGCCGCGGCCATCGGCCGCTCCGAGTCGTACGACCGGGCGGGGTAGGCTGGGCGCATGCGCGCCCTCCTGCTGACGAACGAGTACCCGCCCGAGATCTACGGCGGCGCGGGCGTCCACGTGGACGAGCTCTCGCGGCATCTGCGGCCGTTGCTGGACCTCGACGTCCGCACCTTCGGCAGCCGATCCGAGGAGGACGCCGGGTGGCGGGTCCGAGGCTATCCGGCAGCGCATGACGTCACCGAGGCACGCGAGCGCCTCCGACCGCTGATCGCCGCGCTGTCCCGGAACCTCGGCATGGTCGCCGATCCCATCACCGCCGACGTGGTGCACGTGCACACCTGGTACACGCACCTTGCGGGGCTGCTGGTCCGACTCGCGTACGGCATCCCGCTGGTGCTCACGGTGCATTCGCTGGAGCCGCTGCGTCCCTGGAAACGCGAGCAGCTCGGCGGCGGCTACGACATCAGCTCATGGATCGAGCGGACGGCCATCGAGACGGCCGAGGCGGTCGTGGCGGTCAGCCACGGCACCCGGGAGGACATCCTGCGCCTGTTCGACGTCGACCCGGCCCGCGTGCACGTCATCCACAACGGGATCGACCCCGACTTCTACCGCCCGGCCCGCGCGACCGATGCCCTGGCGCGCCACGGCGTCGACCCGGCGGTGCCCTACGTCCTGTTCGTCGGGCGCATCACCAGGCAGAAGGGCATCGTCCATCTCGTGCGTGCGATCGAGCATCTCGACCCGGGCATCGGCGTCGTGCTGTGCGCCGGCCAGCCGGACACCCCGGAGATCGCGCGCGAGATGCAGGAGGGCGTCCGGGCGGCTCAGCGGGCTCGGCCCAACGTTGTGTGGATCGGCGAGATGGTGACGAAGGAAGAGGCGCGCCAGCTCTACAGCCGCGCGGCGGTGTTCTGCTGCCCGTCGGTCTACGAGCCGTTCGGGATCATCAACCTCGAGGCGGCCGCCTGCGAGACGCCCGTCGTGGCCTCGGCCGTCGGCGGCATCCCGGAGGTCGTGGTCGACGGCGAGACCGGCCTCCTCGTGCCGGTCGAGCTGCGCCTGGACGAGCCGATGGTGCCAGTCGACCCCGACCGCTTCGAGCGGAACCTGGCGGGCGCCATCAATGCGCTGATGGCCGATCCGGTGACCCGTGACGTGATGGGTCGGGCTGCTCGGCGTCGGGCCGTCGAGCGGTTCGGATGGGAGGCGATCGCCCGGCAGACGGCCGACCTGTACCGCACGGTGATCGAGCTGCGCGCCGGCTGACTCAGGCCGGCGAGGGGGACGCGGTGGACATGAAGGCCAGCGTGTTGCCGTCCGGATCCTCGAAGAACGCCATCCACTCTTCGGTCCCGTCATCGTGGGTGTGGATTCGGTGCGGGGCTCCCTGGAGCGTCACGCCCGCGTCGGCGAGGGCTGCGTGGGCGGCCCGGATGTCGGGGACCACCATGTAGAGGATCGAGCCGGCCCGCCACTCCTCGTCCGCGACCACCCGGGCGAAGATGCGGGTCTCGCCGGCCTGGAAGAAGGCAAGGTCACCGAAGGTGAACAGGTGCTGCAGGCCGAGTGTGTCTCGGTAGAACTCCTCGGTCCGCGTCACGTCGCGGCACAGGACCGAGACCTGGCCGAGCCGCATGACGTTGATCGGGTCTGACATCGGATGGTGGCTCCTGTGATGGATGGGGCTGTCGGCCGGGATGCCGGGCCATCGGCGAAGCTCCGCGCCGGCGCCGAGGCCGAGCTTGCCCGTGATGTTGGCGAGGTGGTACTTCACCGCGTCCAGGCTGGTGCCGCGGCGCCGGGCGATCTCTCGCCGCGTGACGCCATGGCGCACCCAGTCCAGCACCTGCCACTCCGCGGGCGTCAGGACGTCCGGATGGGCTGGCCTTCCCCGGCCCCGTCGAGCTGACATATCGGCAGCCTAGCGCCGTCCCCCGCGAATTACCCTACCCGCCCGGGAGCAGTGTCCCCATGCTCCGGCGCGGAGCGGGCTCGGCTACGATGGCGGCCATGACCGTCCCGAGCTTCAGCCGGTCCGGCGCCGCCGCGCCCGGCACGCCGATCATCGTCGTCACCGAGCTCCGCAAGCGCTACGGCGACCTCGTGGCCGTCGACGGCGTCAGCTTCGAGGTGGCCCAGGGAGAGGTGTTCGGCATTCTGGGGCCCAACGGCGCCGGAAAGACGACCACCCTCGAGATGATCGAGGGCATGCGCCCGATCGACGAGGGCGGCGCGGTGATCGATGGCGTCGACGTCCGGGCCGACCCGCGGGAGGTCAAGCGGCGCATCGGCATCCAGCTCCAGGCATCGGCGTTCTTCGACGAGCTCACCCTCCTCGAGCTGCTCGACCTGTTCGGGCGCCTGTACGGCAGGGCGGTTGACCCGATGGCGCTGCTGGCCGAGGTCGAGCTGACCGACAAGGCGCGGAGCCAGGTGCGGACGCTGTCGGGCGGCCAGAAGCAGCGCTTCAGCATCGCCTCGGCGCTCGTGAACGAGCCGCGCGTCCTCTTCCTGGACGAGCCGACGACCGGGCTCGATCCGCAGGCCCGCCGACACCTGTGGGCGCTGGTCCGCAGGCTGCGCGATCGCGGGCACACCGTGGTGTTGACGACCCATTACATGGAAGAGGCCGAAGAGCTCTGCGATCGGGTCGCGATCATGGATGGGGGCCGCATCATCGCGCTCGACACGCCGCAGGCGCTCGTCGACCAGCTCGTCGGCCGCGGCTTCACGAAGGAGCGCGTGGAGAGACTGGCCAATCTTGAAGACGTGTTCATCGACCTGACCGGCCACGAGCTGCGTGAGGGCGAGTGACGATGGGCCGGCGCTTCGGGCTGTGGTGGGCCCTGTTCGCCGCGAGCGTGAAGATGTTCGTCCGCAACCGCGTGGCGCTGTTCTTCAGCCTCTTCCTGCCGCTCATCATCATGTTGATCTTCGGCGTGCTGAACTTCGAGGGGTCGACGACCGTGTCGCTCGGCGTGGTGGACGAGGCCGCCAGCGACGGGAGCGCCGCCCTGGTCGAGGGACTCGGAGCGTTCGAGTACCTCGAGATCAGCGAGGGTGCGCGCGACGCGGAGCTGGCCGAGCTCGAGGAGGGGAACCGCGGCTTCGTGCTCGTCATCCCGCCAGGCTTCGATCCGACGGCCGGCGCCGCGACCGGTCTCGTGGCCTACGCCTCCACGTCCGATCCGGCGCAGTCGCAGGTCGGGCAGGGATTGCTCCAGCAGGCGGTCGGCCAGGCGCTCGCGACGGCCGGCGGAGGCCCTCCACCGCCTCCCGGCGGATTCACCGCACCGGTCACGTTCGAGTCGGTCGAGTCGCGCGACCTGGGCTACATCGACTTCCTGGTGCCCGGCATCGTCGGCATGACGGTGATGCAGCTCGGCCTCTTCGGCGTCGCCTTCGGCTTCGTGCAGCTGAAGCGGACCGGTGCGCTGCGGCGGCTGTTCGCCACGCCGACATCGCCTGCGTACTTCCTGTCGGCGCAGGTCGCGAGCCGATTGGTGCTCGGATACGTGCAGGTGGCGATCCTCATCGGCATCGGCATCTGGTTCGGCCTCCAGATGTTCGGGTCGTGGCTGGTCCTCGCCGTGATCGTCGGCCTTGCGCTGCTGATCTTCCTGGCGGTCGGCTTTGCGGTCGCCGGCTGGGCGAAGAACGAGGACCAGGCCGCGCCGGTGGCCAATCTGATCAGCCTGCCGATGCTCTTCCTGTCGGGCGTCTTCTTCCCCCGCGACGCGATGCCGGAGCTGCTGCTGAACGTCACGCAGTTCATGCCGCTCACCTACGTGAACGAGGCGTTGCGGGGCGTGATGAACGAAGGTGCGACCCTCGTGGACCTCGGCCCGCAGCTGCTCGGGATGGGCGTGTGGGCCGTCATCACCTTCGCCGTGGCGGTGTGGCTCTTCAAGTGGGAGTGACGGCCGCGTAGGCGACACCGGATGGCAGGAATCGGTGCGAGGCTGAAGGACCGATAGACTGAGTCGCCCGTGACCACGACCCGGCCGAAGAAGCCCGCCGCCGACCCGCTCGCCCCCTTCAGCGAGGCCACCCGAACCTGGTTCGACGAGGCCTTCGCCGGGCCCACCCGCGCACAGGAGCTGGGATGGGCCGCCATCAGCGCCGGCCGCCATGCGCTGATCCATGCGCCGACCGGGTCCGGAAAGACGCTCGCCGCGTTCCTCTGGTGTCTCGATCGGCTGCAGACCACGCCACGGCCAGGTACGGCGACCGTGCGGGTCCTTTACGTGAGCCCGCTCAAGGCCCTGACGTATGACGTCGAGCGGAACCTCCGCGCGCCGCTGGCGGGCATCCGGCGCACCGCACAGCGGCTGGGAGTGGAGGTGCCGGAGGTCACCGTGGCCAGCCGCACCGGCGACACGCCGGCAGAGGTCCGGCGGCAGATCGCGAAGTCGCCCCCTGACATCCTGGTCACGACCCCGGAGTCCCTGTACCTGCTGCTGACCAGCCAGGCACGCGAGATCCTGCGAGGGGTGGAGCACGTGATCGTCGACGAGGTGCACGCCATCGCGGCAACGAAGCGAGGCTCGCACCTGGGGCTCAGCCTCGAACGGTTGAGCCATCTCGCCGACGCCGACCCGCAGCGCATCGGCCTTTCGGCGACCCAGCGTCCGCTCTCGGCGATCGCCGGCTACCTCGGGGGCGCCGACCGCGAGGTGGAGATCGTCGACGCCGGGGCGCGCAAGACGCTCGACCTCGAGGTCATCGTCCCGGTCGACGACATGGCCCGCATGGGCGAGGCGATGGAGGTGGACGAGGCGCCCGGTGGCCCTGCTGCCGGGCCGGAGGCACGCCACTCCATCTGGCCCAGCATCCACCCCCGGCTGCTGGAGCTCATCCGGGCGCATCGGTCCACGCTGATCTTCGTGAACTCGCGCCGCCTGGCGGAGCGCCTGGCGCAGCGCCTGAACGAGCTGGCTGGCGAGGAGCTCGTGCGCGCCCATCACGGCAGCGTGGCGCGCGAGCAGCGGCTCCAGATCGAGGAGCAGCTGAAGCAGGGCCAGCTGCCGGCGCTGGTCGCCACCTCGAGCCTCGAGCTGGGGATCGACATGGGCGCCATCGACCTGGTGGTGCAGATCGAG
>JASLBU010000265.1 GCA_030146365.1 Candidatus Limnocylindria bacterium | reverse complement strand
TCTGGGCGAGGTAGTGCGGAACATGGACGGTGAACCCGACGACCTCTTGGCCGTGCTGCGACATCCGGAACTCGAGCAGGTTCGACACGCTGCCGGGCACCTGCACCTCACCGACCCACGGGGTGTGCTCGGCGATCAGTTCCTTGTCGTTGGAGTGCGCGGTCATCGAGATCGGGCGGGTGTGTGGAACCGCCATCGGAATGGTGCCCAGCCCGATCACGCGGCGCACGCCCAGCCGTTCGGCCAGCAGGCGCACCGCGGTGATGAACCGCTCCCAGCGCAGATCGGGTTCGAGCCCCGCGAGCAGCAGGAACGGCGTGCCGACGCTGTCGTGCAACGCGTAGAGGTTCAGCTCCGGATCTTCGTAGTGGGTGAAGTGGTCGGTTTTGAACGTCATCAGGGGTCGCCGCGACCGGTAATCGAGCAGCTCGTCGATCGCGAACGACGCCACCAGCTCGGTGTCGAGCGAGTTCTTGAGGTGCCGAGCGGCCAGCCGGATCGCATGTCCGGCGTCTGAGAACCCCTCGAGCGCGTGGATGAGCACCGGGCCGCGCCCGTCAGCCGACGACAGTTGGGGAGCGGGAAACTCCAGCTCGTACATGCCGGACTGATCGGGTTGATAATGCTCTTCGGGGATGCCGGCCTCGTCAGCCATGTGCCCTCGCCTCCTTGCCGCAGTGCCAAGACAGTGAATGCCTTCGTACCAGTGACAACTAGTCTCGCGCACGTTGCGTTCCCACTGCCGGCCATCCCATACCCACCGCTCGGCATTCGTAGCCATCGGCCCTGGTATCGCGGCCTTCGATAGGTGTGTATGCCGACTGCGGCCGAGCGCAGCTAGATGCGGAACTGGTTGAGCGCCCGCAGCTTGTTCATCACGTCGAGGGCCGCGACCTTGTAGGCCTCCGAGAAGGTGGGGTAGTTGAACACGGCGTCGACGAGATACTCGACGGTGCCGCCGCAGCCCATCACGGCCTGGCCGATGTGCACCATCTCGGTGGCGCTGGTGCCGAAGATGTGCACGCCGAGCAGCTTCAGGTCGCCGGTCGACACCAGCAGCTTGAGCATGCCGTAGGAGTCGCCGGCGATCTGCCCCCTGGCCAGCTCGCGGTAGCGTGACACCCCGACCTCGTAGGGAACCGCGCTGCGGGTCAGCTCCACCTCGGTGGCGCCGACGTAGGACACCTCGGGAATCGAATAGATGCCGATTGGCTGCAGGTCGGTCATCCCCTTCGCCGGCTCACCGAACGCGTGGTACGCGGCCAGCCTGCCCTGGTCCATCGAGGTGGCGGCCAGCGCCGGGAAGCCGATCACATCGCCGACGGCGTAGATGTGGTCGACCTTGGTCGCGAAGTTGCTGTCGACGTCGATGCGCCCGCGGGAGTCGGCCTCCAGTCCGGCGTTGGCCAGGTCCAGGTGCTCGGTCTGGCCCTGCCGGCCGGCGGAGTACATCACGGTCTCGGCGGGAATCTGCTTGCCGCTGGCCAGCGTCGTGACGGTGCCCGCGGCGCCGACGTCGACGGCGGTCACCTCCTCGCCGAACCGGAACGTCACCGCCAGGTCGCGCAGGTGGAACTTCAGGGCTTCGATGATCTCCGGGTCGCAGAAGTCGAGCATGTTGTCGCGCTTCTCCACCACGGTGACCTTGGTGCCGAGCGCGGCGAACATCGATGCGTACTCGATACCGATCACACCCGCGCCCACCACGACCATCGTCGCGGGCAGCGACTTGAGGTCGAGGATGCCGTCGGAGTCCAGCACACGGTCCTCGTCGAACTCGACGCCGGCCGGTCGGGCCGGCTTGGTGCCGGTGGCGATCACGATGTACTCACCGCTGACGGTCGTGCGCTCGCCTCGGGTGGGATCCTCGACCAGAACCGTGTGCTCGTCGAGGAACCGCCCGTGGCCCTGGATCAGATCGATCCGGTTGCGCATCAGCTGAGAGCGGACGACGTCCTGCTCCTTGTTGATCACGTGGGAGGTACGCGCCAGCAGGTCCGCGGCGGTGATTTTCTCCTTGACGCGATAGCTGGCACCGTACAGCTCGCGCTGGCTCATGCCGGTGAGGTAGACCACCGCCTCGCGAAGCGTCTTCGACGGGATCGTCCCGGTGTTCACGCAAACGCCGCCCAGCATCCGGCCGCGTTCGATGACCGCGACCGACTTGCCGAGCTTCGCCGCGGCGATCGCGGCTTTCTGGCCACCCGGACCCGAACCGATGACGACGAGGTCGTACTCGAGCATGGAAGCCATGGCAAAAGGTCTACGCCGGTTACGCCGATCTCGCACGCCGAGCGGCATCGCCGGGAGGTGAATTGTTCGTGTGGCACGCCGGTGAACCGACTGAATCATCCCCAACCGAGAATTGATCCCCACCTTCGCGGGCCGCACCCGCTGACGGCCGCAGGCAGTCCCTGCCGGCGGAGAAGGTCAGCGCATGACGACATCGCAATCACCCGATTTCCACCTCAGCCGGCCCGGCGTCCTGATCGCCGCACTGCCCGCGGTGCTCGGCTTCGTTCCGGAGAAGTCCCTCGTTCTGGTCACCGTCGATCGCGGCGCGATGGGATGCGTCATGCGCGTCGACCTCTCCGACGAGCTGACCGATTCCATCGATCAGATCGCCGAGGTGGCCGCCGCTGCTCACCCCGACGCCGCAATCGCGGTTGTCGTCGACGAGGACGGTGCGAGTTGCCGGATGTGCAACGAGGAGTACCGAGAGCTGACCGCGGCGCTGGCGAGCAGGCTGGACGAGCAAGGCATCGAGCTCCTCGCCGCCCATGTCGTCGACAGGGTCGCGGCAGGCGGGCGGTGGCACTGCGCCGACGGTTGCGGTAACGCGGGCACCGTCGAGGATCCGTCGGCGTCGCCGATGGCGATGGCCGCCGTGCTGGACGGGCGAAGGCTCTACGCTCGGCGAGCCGACCTCCAAGAGGTCATCGCCGTCACCGACCCGGCGCGCACCGATGCATTGGCCGCCGTCATCGACGACATCGGCGCCGTCCGTTCCGACGTCGACGCGCGTACCGACATCGAAGCCGCCATGGCCGCCGCCGCGCGAGTCTCCGACGGTGAGGAACTATCCGACGACACACTGGCCCGGCTCGCCGCTGCGCTGAC
>JASLBU010000259.1 GCA_030146365.1 Candidatus Limnocylindria bacterium | reverse complement strand
CATATGGACGGGAGCCGACATGTGGCGCGTCTTCGCGCCGACCGCGCGCCGGTCCGCGACCCTTTCCGCGCGGGTGGAGCTCGCCCTCCGAGCGCCGGTCCCTGACGGCGCGACGGAGCACGACGTCATCGCTGCGCTCCTCTCGATCCGCGGGGCACATCTGTTCGCCGTCGACTGTGACCACGAGCCGGGTGGCTGCGACGGCGAGCACGAGGACGGCTGATTGCGGCGCATGATTGCGGCGGGCATGACCGTCTCCGGGTGACGTTCGTCCCCCGCATCGGCGATCTCGCCGGTGCTAGGATCCATCTCCCGCCCGCCGAGTCCGGAGCCGTTCCGCTGCCTTCCGATGCCTGACGACCTCGCGATCCATGCCCGCGGTGTGACCCGCGTCTACAAGGCAAAGCCCGACCCGGTGACCGCGCTGGGTGGCGTCGACCTGGACGTCCATCCCGGCGAATACTTCGGGTTGCTCGGGCCGAACGGCGCGGGCAAGACGACGCTGATCAAGATCCTCACGACGCTGCTCATCCCGACCAGTGGAACCGCTCGGGTGGCCGGCTTCGACGTGGTCACCGAGACGGCGAAGATTCGGCGTGTCATCAACATGGTGTCGGGGGGCGAGCAGTCCGGCTACGGGCTCCTCACGGTCCGGGAGCAGCTCTGGATGTTCAGCCAGTTCTACGGCCTGCCGAACCGTGAGGGATGGCGCCGGGTCGACGAGCTGATCGAGACCGTCGGCCTCGGGGAGCAGCGGCAGCAGAAGGTGCGGACGCTGTCCACGGGCCAGCGACAGAAGCTCAATTTCGCCCGCGGACTGCTGAACGATCCATGGGTCCTCTTTCTCGACGAGCCCACCCTCGGGCTCGACGTTGCCGCGGCACGCGACCTCCGCGAGCACACCCTGGCGTGGAAGGCGGCGGCGCCCGGGCGGACCCTGCTCCTCACGACGCACTACATGGTCGAGGCCGAGCAGCTGTGCGACCGCATCGCCATCGTGGACCGCGGCAAGATCCTCGCGCTCGGCACGCCAGAGGAGCTCCGGCGGCGCGTGCAGGGCGAGTCGATCTTCCGGATCGAGCTCGACCAGCTCCCCCCGAATGGGGGCATGGCCGCGCTCGCGGACCTGCCGGGCGTCCTGTCCGCCGTCCGTGCCGACGACGTGGGCGACGCGGCGGGGTCGGACCGGGTGGCGATCAAGGTTGCGCTGGCGGATGACTCCGCCCTGACGAGCGTCGTCACCGCGGTCGCGGAGCGTGGCGCGCACCTCGTCGGACTCGCGAAGTCCGAGCCCAGCCTCGAGGACGTGTTCGTCGAGCTCGTCGGGCGTGGCTTCGGCGACGAGGACGGAAACGGCACGGAGACATGAGCGGCTTCCGCGGCGCCCAAGCGTCGAACCCGAGGGAGGCGGCCGACTGGTCGACCGGCCGCGTGGTGCGAATGAACCTGCGAGCCATGTTCGGGCGTGCCTACCCACGCATCATCGGCCTGACCCGGGAGCCCTCGTGGATCTTCTTCGAGATCCTCCTCCCGTTCCTGGCAGTGAGCGCCTTCGTGCTCGTGTATCGCGCGCTCGACGCACCGGAGGAGTACGTCGGGTTCGTCGTCCTCGGCGGGGCAATGACCGCCTTCTGGCTCAACGTGGTGTGGATGATGGCGGCCCAGTTCTACTGGGAGAAGGACCAGGGCAACCTTGAGCTGTACTTCACCGCGCCGATGCATCTCATGAGCGTGCTGGCCGGGATGGCGGTCGGCGGCCTCGTCATGACCAGCTCGCGAGCTCTCGCGGTCATCGGCATCGGTTCGCTGCTGTACGGCGTCACGTACGACATCGTCGACCCGCTTCTCCTGGTGGCGGTCTTCGTGCTCACGATGATTCCGCTGTACGGGATGGGGATGCTCTTCGCCTCGCTCTTCCTGCTCTGGGGACGCGAGGCATTCCACCTCGCGCAGCTCCTCCAGGAGCCGATCTACTTCCTCGGGGGCGTCAACTTCCCGCTCGCGCGCATCGGGCCGCTCGCGGGGCTCGTCATGGCGACGTTGCCACTCGGCGTCGGGCTCGATGCGATGCGCCAGCTCGCGTTCGCCGGCGGTGACACGCAGGGCATCCTGCCCGTGCGACTCGAGATCGCGATCCTTGTGGCGATGGGGGTCGTCTTCCTGGTCGGAGCGCGACTCGCCCTCGGCTACCTCGAGACCCTTGCGCGGCGCGAGGGACGCCTGACGCTCCGATGGCAGTGACCGGGCGGACCGCCCCGATCCGGGGCGTCACGCTCGCCGACGCGTGGCGAAGCTTCAGGACTGCCATCGGGCTGGGCTGGGCGATCGAATCGAACTGGTCGGATCCCTTCCTGTTCGCGGTCTACACGCTCGCCAAGCCGCTGGCCGCCGCGGGAATCCTCGTCGTGATGTTCCAAGTGGTGACCCAGGGCCAGAACACGGAGTTCTTGCAGTTCCTGATCGTCGGCAGTGCGCTCTGGAACGTCGTGTTGGGTGTGATGGGGGGCCTGGTGCAGTCGATCCTGGAGGACCGCGAGCGCTATCGGATGATGAAGTACGTCGTCGTCACGCCGTCCTCGCTCTTCCCGTTCCTCCTCGGACGATCGCTTGCCCGAGTGCTCGTCAGCTTCGTGGCGGTCGCGCTCACCCTGGCCGTCGGCGTCATCTTCCTGGGTGTCGAGCTCCGACCGAACGTCATCGTGCTGGTGCCGGCGCTCGTGCTCGGGCTCACCTCGGTCATCGCCCTCGGCGTGTTCATGGCCGGGTGGTGCCTCCAGCTGCGGCAGGAAGCCTGGTCGTACCCCGAGGCGATTGCCGGGGCCCTCTACCTCATCTCGGGCGCCATCTTCCCGATCGACCTGCTGCCGGCTTTCCTGCACCCGGTCGCGTACGCCTCGCCCACCACCTGGTGGCTGGAGGCATCGCGCCGTGGCCTGCTCGGCCACGGCTCGCCGGGCGACATCGGCGCGCTCTCGGACGGGACGGTGATGCTCTACCTCGTCCTCAGCACGGCGGTCGCAGTCCCGGTGGCCCTGGCCGCGTTCGCCTGGTTCATGAAGCGGGCCCGGGAAGCGGGACTGCTCGACATGACAACGGGGAGCTGAGGTTCGCTCCGGCCACTAGCGGACCTGCTCGTCGTAGTCGGTCGCCACGAACGTGTTCCGGCACCGCTCCTCGCGCTCCGGCACGCAGGAGGCGGCCGCCGGGTCGGCGAAATGGCCGATATAGACCAGCTGCTGACCCCGGAGGTTCGCCCCGCGCGGCTCTGCGCGTGATGGGAATGACTTGCCGAGTGGCGCCGCCAGGCGCAGCCCATCCCGCAGCAGCTCCTCCTGGGTGACGTCGGCGTTCGGCTGCTCCGGCATCAGGACGCGGAGCGGGCACTCGGCCTGGAGCCACGCGACCTCGGCGTCGGCCCCTCCATCGTCGCCCTCGCAGTCCGCGTCGAGCTCCGCGTACCACCCCACCACGTGGAGCTCCTCGTCACCGAAGCGCGTCGCAGGGTCCCCTCCGGCAAGCACCTCCTCCACGGTGAGCGGGTCGACGTCCGGCCGTGCAGAGCCGGTCGACCCGATGAGGATCATGAGCGCGACGAACCCCGCCAGCGCCGCGATCCCGAGCACCCAGAGCCGCTGTTCGCGCCTCACGTCGCCACCTCCGACCAGCGCTCCGCGAGCCGCCCGATCGCCTGCCGCCAGAGCTCCACGCGGGCCGGATCGTTGAGCCAGGTCGAGGCGCCGGATGGATGGGGCAGGCAGAGCACCGACGCGCCGGGCGCTGCGGCCCAGGTCAGCTCCCGCCCGACCAGCTCGTCGAGTCGCGCGCCGCCGCCAAAGGCGAACCGGTGGGCCAGGCCGCCGACGAGCAGGATCAGCCTCGGGCGGACCAGCCGGATCTCCTCCAGGAGGAACGGTGTCCAACGGGCGATCTCCGTCCTGGGCGGCGGCTTGTCGACGGACGATCCGGGCGCACGACCCGGGTAACACTTCCCGATGCTCGTGACGTACCAGCGCCCCCGAAAGTCGGTGACGCTGATGCCGGCGATCGCAAGCCAGCCACAGAGCCGCTTCCCGGCGTCCCAGGCGAACGGCACGCCCGTCTCGATCTCGCGCCACCCGGGCGCCTGACCGATGAGCATGGCGGGCTCGGTCCCGTCGCCGGAGAGGACGGGCGACGCGCCGCCAGCGCAGCGCGGCATCGAGTCCTGGAGGCGGCGCAGCTCCGTGCCCGGGGCCGCGCGCCGCGGCGTCGGCGTCGGCCAGTCCCCGGCGTGGCGGAGCCGCTTCGGTGCGGCGCTGGCGAGGTCGGTCACGCCGTCGCGCGCAGTGCCTCGGCCGCCCGCAGGTCGTCCGCGATCGCCAGCCGGAGCACCCTGCGCACGCCGTCATGGCCGGGCCCGGCCGCGTCGATCGCGTCGGTCAGCGCATCGCGCGCGGCGTAGAGCCGGTCCACCGGGTCAGCGGTCAACTGAGGTGCCTCCGCGCCGAGCTCCCGCAGGAACGCCAGGTCCTGCCGCTCGATCGCGTCGAGCAGCTCGGCCGCTTCGCCCGGATCCCCTGCGTCGAGCGCGTCGGCCATCTCCTCGCGCGCCAGTTCCAGCCAGGCGAGCCACCTCGCGAACTCGTCCGTCGAGGGCGGAAGCTCGTCTAGCGTGAAGGCCGCCCGCCGGCGGCCGCCGTCGGCATCGCTGGCCGCGGCGCGCTCGACCTCGTACCAGTTGTCCCCGACAAAATCCGCCACGTCCTCCCCGTTGGCGCGCAACCACGCGGTAAAGCGGCTCACCCGGCGCGGCATGGCGGCCGTCGCCTCCTCATCGCTCGGAGCGAAGACGGCGCATCCGGGCAGCTCCGCGGCATACGCCCCGACCAGGCCGTGCCCGTCCACATCGGTCTCGACGAAGATCGCGTGCGGCATCGTGCCGGCCATCTATGCGGCCTTCCCCGGCGCGGAAGTTGCGCAT
>JASLBU010000050.1 GCA_030146365.1 Candidatus Limnocylindria bacterium | reverse complement strand
CACCCTGAAGACACTCGCCGGTGGCTCCGGCCGCCTGCGGCGTGAACGGCTCTGGCGCGTCAACTCGGAGCTCTCGCCCATCAAGCGGGCATTCGAACAGGAGGCGGTGAGGCTCGGATGGCTCGAGCGCATGCCGGGCCCATCGATCCACGGCATGACCGCGCTGGCCGCGGGCCTGGCGCTCCTGGGCGCCGGCGGGATCTGGGTGGGACTGTCGGTGCCGATGAGCGGCGCGCTGCTGGCCGGTGGCGCCCTCCTCGTGGGCGGCCTCGGCACGTTCCTCTTCGCCCGTGCGATGAGCCAGCGCACCAGCAATGGCGCATACGTTGACGCGATGCTGACCGCCTACCGCCGGACCCTGCAGAAGACGATGGAGCAGGCGCGCAGCATGGGGGAGGTGGTCGCGCAGCCCGAGATCGCCAGGCTCGCCCCGACGCCCGACCGCGCAGTCGTCTGGGGGATCGCGCTCGGGCTCCACGACGAGGTCACCACCGTCCTCGCCCGCGGGCTCGAGCAGCAGCGGACGGCGGATGGCTCGTCGGCTGGCGCGTACTACCCACATTGGCTCGGGACGAGCTCGTCATCGGGCTGGTCCGGTGCCGCGGCCGCCGACCTTTCGGGCGGGATCACCCCGGCATCGGGCAGCATCTTCTCCAGCTCCGCCGTGCCAGACATCGGCGGCATGTTCGACGCGCTCGGCAGCGTCGGTTCCACCCCTGCGTCGAGCTCCTCGAGCAGCAGCGGCGGCGGCGGGTTCTCCGGTGGCGGCGGTGGAGGAGGGGGCGGCGCCTCTGGCTCCTTCTAGCCGTCAATGGCTGCGCTGGCGCCCGGTTGAAAATCGGCGTACTGTTTTAACCGATGAGTTTCAACCGACGCGGCGGCCCGGACCGCCGAAACGACCGAACCGACCGCGACCGATCCGATCGCCCACCCCGCCGCGGCGGACCCGGAGGCGGCGAATGGCAGCCGCGGGACCGCTCGGGAGGTGATCGGCCGGCCTACCCGCCGCGTGAGCGACCCTCCGGCGACCGTCCTGCGTATCCGCCGCGCGAGCGACCCTCGGGCGATCGACCTCCGTACGCGGCGCGTGGCGGGGAGCGGCCGTTCTCCCCACGTCCCCGGTTCGATCGCCCGCCGGACGAGGGAGCCATGTCGATCCGGCTGGACCCACGCCGGGTGAACACGCTCAAGCAGCTCGCCGGCGACGCCGGCATGCGGCCCGGTGACCTGGTGCGGCAGTGGATCGAAGAGCGCATCGACGCCGTTCGCCAGGGCATGCCGACGCCCGCCGCGGCCGGCGACCTCGCGACGCGGCTGGGCGAGCTGACGGCACGCGTGGCCGCGCTGGAGACGGCGGCCGGCATCGAAGCCCCGGCGCCGGAGGTCGGGCCCGCCGCCCAGGAGTCCGACGCCGAGTCTGATGATCAGCCCGCGGCTGCGGACCTTGGCGCGGGCGATGACGGCCGCGACGCGGAGGATGCGCCACCCGATGCCGAGCCGCTGCCCGACGCGCGCGCGGAGCCGCGGCTCGAGGCGGACCCACCCCCGAGGCGTCCGGTGAAGCGCATCGCTGCTTCTCCCTCAGCGGGCCGCGTCGCGCTCCACGACGAGATGATGGCCGTGCTCGCGGAGCGGGGACCGATGTCCGCCGGGGAGCTGGCCGCAGCGATCAGTGAGCGTGGCCGGTATGCGCCGCCCCGCAGTGGTAAGACGCTGGACGCCGCGATGGTGAGCCAGCGGGTGAGCAACCCGACCTACCGGTCGCGCTTCGTGCGCAACGAGGGCCGCATCGGCCTCGCCGAGCCTGGAAACGGAACCGAAACCGCCGAATAGCAGACGACCGGCGCCGTGAGGCGCCGGTCGCATCGGTCCGAGCCGGCTCAGTCCTCGAGGACGAAGGTCACCAGGATGTTGGCCTGGAACTCCACGACCCCGTCCCTGTTGACGTTGACGCGCTGCTCCTTGACCCAGGCGCTCTTCACGCCGCGGAGCGTCTTGCTGGCGCGGTCGATCCCCTGCCGGACGGCATCCTCGAAGCTCTCGGTCGAGGTGCAGGACAGCTCGGTCACCTTGGCGACGGACATTCGGTTCTCCTCAATGCGGGCGGGCGCGTCAGGAGGCGCCCCACGGCTGACCGATGCAGATCGCGCGCCAGCTCACGCCCCGTGCGATGCCGTCCAGTCCAGCAGCTCCTCGACCGGCATCGCGTTCACGATCAGCTCCGGCGTGACGCCGCACAGGAACGCCCGCTCGCAGCCGACACGGACCCACGCGAGCTGCCCCACGTAGTGGGCGTCCGAGTCGATCGACACGCGACAGCCGGACTCGACTGCCAGCCGCAGGAGCCGCTTGGGCGGGTCGAGGCGGTCCGGCAGGCTGTTGATCTCGATCGCCTTGTCGAAGCGCGCGGCAGCCGCGAACACGATGTCCGCGTCGAACTCCGACTCGGGGCGGTTGCCGCGCCTGCGCTTCATGCGGCCGGTGCAGTGGCCCAGGACGTCGAGGTGTGGGTTCGCGAGCGCCGTGACCATGCGGCGCGTCATCTCCGCCGACGCCATCCGCAGCGCGGAATGGCTGCTCCCCACGACGACATCCAGCCGTGCGAGCACCTCTTCCGACTGGTCGAGCGACCCGTCCTCGTTGATGTCGACCTCGATGCCCGTCAGCAGGCGGAACGGCGCCAGCTCGCGGTTCATGCGCTCGATGTCCTCGAGCTGGCGCAGCAGCCGCTCGGTCGACAGCCCGTTCGCGATCGTGAGGCGCGGCGAGTGATCGGTGATGGCGAGGTACTCGTGTCCGAGCTCCCTGGCGGCCGCGGCCATCTCGGCGATGGTGAAGTGGCCGTCGGAGGCCTCGGTGTGGGCGTGCAGGTCGCCCCGGAGCGACTCGCGCAGCTCGGCAGCCCCCTGCGCCTGCGGCTTGGCTTCCGTCGCCTCCAGGCGTCGCAGGTACACCGGCGGCTCGCCGCGGAGGCTTTCAAGGATAGTGCGCTCGGTGACCTCGCCGACGCCCGTCAGCTCTCGTAGCCGGCCGGTTGCGGCGCGATCCGCGATCTCGTCGGACGGCAGGTCGGCGAGGGCAGCAGCCGCGCTGCGGAAGGCCCTGACGCGAAAGCCCGGCTCCTGCAGCGCCTCGAGCAGAAAGGCGATTCGCTTCAGGTCGGCGACGGGGTCGCGGGGCTCGGCCACTCGGGCGCTACGGGATCGTGAGGATGCGGGCCGGGTTGTCGACCGTCATCTGCCGGATCTCACCCTCCCCCACCGCCGCGGTGCGAAGGGTCGGCAGGAAGTGCTGCTGAAGGTAGACGTACCCGTAGCCGCCGTTCGCCTTCAGCTGTCGGTTGTGGCACACGTCCTGGGAGAGGAGCAGCTGGGGGGCGAAGCCCCGCTCCAACAGCTCCACGATCGTCTCGACCAGCCGGGGTTCGAGCGCCTCCTCGATGCCGAATCGATGGCCGAGGAAGTCGAACTGCAGGTTCGCCCCGGTGGCCAGCACCTCGAGGTAGAAGTCCATGTCATGGTGGGAGTCCGCGTGGCCGATGACGACTCGAGCCGGATCCAGCCCTTCCTCGGTGAAGATGCGCAGCTGCGCGAGGCCCACCGCGGACTGCACGCCGTGGGTGGTGATCGCCATGCCGGTCGCCACGGCGGCGCGGGCCGCGGCACGGTGGACACGCTCCTCCGCTGCGCTCACCCATGGCTTGTCGGTCCCGATCTCACCGATGATCCCCGGACGGATACCGGAGCCCTCGACGCCGTCCTCGAGTTCCCTGACGATCCGCGCGGCCAGCTCGTCCACGCTGCGCCGGTCGACGAGTGCCTCCGCGGGGTAGTGGGCTCCGCGATACCAGCCGGTGCCCATCACGATGTTGAGCCCGGTGGCGATCGACAGCCGCCGCAGGCGCACCGGGTCGCGGCCAACGCCGTCCAGGGTGAGCTCGACGAGCGTGCCGCCGCCCCGCCGGCGGAAGTCCTTCAGCTCCTCGGTGATGAGGTCGTCATCCGCGCTGAGCTCCCAGTAGTCCCAGCGCTTCTCGACGTGCCAGAGGGCGATCGCGGTGTGCTCGTGCGGCAGCGTGAACCCGAGCCGATCGGGTGGAATCGGTCCCGAGACCGTCATGACGCGAGGCGCCATCGGCGTTCCTCCTGCTGGCGCCGGCAAGGCGATTTCGCTGGCCCCGGCGCGTCGCTGCGTGGATGCGCACGTATCCTGCCACGCCCCCTGACCGCACGGACCACGGCGCGCGCCTTGCGCCGAGGACTAGGCTAGGGCCATGCGGAAGCCACCGGCCACGGGGACCAACGGGATCTGGGCCGACGCCCAGCGCGAGCTGGACGAGGCGGCCGAACGGCTCCGCCTGGACACCGCGATGCACCGGGTGCTTCGCATGCCGAAGCGGGAGCTGACGGTGAACTTCCCGGTCACGCACGATGACGGCAGCGTCACCGTGTACACCGGGTATCGCGTCCACCACAACGTCAATCGCGGCCCGGCGAGCGGCGGCATCCGCTACGTGCCCGCGCTGGACCTGGACGAAGTGCGCGCCCTTGCGATGCTCAACACGTGGAAGGCGGCCCTGGTGCAGATCCCGTTCGGCGGCGCCGCGGGCGGCGTTCGTGTGAACCCGCGGCGGCTGTCGACGCTCGAACGCCAGGGGCTGACCCGGCGCTACACGACCGAGATCGGCATCCTGCTCGGGTCGGAGCGCGACATCCCTTCGCCGGACGTCAACACCGGCTCCCAGACGATGGCGTGGATGATGGACACGGTGTCGATGCATCGGGGACACACGGTGGCCGCCTCGGTCATCGGCAAGCCGATGGAGATCGGCGGCACTCACGGCCGTCGCAGCGCCACCGCCCGAGGGGCATTCCGATGCATCTCCGCCGCTGCGCGCGACGCCGGGGTCGCGCTGGACGAGGCGCGCGTCGCCATCCAGGGCTTCGGCCGGGTCGGCATGACGCTCGCCGGGGAGCTGGACGCCATCGGGGCAACGATCATCGGCATCGCGGACGACCGAGACGCGGTGCGGAACCTGAAGGGCATCAACGTCTCATCGGCCATCCGCTGGATGCGCGAGCGCGATGAGGTGCGCGGGATGCCGGACACGGAGCCGGTGTCCAAGGCGGACCTGCTCGCAATGGAGTGCGAGGTCCTGGCCGCGGCCGGCCTGCAGGACGAGATCACAGCCGCCAACGCCCCGCAGGTTCGTGCCCGGATCGTGGCGGAAGTGGCCGCAGGTGCCACGACCTCGTCCGCGGACGCGATCCTGGCGGACGCCGGGGTCGTCGTCGTGCCCGACATCATCTGCGCGGCCGGCGGCATCGTGCTGGGCTACTTCGAGTGGGTGCAGGACATGCAGGCCTTCGCGTGGGCCGAGCCCCAGGTGATGGCGGAGCTCGACCGCATCATGGACGTCGCGATGGGGGGCATCCAGGCCATGGCCGCGGCCGAGCGGGTCGATCTGCGTGCCGCGGCCATGATGGTCGCGGTCGCGCGCGTCGCCGATGCGACCTCTCTGCGCGGGCTGTACCCCTGACGAGTGAGCCGGCCGGGCCGCTGACTCGTACCATCGGGGTGACGCACTCATTCCCTCTCCGCCGTGACGCCCCGTGGCGGTGGCTTCTGCGGCTCGCCGGCGTTCGGCCCGGTGCGGCACAGGTCGAGCTTCGGGCCGACGGGATGCTCGTCGCGGCCTTCGGTCGGCTGCGGCTTGAGACGTCCCTCGACAACGTGACGGAGTACCGGATCACCGGGCCGTACCACTGGTGGAAGGCGATCGGACCGAGGGGGTCGTTGGCGGATCATGGCTTCACCTTCGGCACCAGCGCGCGCGGCGGCCTCTGCCTCTGCTTCCGATCCTGGGTCGAGCGTGGCTGGGTTCGCGGCGGACGCGTGGAGTCATTGACCGTCACCGTGGAGGACCTCGACGGTCTCAGGCGGTCACTCGAGGAGCGCGGGATCCGCGGCCACGATGAGCGCCGCGCCTGATCGAACGCCGGTGACGTGGCCCGAATAATGCGAGGATGGAGGCAATTCGAATTGAACCCGCGCGTCCTGGAAGCAGTGGTGCGCCTTTCTCTCGACCGACCGTGGAGCACCCGATGACGCAGCTGACCCCGATCTTCACCCCGGCGCGCGACCTCCTTACCGAGCTGGAGCCCGCGGCTGAACGGCTCATGAACCGCCATCTCGGCATGGCGAAGGAGTGGTTCCCGCACGACTACATCCCCTACTCGATGGGCCGGGACTTCGACAAGGACCCCTGGACGCCGGACCAGCCGCGAATCAGCGGCGTCGCGCAGATCGCCTTCGAGGTGAACCTGCTCACCGAGGACAACCTCCCGAGCTACCACCGCGAGATCCACCGCATGTTCGGCAAGGGCGACGGCGCATGGATCAACTGGGTCAACCGATGGACCGCGGAGGAGGGCCGGCACGCCATCGTCCTGCGCGACTACCTCGTCGTCACGCGCAACATCGACCCATACGCGCTGGAGCGCGGACGGATGAATCAGCTCCAGACCGCCTACGACCACGATGACGGCGGAAATGTGCTGCGAGGGCTCGCGTACGTCGCCTTCCAGGAGCTTGCCACCCGCATCAGCCATCGCAACACCGGGCGCTACTCAACCGACCCGGTCGCGGACAAGATCATGACCCGCATCGCGGCAGACGAGAACCTGCACATGGTCTTCTACCGCGACATGCTGTCGGAGGCGATGAAAGTGGATCCCTCGGCGGCCGTGCACGCCATCGCGGACGAGGTGACCGCCTTCCAGATGCCGGGCGCCGGCATGGTGAACTTCACGCGCAAGGCGGCACAGATGGCCAAGGCGGGCATCTACGACCTTCGCGTCCACCACGACGAGGTGGTCTGGCCGCTGCTGCGCCACTGGGGCGTGTTCGAGGCCGAGAACCTGGACGCCTCGGCGGAGGCGCGGCGAGCGGAGCTGAAGACCTTCCTCGATCAGCTCGAGGCGCAGGCGAGGCGGTTCGAGGCCAAGCGAGCGCTCAGCCTCGAGCGTGAGGCCGCCCGCGCCTGACGGACGCGGGCGGAGGAGAGGCGCCGGCTAGCGAGGCCGTCGGGGGGTTGCGGTGCGACCGGCCGTGACCTTGCGGAACAGCCGCACGAGCACCCAACCGATCACGAAGCGTCGAATCAAAGCAAACATGCCGGGCCTCATTGCACTCGGCGTGCCGTGCGGCTCGGGCCGCCCGCGTGGTCAGAGCAGCGCGGGCCGTTCGAAGGGCCGGCCGCGGAGGTGCTCGTCCAGGAACGCGCCCACTGTCTCGTACCAGAGCCGCGCGTTCTGCGGCTTGAGCACCCAGTGATTCTCGTCCGGGAAGTAGAGGAACCGTGCCGGCACGCCATGCCGGCGGAGGTCCGTCCACAGTCGAAGCGCCTCGCTGATCGGCACCCGCAGATCGCGTTCCCCATGGATGACCAGCATCGGCGTACGAATGTTCGCCAGCAGCCGGCTGGGCGACCACTGTTCGTAGCGGGAGGCATCGGTGTAGGGGTCGCCGAACTCGCGCTCCCAGTCGGGGCCGTAGTCGGTCGTGCCGTGGAAGCCGCGCAGCTCCCATAGCGACGCGTGCGTCACGATCGCCCGGAACCGATCCGTGGAGCCCGCCACCCAGTTCGCCATGTAGCCGCCGAACGAGCCGCCCATCAGCGCCGTGCGCTCGGCGTCGAGCTCCGGTCGCTCGATGGCCGCGTCAACCGCCGCCATCACGTCGGTGTATGGCTCGGCACCCCAGCGCCCCCAGCCGCGCTGGACGAACGCGTGGCCATAGCCGGTCGAGATCGCCGGGTCCGGCAGCAGCACGGCATAGCCGCGAGCGGCGATCAGCTGCGGGTTCCATCGCCAGCTCCAAGTGTTCCAGCTGCCGACCGGGCCGCCGTGGACGAACACCACCAGCGGCGCCGGCGCGTCGGCGGAGACGTCGCGCGGCGTGACGAGCCAGGAGCCGATCTCGACGCCGTCCGCGGCGGTGGTCGAGATTCGTTCGACGCGTCCGGGCAGAGAGGCCAGGGAGTCCGCATCGAGCTCCGGAAACGAGCGCAGGCGACGCGACGGGCGCCCGGGCTCGGCGGCCAGCAGCACCGGGTGCGGCGGCTCGGCGTACGACGCGCGCAGGGCGAACACCCGGCCGTCCGGCGCGACGGCAATGTCGCTGAAGGTGCCGTCGGCGGCAACCACCCGCGTCTCACCCGACTCCAGATCGTGCCGGTGCACGGCGCCCGCGCCGCGCAGGTCCGTCGTGAAGTAGATGGCGGAGCCATCCGGCGCCCAGGTCGGATGCTGCGACCAGAGGTCGAGCTCAGGCGTCAGGTCGCGACCGTCGCCGCTCTCCAGATCGATGAGCCACAGCGTCTCGTCACCCACCCGCTCAGGCACGTCCTTCTCGTGTCGGTTGCAGGCGACCCAGCGGCCGTCCGGGGAGATGGCCGGCGCCGAATACCAGGCGTCGTCGGGCGTGAGGTCTCGCGGGGTGCCGGTGGCGCGGTCGATCGCCACGAGCCCCGCGTCGGTGCGGCCGCGGTCGTCGGCCCGCACGAAGCCCGTCACCACCGTCCGGCCGTCCGGCGTGACGTCGAACGTCTCCTCGACCAGGGAGGAGCCGGCACTGGGGGTCAGATCCACCGGATCGCCGATGCGGTCCTCGCCCGCGGGCATCGGCGCGGCAAACAGGTGTCGCTCCCGCGGGCCGTGGAACGCGTCCCAGTGCGCGATAGGGTAGCTCTCGAACAGGAGCGCCTCGACCTTGGCCTTCTTGCGTGCCGAGTGCCGCTCACGGTCCGTGGTCATGTCGGACCCGGGGAAGACCGATGCAGCGTAGACGAGCACATCCGCCTCGCGCGCGGCGACCACCGCGTCCACTCCGCCCGACGGCCGGACCAGAGCCCTCGCCTCACCGCCCTGCGCGGGCAGCCACCAGAGTCCGCTCGTCTCCTCCTCCTCGTCGTCCGGGCCGCGGTCGGGATCGGGGCGGGACGACGCGAACAGGACGCCGCCGTCCCGGGTGAAGGTCGCGGCACTCTCGCCGGGCGCCGACCGCGTGAGGCGCCGGGGCCGGTCGTCGCCGGACGTGTCCAGCTCCCACAGCGACGTGTGCATCTTCGTGCCGTCCGGCGACGGCCGGCCGACGGCCACGATGAGCCGCTTCCCGTCCGGCGAGACCCGCAGCCCCGACAGCCGCGGGAGTCGAAGGTAGGCATCGAAGTCGAAGGCATCGGTCATGCGGCCATCCTATCGAGTGGCTCGGTTGCGCACCGCTCCGCATTGCCCCCACACTGGCCCCATGACCGATGAGCAGCGCTGGGGCGAGCACCGCGACCGATGGAAGCGCGAGCGCCTCGACCCGGCGCTCGAGCGCCAGCCGGAGCGGCGCGGACGATTCATCACCCAGTCCGGCGTCGAGATCGAGCCCGTCTACACGCCCGCCGATCTCGCCAACCCGGCGAATGACCCGGATGCCGGCAGGCCGCGCTACCGGTTCAGCCCGCCGGATCAGGGGCTTACCGGATGGGATTCGATCGAGGATGTCGGGTTGCCGGGCGACCCACCGTTCACGCGCGGCATCCACCCGACCGGGCACCGTGGACGGCTGTGGACGATGCGCATGTTCGCCGGGTTCGGGACCGCCGAGGACACGAACGAGCGGTTCAAGAAGCTGATCGCGGCGGGTGGAACGGGCCTGTCGATCGCCTATGACATGCCCACGCTGTACGGCTACGACCACGACGACCCTATGGCCGAAGGCGAGTTCGGCACCTGCGGCGTCGCCGTCTCCTCGCTGGCAGACATGGAGCTGCTGCTCGAGGGGCTGCCAGTTGGGGAGATCAGCACGTCCATGACGATCAACTCCCCCGCCGCCATGATCTGGGCGATGTACATCGTCGCCGCGGAGAAGGCGGGCGTGCCGCGCGGCCAGCTGACCGGCACGCTGCAGAACGACATCCTGAAGGAGTTCATCGCGCAGAAGGAGTACATCTTCCCCCCGGCGCCCTCGCTCAAGCTGGTCACCGATACCGTCGAGTGGGGCACGCGTGAGCTGCCGCGCTGGAACACCATCTCCGTCTCCGGTTATCACATCCGTGAGGCCGGCTCGACGGCCGTGCAGGAGCTCGCCTTCACCATCGCCGACGGGATCGCGTACGCGGAGGACGCGATCGCCCGTGGCATGCGCTTCGACGACTTTGCGCCCCGCCTCTCGTTCTTCTTCAACAGTCACAACGACTTCTTCGAGGAGATCGCCAAGTTCCGTGCCGCCCGCCGGATCTGGTACAAGCTGTGCCGCGAGCGGTTCGGCGCGGAGAACGAGCGATCGACGTGGATGCGGTTTCACACGCAGACGGCCGGCGTCTCGCTCACCGCCCAGCAGCCGCTCAACAACCTCACCCGGGTGGCGATCCAGGCGCTGGCCGGCGTGCTGGGCGGCACGCAGTCGCTGCACACGGATGCCTACGACGAGGCGTGGGCCGTGCCCTCCGAGGACGCCGCGATGCTGGCGCTGCGCCAGCAGCAGATCCTCGCCGAGGAATCCGGCGTCGCCAATACGGTCGACCCGCTCGCCGGCTCCTACTTCGTCGAGACGCTCACCAACCAGACGGAGCAGCGGGCGTGGGCGTACATCCGCCAGATCGACGACATGGGCGGCATGGTGCAGGCCCTCGAGGCCGGCTTCCCCCAGGCGGAGATCGCCGACGCGGCGTACGAGCAGCAGCGTGAGATCGAGGCGCACGAGCGCGAGATCGTCGGCGTGACCCGGTACGCCGACCCGGACGAGGAGCTGAAGATCCCGCTCCTGGCGATCAGCGAGGTCCAGGAACGGCGGCATCTGGACCGGCTGAAGCGGGTCCGCGCGGAGCGTGACGCGGCCGCCCATGCCGCGGCCATCACCCGGCTCGAGGACGAGGCGCGCCGCGGCGGCGTCAACCTGATGCCGGCCATCGTGGACGCCGTCCGCGCGTACGCGACCATCGGCGAGATGTGCGGGGTGCTGCGGCGCGTCTACGGGGAGTACAAGGAGCCGCTCGCAGTCTGACCACGACCACGGGGGTCGCGCGGTGCGGGAGCGGCGCGGCCGCCGGGCCACGGCCTGGAACCGCGGACGGACGACGCAGGGCACGCGTTCCGCGCCGCTTCCCCGCTGCGACGCATGTTCGCAACGGCCGATTACCAGCCGCTTACTGGCCGACCACGGCCAGCGCACGCTGCCGAGCCGGTATCCTCGGCGCGCATGAAGCTGCACCTGGTCGACGCCACCTTCGAGCTGTTTCGCGCCTTCTACTCGCGGCCGCCGCGCCGCGCGCCGGACGGACGGCCGGTGAACGCGGTGCAGGGCCTGATCGACTCCATGCTCTCCCTTCTGCGCGAGCCGGACGTCAGCCACATCGGTGCCGCCACCGACTACGTCATCGAGTCGTGGCGCAACGATCTCTATCCCGGCTACAAGTCGAGCGCGGGCATCGACCCCGATCTGCTCGCGCAGTTCCGCGACGCCGAGCGCGCCCTCCGCGCGCTCGGGATGGCGGTCTGGCCGATGGTCGAGGACGAGGCCGATGATGCGATCGCCGCGGCCGTCGACCGCTTCGCCGGCGACCCCCGAGTCGAGCAGGTCGTCATCTGCTCGGTCGACAAGGACCTCGGTCAGCTCGTCGACGGCGACCGCATCGTCCTGCGGGACCGCATTCGCAACGTCACCTACGACGAGGCGGGGATCATCGGCAAGTTCGGCGTCGCACCATCTTCGATCCCGGACTACCTGGCGCTGGTCGGCGACAGCTCGGACGGCTTCCCGGGGCTGCCGGGCTGGGGCTCGAAGAGCACCGCCACGGTGCTCGCTCGCTGGGAGCGGCTGGATGCGATCCCACGTTCGGCGCTCGACTGGGAGGTGGCGGTCCGCAACGCGTCGCGCCTTGCCGCGACCCTGGTGCAGCAGCGCGGCGACGCCCTGCTGTTCCGGCGACTGGCCACCCTGAACCGGGACGCTCGCATCGACGATGTGAGCGGCACGCTCGACGAGCTCGAGTGGCACGGTGTCCCCCGGGGCGAGTTTATTGCCCTGTGCGACGAGCTCGGCTTCGACACGGTTCGGGAGCGCGTCCACCGCTGGGCAGACTGACGGGTCCGGTGTCCCACCGGTACGTTCGGTGGGGTGAAGTGTGGTGATTCGGCCGATAGGGTCGCAGGTCCAATGCACCAAAGACTCACATCGGCGAGCGTGCTCGCCGTGATGCTCGTGGCGGCCGTGGCGGCCCCGATGGCGGTCCCCACCCCGATGTCGGCCGCCGCCCAGTGCGGCGCGTATTCCTCCGAGACCGTGCCTCCGACATCGATCCGGGTCTTCCGGGCGGCGACCGGAACGGTCGACACCGTGGACTTCCGCGCGTACGTGCAGAACGTGCTGTCGAGGGAATGGATCAGCAGCTGGACGACCGAGTCGCTGCGAGCGGGCGCGCTCGCGGTGAAGAACTACGCCTGGTACCAGGTCCTGCACTGGCGCGGCTACACCAATGCCGCCGGGGCGTGCTTCGACGTCTTCGATTCCACCCGCGACCAGCACTACGACCCCAGCCGTCCGACGTACGCCGCCATGGCGGCCGCCGTGGACGCGACCTGGGGCACCTTGGCATTGAGAAGCGGGCGCATCTTCCCGACCTACTACAACGCCGGGCAGCCGAACGAGCCCTGCGGGAACGGGGCCAACGGCTGGCAGATGTTCCAGTGGGGGACCCAGGCATGCGGCGTTGCTGGCAGGAGCGCGGCTCAGATTCTCACGACGTACTACAGCGGCGTCACGGTGTCGGCGGCCCCCGCGCCCGCGACGCCAGCACCCACGCCGACCGCCCGACCCACCGTGGCCCCGACGCCCATGCCGACACCGCGTCCCACGCCCGCGGCGACGCCGAACCCCACCGCGCCGCCGCCCGGCACGCCCGCACCCCCTGTCAGCGCGGCTCCCTCCTCCAGCCCCATGTCTGCTCCCACTCCGCCGCCAGCGCCCGTGCCATCCACCTTGCCTTCGGCAGCACCGCCACTCGAGGCGCCGGGGGGCGGCCAGCACGGCCTGACCGCTCCCGCACCTCCGCCCCCGCTCCAGCCAGAGCCCATCGCCGTCAACGTGACGCGGGCGACCGCTCCGTTTACGCCCGTGGCCTCGCCTCTCTCCGCAGACCCGGCCGTTTCCTTACCGATCGAGCCGATGTCGCGCGCGGCCCTGTTCGAGATCGCCGCCGACGCGGCGGACGCACGGGCAGCGCAGCGAGCCGTGGAACCGCCATCCGCCACAGCCACCCGGTGGCTGCAGGTCCGCTCGCTCGTGGTGCAGATGCTGAGGACGGTCTCCGAGCGGCTATCCCGGGCGATGGCGTTCGAGCAGCCGAGCGGCGATGAGCTCGGCCGCGGCCACGTCCTGGATGGCCAGGCCTACCGACTTGAAGACCGTGACCGCGTCCGGGTCTCGCGATCGGCACCAGTCTTGATCGACGTCGCCGATCGGCACGAGGTCGCCCTTCGCCACTGACCCTCCCCGCAGCGCCGCCACCACGTCCCCCGCCTCGGCGAGGGCCGCGCTGACCGAGTCGACCGTCACCAGATCGGCGCGGCTGAAGAGCTCCGGGGGCAGCTCGACCATCGAGAGCTGGAAGGCGCCGATCCCATTGACGTGGGTCCCCGGGCGCACCCACGCGGCGTCGAAGACCGGAGTCGAGGAGGTCGTCGCGCAGCACACGACGTCGGCGGCCTCGACGGCCTCGCGGGCCGTGTCGACCGCCACCACCTCCAGCCCGGTCGCCTCGGCCATCCTCGTGGCGAACTCGGAGCGGTGCTCGGCCGAGCGAGCGTGAACGAGCACGCGCCTGATCGGCCGCGCCGCGATCACCGCCCGGACCTGCCATTCGGCCTGGCCGCCCGCACCGATGACCGCCAGGGTGGCCGCATCGAGCCGCGCGAGGAGCCGCGTCGCCGCGCCGGACGCCGCACCGGTGCGCATCGCCGTCACCGTGGCGCCGTCGATGAGCGCGACCGGCTCCCCCGTCGTCGCGTCGATCCAGACCACCAGGGCGTGGAGCGTCGGCAGGCCACGATCGGGGTTGGCGGGCATGACCGTGACGAGCTTCACGGTCGCGCCCGCTCCACCCGTGCGCACGCCGGGCATGAGCAGCAGGCTTCCGCCCTCCAGCTCGACGTGCGAGCGAAGCGGCGATCTGTCGCGGTCGGCGGCGACGTCGCGGTACGCCGCCTCGACCGCATCGATCAGCGCCTCAATCGGGACGGCGCGCCGGATGGCGGACGCCTCGAGGAACGGGATCGCGCTCATCCGAGACGGCGCATCGGCTGGTGGCGACGACTATGGTGCGGAGCGCGGCGCATCGGTCCGCGCATCATGCCACGCGGCATGGGGCTTGCGAGGAGAAGCAGGCAAGGAGGACCCATGATCGACAACGTTCGCGACGACCTGTCTCGCAAGGCCGACACCGCTCGGGGCGAGCTCGACGCGCTCCTGTGGCTGGTGAGAACGGCCGTCGTCGGCGCCGTCCTGGGCGCCCTGTACACCGAGCTGCGCAAGCCGCCAGCCGAGCGGAAGTGGCACGGCAAGCTGCTCGGCGCCGTGCCGTACGACTTCCGGATCCCATCGCTGGAGACCCTGCGCCAGGCGTACTGGAACCCGAGATCGCCGCGGCTGTTCACCGATCGCCCGCTCGGCGTTGGCTGGTCCGTGAACATTCCGACGGTCCTGCGTCGCCTCGGCGTGCGGCAGGAGTTCACGAAGGGGCGCTGACCGGGCCTGCGCTAGGATCGGCAGCCATGAACTGGTTCCCGGTCCTTCTGGTCATCCACATCGGGCTTGCCGTCGGCCTCCTGTTGCCGAGCGTCCTGCTGCCGTTCGTGCTGCGCCGCAGCGCTGGCGAGCCGGGCCCGGCAACCCGGACGCTGATGGCCATGCAGGGCACGGGCACGCTGATCATCGGGGTCGGCCTGGCGCTCACGGGGGCCGCCATGCTGTGGATCCTCGGGCCGGAGCTGCTCACCCAGCCGTGGCTGCTCGTCGCGCTGACGCTGTACGGGCTCAACCTGCTGGTGGCGGCGGTGATCAGCCGGCCAAACCTGCGT
>JASLBU010000045.1 GCA_030146365.1 Candidatus Limnocylindria bacterium | reverse complement strand
AGCACGAGCTTGAACGCCTCGTTCGCCTGGAGCAGTCCCACGATGCCGGGCAGCACGCCCATCACGCCCGCGACGCTGCACGCCGGAGCGAGCTCCGGAGGTGGCTGGGTCGGGTACATGCACCGATAGCACGGGCCGGCGAACGGGACGAACGTCGTCACCTGGCCGTCCCACCGGTAGATCGATCCGTGGACCACGGGCTTGCGCAGCCTCACGGCGGCGTCGTTGAGGACGTAGCGGGTGTCGAAGTTGTCGGTTCCGTCGACGACCACGTCGTAGCCGCCGATGAGGCGTTCCACGTTGTCGGCGCGGAGGCGCTCGGCGTGCTTGACGACGCGCGTCTCCGGGTTGATGGCCCGCAGGGTGAGCTCCGCCGAGTCCACCTTGCGCATGCCCACGCGGTCCGCGCCGTGGAGCACTTGGCGCTGGAGGTTCGACTCGTCGACCACGTCGTCGTCGACGAGGCCGATGGTCCCCAGGCCTGCCGCCGCCAGGTACAGGGCGATGGGAGACCCCAGGCCGCCGGCGCCGATGAGCAGGACTCGCGCGTCCAGGAGCCGGCGCTGCCCCTCGGCCCCCACCTCCGGGATGAGGACCTGGCGCGAGTATCGGCGCTGCTGCGACGCGGTGAGCTGCTGGACCGGCTCCTCCCACGGGCCGCCCTGCGCCTTCCACTGGCCGATGGGCGCCTTCATGCTGACCACGTTCGTGTAGCCCATCTGGGCCATCCAGGCGGCAGCGCGGCCGGATCGGCCGCCGACGGCGCAGTGGAGGAGGAGCGGCGCGTCCCGGTCCGGGGCCACCGCAGCGATTCGCTGCGGGACCTCGCCGAGCGGGAGCAGGGTGGCGCCGGCGACGTGGCCGGCATCCCACTCGCTCTGCTCGCGGACATCGATGACGCGGTGGCCCTCCCGGGCGAGCGCGATCGCCTCCGCCGCACTTACTTCCCTGAAGGATGGCTTGTGTTGGTTCATGATCGAGGGGCTTCCTGTTGTGCTCCGGAGTGCGGTTGGTGCTAAAGGCTCAGCGTGGGATCGGGGTGTCCAGGACGTCGTTCTCGTCCGGCCAGCGTGCCGCCGTGCCGATCACGGCGCCCTGCAGGACCTTGTACGGGAGGAGGGCGCACTTCAGACGTGCCGGCCCGATCGGCACGCCCAGGTTGTCGACCACATGGCGGGGGTCGATGGCGCGGACGTCGTCGAGCGGCATGCCCCGCAGCTCGTCGGTGAGGATCGAGGCCGACGCCTGGCTGATCGCGCAGCCGCGGCCGTCGTGGGCGACGTCGACCACGCGCTCCCGGGCGTCGTCGAGCTGGATGGTGATCGAAAGCTCGTCCCCGCAGGTCGGGTTCGAGTCGGCGAAGTGGAGATCGTGCCGGCCGAGCACACCGCGGTTGTGCGGGTTGCGGTAGTGCTCGAGGATGAAGTCGCGATAAAGGTTGTCCATGGTCCCGCTCAGGCCGTTCCGAAGGTTCGCTGGCACACGCGGATGCCATCGGTGAGTCGTTCCACGTCGTCCATGTCGTTGTAGACGGAGAAGCTGGCGCGCGTGGTGGCCGGCAGGTCGTAGTGCAGCATCACCGGCTGGGCACAGTGGTGGCCCGCTCGAACGGCCACCGCCTCCTGGTCCAGGATGGCCGCCACGTCGTGGGGATGGACGCCCTCGACGACGAAGCTGATGACCGCCGCGTGCTCGTCCGGGTCGTCGGGCCCCAGCCGGCGCACTCCCGGCATGGATCCCAGCGCATCCCACGCCCGGAGGAACAGCCGGCGTTCGTGCGCCCGGACGTTCGGCATGCCGATGCGCTCGAGATACTCGATCGCCGCCGCCAGGCCGGCGGCCTCGGCGATGGCCGGCGTGCCCGCCTCGAACTTCCAGGGCACCTCGTTCCACTGGCTGCCGGCGAGCGTGACGCGGCTGATCATGCTGCCGCCGGTCATGAACGGGGGCATCGCATCGAGCAGCTCTCGGCGTCCCCACAGCGCGCCGATGCCAGACGGCCCGAGCATCTTGTGCCCGGAAAGGGCGAGGAAGTCGACGTCCAGCGCGGTCACGTCCACCGGCATGTGCGGCACGCTCTGCGCCGCGTCCAGCAGCACGAGCGCACCGGCGCCGTGCGCGGCGGCCACGATCTCGGCGATGGGGTTGATGGTGCCGAGGGCGTTGCTGACCTGCCCGATGGCCACCAGCTTCGGGCCGCGGGCCAGCCGCGCGTGGAGGTCGTCGAGGTCCAGCCGGCCGTCGCCGGTGATGCGCGCGTACTCGACGGTCGCACCGCTCCGGGCCGCCAGCTCCTGCCATGGGACGAGGTTGGCGTGGTGCTCCATCTCGGTCGACAGCAGCAGGTCGCCCGGGCCGATGTTCGCCCGCCCCCAGCTGTACGCGACCAGGTTGATGGCCTCGGTGGCGTTGCGGACGAACACGATCTCCCGGTCGCTGGACGCGCCGATGAACCGGGCGACCCGTGCCCGAGCCCCCTCGAAGCGGGCAGTCGCGTCCTCCGACAGCTCGTAGATGCCGCGGTGGACGTTCGCATAGTGGTGGCCGTAGGCATCGGCCAGGGCGTCGATGACGGCCCGCGGCTTCGGCGAGGATGAT
>JASLBU010000179.1 GCA_030146365.1 Candidatus Limnocylindria bacterium | reverse complement strand
TGCAGGTGGAGGTCGTACTGGTTGGGCACGATGACCCCGACGTCGGCGTACGTCTTGTTGGTGTCCATCGCCCGCTCGATGCGCTTCGCCAGGCTCACCGGCTGGATCGACGCCCCGAGCCGTCCGGCCGGAGCCTCGAGGAAGCGTTCGAGGAACGCCTCGACGCGCGACAGGATGCCCATCGTCGCCGATGCTAGCACGCGGGGTACGAACGGCCGCCTCCTGGAACCGATGCGGCCATAGGGTCCGGCTGGACGCGGTGGATATACTTCGGGCCCCGAAACGAGGCCCTTCGGATCTCCCCCTCGGGAGACGGGAACACCATTGGTAGAGACGCTCACCGAGTCATTCTGCGAACGCTGCGGGACGCGCTATGAGTTCAAGGCGCCGACCCGGCTGAATCCCCTGCGCAAGACGCGGGGGCTGTTCGGTGGACTGAAGAACTACCTCACCAGCCAGGATGCCCTGTCCGATGCCATCGGCGATGCCATGCGCACGGAGGAGGACCAGCTCGCCTCCGCGCAGCTGGAGGCGTTCCACGAGTCGTTCAACTTCTGCATCAGCTGCCGCCAGTACACCTGCCTGAACTGCTGGAACGACGGGGAGGGCCGATGTCGGTCATGCGCCCCCATCCCCGGCACCGACGACCTCGCCGAGCGCCTGGCCGCCTCGCTGAACGCCGGCGGTGCCCAGGCGGTTGCCGAGGCCCCGCTCGTCGATGCGGTCCCTGAGCTGTCGGATGCCGACCTCCAGCGTCGCCTCGGGGCGGAAGCATGGCCGACGGTCGACGCCCCAGCCGCGGAATCCCCCGCCACGGCGGGCAGCGCCGATGCCTGGCCGGTCGCCGACGACCTCGCGCGGTGGGGTGAAGGCACTCCCGCCGGGGATCCCGCGGAGGACTCGCCGTGGCGGACGCCGTTCAACGAGCCGGTCGCCGCCGACGCGGTCGCAGAGCCCGCGTGGGACGAGCCGATCGCCGCCGATGCCGGGCCATCTTGGCAGGAAGCGGCGACGGCCGACGTGCACCCGGACGAGCCGCTCCTGGCCGAGATCGACATCGACGAGCCGGCCGCGGAGGCCGAAGCCGAGCCCGATGCTGAGCCTGTTGCCGCCCACGTGGAGCCGGAGCCCGAGCGGGTCGTCGCGGAGGTCGTGCCGGAATTCGAGCCAGCCGTCGCGGATATCGAACCGGTCGTGGCCGACTTCGAAGCCGAGCCCGAGCCGATCGCCGCCGAATTCACGCCCGCAGCGGAGCCTGCGTGGCCAGACGTCCCGGCCGAGCCGGTCGAGCCCGTGCTCGCCGAAGAGCCTCCGCCGCGCATTCTCCGCGTGCTTGCCTGGGACGATGACGTCCCTGAGGGTCACCTCCTGCGCGCGGAGCCCGAGCCCGAGCCGATCGTCTCGGAGGTCGAGCTCGATGCCGAACCGGTCGTCGCGGAGGTGGAGCCTGAAGCCGAACCGGTCGTCGCCGAGCAGGCGCCGGATGAGCCGGCGGCGGCCGAGATGGCGCCGGAGCCGGTGGTCGCGGAGGCGGAGCCGGAGCTGGAGCCGGTGGTCGCGGAGGCGGAGCCGGAGCCGGAGCCAATCGCGGCGGAGCGCGAGCCGGAACCGGAGCCCGACAGCATTGCCGCGGCTGCCGAACCGCTGCCCGAAACCCGCACGCCGCGGCCCGCCCCCATCCGCATCGCGCCCATCCGCGAGACGATCCTCCGATTGCCCGATCGCCCGGTCCCCGAGCCGACCACGGCACCGCTCGCAGCCGAGCAGGACTCGCCCGAAGTGGCGGCCCGCCGCGCTCAGCTGGACCTCCTCGGGCTCGGCGACCCCGGCCAGGGTCCCGTCACACCTGAGCGTCCGGTCGTGATGCCGTATCGGTCACGCGGCGCGCCCGGCGGAGGCGAGATCGCGGCCCGCGCCGGTGGCAGCGGGTTCTGGGAGGCATCCGCCCGAGAGGTGGCAGGTGCCGCAGCGAACATCGGCGTTCAGAACTGCGGCCAGTGCGGCCTCTCCCTGTCGGCCAATGCGCGGTTCTGCCGCCGGTGCGGCACGCGGCAGGCGCAATCGGCCTGAAAGTAGGGCCCCTAGTCGGAGGGCGTGGAGGACTCCGTCTTCTTCGAGGAGCTCGCGCCGTCTGAAGATGGAGTGGCCTTCGGCTTCGCTCCCTCTCCAGGGCCGCTGCCCGAATCGCTGCCAGCGGAGGTGCCACCGCTCGACTCGCCACCGTTCGAGGCGCTGCTTGCGGTGGAGGCGGACGTGGCGCCGCTCTCCCGGCGGCTATCGGTCCGGTAGAAGCCGGAGCCCTTGAAGATGATGCCGGCCGCGTGGATGACACGCCGAAGGCTGCCGCCACAGAGCTCGCACACGGCTGGGCCGTCCGCGCTCATCGCGTGGATCACTTCGATGACGTTTCCGCAGTCGCGGCACTGGTAGTCGTAGGTCGGCACGGCGCCGGCATCATCGCGCACGAGCGCCACAGCGTGCAACGCGCCCCGACGCTCGGCCGGGAGCCCCGAGGGGGCGCTCGCCGCTGGTCACGACACCATCGCGACGGCGTCACGGGACTGCGGTCGGGCGTGACGTTCTCGCCATCCATCGCGAGCGGGGACGCACGAAGGCCCCGCCCGACATCACCTCATGCGGTCGGTGCCTCGGAACATCGTGAGATCAGCACGCGAAGGGGCGATCCCTCGCATGGATCTCGATACATCGATGGCGAGGGCGAGGGCAGAGGACGGGCCGAGGAACCGGTAGATCAGGCGTGGGTCGGACGCGCACCGATTCGGGCCCACCAGCGGCGGCCGGCGGCGGCCTGCGGGACGGCACCAGCACCCTGTGGCTCCGTCACGAGCCTGGCGACGCGGTGGAGATCGTCCGAGATCTTCTCGCGCGGGAACTTGGTGATGATCGGCTGTCCCTCGTTCGAGGCAATGACCGCCTTGGGGCCGTTGCTCACGACGGTGGCCGCAACCGGGAGCCCCAGCGACGCCTCCATGTCGGCCAGCCGGATGCCGTGGTTCGCCCGGTTGACGATCACGCGCACGACGCCGCCCAGGCCGAGCTCACGCGCAAGCTGAAGGAACTGCGAGCTGTTGCGGATGGCACCCACCTCGGGCGTGACAACGAGGAAGATCTCGTTGGCGACGGCGAGCATCGCCATCGTGCGGTCGTCGTATCCGGGATGGTTGTCGACGATGACGAACGAATGATGCGCGCGCCCCCAGCGCAGCGCCGCGAGCAGGAGGTCGACGGTCACGCGCTCGGACTGCGCCGGATCAGTCCCCCACGTCAGGACGCGTACGCCGGATGCGGCGTGCGTGCTGACGGCCGATTCGAAGGCCGCGTCGGTCCATTCCTCCGGCGGGCTGTCCGCCAGATCGGCGAGCCCCATTCGGTCCGGCACGTCGAGCACCGACGACACGTTGCCGACGCCGACGTCCGCATCGAACAGCAGCACCTCGGCCCGCGACTGCTGTCGCAGCGCGACCGCCATGTTCACCGAGATCGTGGTCTTGCCGACGCCCCCCTTTGGCGCGAAGACGCTCACGACGTGGCCCTCACCCGCGAGGGAGGTCGCCGCCATCGAGCCCTCGTCCGCCCAGGCGCTGGACTCAACGGGCAGGTGGCGGCCGGTGCGGATGAGAAGTGCCTGGAGTCGATAGACGAGCGCCTCGGGCGGCAGCGGCTTGAGCGCCACCTCCGCGACGCGGCTGCCGACACCCTCAGGAATATCGCTGTTGCCGCCGACGAGCAGGAGCGTCGGGACGGCCGGCTCGACCCCGAGCGAGGCGGTTGCGGTCGCCACGATGGCTGCGTCGAAGTCGCAGTCGATCACGGCAAGGTCCGGCCGCGCGTTGGTCATGGCGGCCGGCAGCATCACCTCGAACCCGGCGCGCGCGAGCGCCTCAACGTAGCTCTGGAAGTCGCCGCCGACGGCGATCAGGATCTTGGGTCGCTCCATGGCCCTTCCTATGGTGGTGCGGTGCGGTGTCCGCAGTGAGGGACAGGCACAGTCTCCGGGCGGAGCGGGCGTCGGACAATGGGACTCGGCATGGGGACGCCGACGCCGAAGGTACTGGGCCGATCAGGCCCCGCGTGACATGCGCATCCCGCACTTCGGGCAGTAGAAGGCGCTGGCGCTCCCCGCCTCGTAGCCGCAGTGCGCGCAGGTGAGACCGGAGCGGCCGCCGATGGATGGCAGCCGTGCCTGCTCCGCTTCTCCGAGGCTGTAGCCGGAGGCCACCACCTGCTGATAGAGCGAGCTGAGCAGCTTCTGCCCGATGCGCTCGGTGTCGCCGCGCAGGCCCTTGCCCCCCCAGCCGACCACCGCCCGCACGATGAGCTCCCCGGACAGCTCGTCCCAGTGCGAGGCCAGGCCGCCCACGATGGCGTTGTAGTCCGGGTAGCCGCTCGTGTCGGTGTCTCCGTGGAGGAGGCCGCAGTAGAAGGTGTCGACCGTCATGTCGAGCGCATCCGTGAGCTCCAGCACGTAGAGGCCGTGGCGAGCGATCGGTCCCACCTCCCGCCGGGCGAGGACCCACTGCTGCACCTCGTTGAAGCGCTCCATTGCCGGTGACGCGTCGGAGTACTCGACGGGAAGGGGCTCGACCACCTCAACCGGCGTCCGGCTCAAGGGCTCGACGATCCCCGCGATCGCCGATGCGGCGTCTGGATCGGCGGGGAGCCGCAGCCCGTCGCTGCTCCGCGCGACGTACGCCAGCCGCAGCAGATACTCCTGCGCCTTCACCTCCTCGTGCATGGGCGTCGGGGGCGGCGGCGGGGCGGCCTGCGGCTTCTTGCGTCTCAGGAATGACATGGGCGGTGAGTGATCCCTCTCGGTCCGGTGCGGCGGCGCCGATTCTAGCAGCCGCTTCCAACGCCTCCGCCATGGCCTGATCGGCGCATTGGTCAGTCGGCAGCACCGAGTTGGGCGCGTTCGCGCTCGAGCTCGGCAAGCCGAAGGCGCTCGCGCTCGACCACCGACGCCGGTGCGCGTTCGGCGAACGCCGAATTGCCAAGGAGGTCTCGCACCCGCCGAATGTTGCGATCCAGCTGCTCGATCTGCGCCGCGCGACGCTCGGCCGCCGCACCGGCCACGGCCGCATCGACCCCCAGCCAGGCGACCCCCAGGGGGCTCGCGGCCACCAGCGCGGGGCGCTCCGCGCCGTCGGCGAGCTCGATTGGCCGCACCCGGGCGAGGGCCCCGAGGTGGATGCGCGCCCGCTGCAGGGCGGCTCGGCCCTCGTCGTCGGCCGGCTCCACCACCAGTGGCAGCCAGGCGCCGGCAGCGACGCCCGCCTCGGTGCGGAGGGTGCGCACCTCCCGGACGAGGTCGGCGACCGCTCCGAACTCCCGCTCCGCCGCTGGGTCACGCTCGCCGGCGACCGGCCACGCCGCGTTGACCAGCAGCGACTCGCCGTGGTTGGGCACTTCCGATGCTTCGGAGAGGGCCGCCCAGATCTCCTCGGTCACGAAGGGCATGAGCGGGTGCAGGAGGCGAAGCAGCGACTCGAGCCCGTCAGCCGCAGCCCGCCAGGTCGCGGCACGGCTGGCATCGGTGGCCTCCTCGCGACGGAGGTCGACCTTCGCCATCTCGAGGAACCAGTCGCAGTAGTCGCTCCACGCCACGTCGTACACCGTGGCGGCGTAGCCGCCCAGGTCCAGCGCGTCGAGCTGCCGGGTGGCGCGTTCCGTGGCGGCCGCGAGGCGGGAGCGCATCCAGCGGGCGGCGAGCGTCGGCGCCTCCGCGCGGTCCGGCGCGGCCCCGTCGGGTCGGCTGCCGAGGACGAAGCGTGCGGCGTTCCACAGCTTGTTCGTGAAGTTGCGCCCGCCGTCCAGCTTGGCCTTGGTGAGGCGCAGGTCACTGCCCGGGGCCGACCCGCTGACGAGGGCGAAGCGCAGGGCATCCGCGCCGATCTCCTCCACGAGCCCCAGCGGATCCACGCTGTTGCCCTTCGTCTTGCTCATCTTCACGCCCCCCTCCGCCCGGATCATCCCGTGGAGGTAGACCGTGTGGAACGGCTCCCGGTCGGTGCAGAAGAGGCCTAGCATCATCATGCGGGCGACCCAGAAGAAGAGGATGTCGTAGCCGGTCTCCATCACGCTGGTCGGGTAGAAGCGCGCCATGTCGGCCGTGTCCTCCGGCCAGCCGAGCGTGCTGAACGGCCAGAGGCCGGAGCTGAACCAGGTGTCGAAGATGTCCGTCTCCTGGCGCAGCTCGGCGGCCGGACGTCCGCACTCCCCGCACCCGTCAGGACCGTTCTCGGCGTCGCTGACCGTGACATGCCCGTCCGGGCAGAACCATGCCGGGATGCGGTGACCCCACCACAGCTGACGGCCCACCGCCCAGTCGTGGATGTTCTCCATCCAGTGGGCGTACACCTTCTCGAAGTGCGCCGGCAGGATCCGGGTCCTCCCCTCGCGGACCGAGGCGAGTGCACGGTCGGCAAGTGGCTGCACCCTGATGAACCACTGGACCGATAGCCGGGGCTCGACGACCGTGCCGCACCGCTCGCAGTGGCCGACCACCATCTGGTGCGGCCGCTCGCCCTCGAGGTCACCCATCTCGCGCAGGCGGTCGAGGATGGCTTCGCGCGCCTCGTAGCGGTCGCGGCCGAAGAAGTCCCCCGCCTCGCCGCTCATGCGCGCCTGCTCGTCAAGCACGGTGACGGCAGGCAGGCCGTGCCGCTTCGCCAGCTCGTAGTCGTTCGCATCGTGGGCCGGTGTGATCTTCACCGCTCCTGTGCCGAAGGCTCGGTCGACGTGCTCGTCGGCCAGGATCGGCAGGCGGCGGCCGATGAACGGCAGGATCGCGTGCCCTCCGACCAGGTGCCGGTAGCGCTCGTCCTCCGGGTGGACCGCAACGGCGGTGTCGCCGAGCAGCGTCTCGGGGCGTGTGGTCGCGACGCTGATCCAGCGGTCCGGGTCGGGCACGCCCTCCTCGAGCTCCAGGTGGTAGCGGATGGTCCACAGCGTGCCGGTTTCATCGCGATGGACGTTCTCCAGGTCGCTGATGGTTGTGAGGCAGCGGGGGCACCAGTTCACGAGCGCCTCGCCGCGGTAGACGAGCCCGGCATCCCACAGGCGCTTGAAGGCTGTGCGGACCGCCCGAGCGCTGACCTCGTCCATCGTGAACCGAAGCCGCTCCCAGTCCGCGCTCGCACCCAGGCGCCGATGCTGCTCGCCGATGACCGAGCGGGTCTCGTCCATGAACCGCCACATTCGCTCCAGGTAGCGATCACGACCCAGCGACGCGCGTGTCTCCCCCTCCTCGGCAATGAGCTTGTCGAGGACGAACTGGGCTCCGATGCTGGCATGGTCGACACCGGGCAGCCAGAGCGTGTCGTCGCCTCGCATGCGGTGGTAGCGGACGATGACGTCCTCGACGGTCGCCGTGAGCGCATGCCCGATGTGGAGCGCGCCGGTGACGTTCGGTGGCGGCTGGATGACGACGAACGGCTCGCTGCCAGCCGGGCGCTCCGGGGCAGGCCTGAAGGCGTCCGCGGCCATCCAGCGCTCGTAGATCGCCGGCTCCACCGACGCGGCGTCGTATCGAGGGGCGAGCTCGCGTCGCGTCGTCACCGGTCCAGCCTCCTTCGTCCGATCACCACAACGACCCGCTCGTCGAAGGACGAACGGGTCGTGGTACCACCTTCATTCGCGACCGCTGGACCATCGCCGAGCGACCGCCTCCAACCCGCGCTATCGGGCGGACCCGGCCGGCTCGCGTGCGACATTCGCCCTCTCGCGCCGGATCGGCTCTCAGCCGGTGGTCGATCCTCTCTGCAGGCCGATGGAGGGGTACTCCTCACGGTCGACGCCGTGCGTCGAGTCTATCACCGGCCGGCAACGGGCTCCGTGGCGCGGCGGCCCTCAGCGCGCTCGATCGAGCGTGACGAGCAGTCCGCCCTCGGAACGCGGCTCGATTTTGGCGCCGTCGCCCTCCAGCGAGGTGATCGCCTGCGACAGGTCGACGCCGCGATGCGACGCCCGAAACAGGAACTCGCCGCTCTGGCCGAGGCTCAGCGCCACGCTCTCGATGCCGTCCACGCCGGACAGCGCCTGCCGGAAGCCGGTGATCGCGCCGAAGCTGCCGAGCCCGCGCACCACGATCTCGGTGGTGGTCGGCTCCTCCGCAACGGCGGCGGCGCCTTCCTCCGGTAGCTCCGCGTCGAGCTCCGCGAGGCGTGCGGCGAGCACCTCCTCCTCGGCGGGGTGTACCGGCTCGGCCGCAGCTCCGCCGTTCGCCCGGGCTGATGTGCCGGCATCGGCGGCGAGGCTGGTTCCTTCGGCGCGTCCGGTGGAGGCGGACTGTGCGGTGCCTGCCGAGTCGAGCCGAGGGGGCGCCGGCATGCGCTTGGCCGCGGCAGCGAAGGCCGCGGGATCGTTGATCTCGGCGAGCTGGGCGTGGTACGCGGAGAGCTCGCGCTCGTACTCGGCGACGCGGTCACGGAGCGCCTTGGCCTCGGCCGCACCACGGGCCTGCTCGGCGGCCAGCTGCTGGTCGAGCTCTGCACGCCGGGCGGCAACGCGCTGCTCGGCCTCCGCACGGATTCGCTCAGCCTCGGCCTTGGCCCACTCGCCGACGCCGGCGACGTCGCTCTCCGCGCGCGCGGTGAGGTCCGCCCGGCGGCGCTCCGTCTCCACGTCGAGACGCCGGACCTGGGCGTCGGCGCGGGCGCGGATCTCGGTGACCCCCGCCTGCCGTGCCTCCTCGGCGACCTGGCGCATCGCGGCGACGAGGTCTCGCAGGAAGTCCGGCTGCGCGCCCCCGTCTGCGGCAGGGCCGGGCACGGATCCGGCGGGGTCGTTCGAATCCGCTTGCGGCGGTGCCGGCGGCTCGGCGGCGTCGGGCCCGGCCGCGACATCGACGTCGAGGGACGGTGCCGCGCCGGCGGCAGGGGCGGTCGCGGGGGCCGTCGCGTCCGATGCGGCTTCGCCGTCGTCCGGCGACCACGGAAGTCTGAAGCCCGGTCGACGCTGGTTGGCGGTCATCTGGATCTGCTCCCATCCCCCACATTTCGGCCACTCGGACGGCCGAGCCGCGCCATCCTACTCCGGCTCGTCGCTTCGCTCACGCGTCTGAAGTACCGGGGCGGACCGGGACCCGGTACCACGGCGCCCGTTGCTACCATCTCGCGCATGTTCGAGCTGCCGGTGCTCCCTGCGTCGATCGAGATGCTCCTGCAGGTCGGCCTCGTCGTGGTGCTGGTGATCGCCGCGATCGCTCTCCTGCGCCTGGCGGTCCGTGCGGCGGTCCGAAGCATCCTGGAACGGAGGGCGGCCGAGGCCGGTGGCTCGGTGATCCCGCCGCTCGAGCTCGAGCGGCGAGTGAACACCATTGCGCGCCTCATCCTCCGGATCGGCGGCACCACCATCGCCGTCATCGGCGTGCTGATGGTGCTCGGCATCTTCGATATCGACGTGGGCCCGGCAGTGGCCGGTCTCGGCGTGGTGGGAATCGCGGTCGGCTTCGGCGCCCAGACACTGATCCGCGACTGGCTGGCGGGCATCTTCGTGGTGCTCGAGAACCAGTACAACGAGGGAGACGCGGTGCGGATCGCCGGCGTCGAGGGCGTCGTGGAGTCGTTCAGCCTGCGGCGCACGACCCTCCGGGACGCCGACGGTACGGTCCACAGCGTGCCGAACGGCCAGATCACGGTCGCATCGAACATGACGCGTATGTCGGCCGCCGGGCCGAGCGGAGCGACGCCCGACGAGGGCGTCGCAGCCGGTGACGCCGGCGGGGACGCCGGCGATCCGACGGCGCCCGTGGGACCGGGCCGCTAGCCCCGCTCGCGGTCGCCGAGGAACTCGAGCAGGCCGAGCTCGCCGGGCGAGGCTCCGGCGATCGTGAGCATCTGCGCGGCCTCCGCCTGCTGCTGGTACCCGTGCACGACGATGTGCATCAGGAACTGCCACATCGGCCTGGGGACACTGGACAGTCCGGGGCGCACCTGGGCAGCGAGGTGCTCGTCAGTCATGCCGTCGAGCCACTCCCGCATCTCCGCCTCGTCCGCCGCCCATCGGTCGCGGATGGCTGCGACGTCTGCGAAGTCGCCGGGACGCAGCTCCTGATCCTCGCCCCATTCTTCGGCAGGGCGGTCCATGAGTGCCAGGCGCCAGCTCCACTCGACATCCAGCTCGTGGACCAGCGTGGCGCGCAGGTCCCGCGGCTCGCCCGCACCCGCGCCCGTCGCCCGGAAGGCCTCGGGCGACAGCTGCGTCGCGGCGTCCAGCAGCCGGTGGTTGACCCAGTACAGGTGATCGACGAGGAGCCGGAGCGCCGGAAGGTCCACCGTCAGGCGGACTCCTCCTCGGGATGGTCGGCGCGCGCCGGCGTCGGGCGCCCGCGTCCGCGGCGCCGCGGCTCGGCGTCGTCATTCTCGGTCACGAGCATCGGCGGCTGGCCGTGCTCGATGGTCTCGCCGGTGATGACGACCTTGGTGACGTCGCTGCGCTCGGGGATGTCGTACATCACGTCGAGCAGTGCCTCCTCGACGATGGTCCGCAGCGCGCGCGCGCCGGTCTTGCGCTCCAGCGCGAGGCGGGCTGTCGCCTCGAGCGCGTCGGGCGTGAAGACCAGCTCCACCTTGTCGAGGCTCAGGAATTTCGTGAACTGGCGCGTGACGGCGTTCTTCGGCTCGGTGAGGACCTTCACGAGGTCCTCCTTCACGAGCGCCGCGAGGCTGACGACGACGGGCAGACGGCCGACGAACTCCGGGATGAGGCCGTACTTGAGCAGGTCCTCAGGCATCAGCTTGTCGAACAGTGCCTGCCGGCGCTCGTCCTTCGAATGCTGCGCCTGTGACCCGAAGCCGATGCCCCGACGTCCCACGCGCTCCTCGATGATCTTCTCGAGCCCTTCGAACGCCCCGCCCACGATGAACAGGATGTTCGTCGTGTCGATCTGGATGAAGTCCTGGTGCGGGTGCTTGCGGCCGCCCTGGGGCGGCACGTTGGCCGTCGTGCCCTCGAGGATCTTTAGCAGCGCCTGCTGCACGCCCTCGCCGGAGACATCACGCGTGATCGACGGGTTGTCGGTCTTGCGCGCGATCTTGTCGATCTCGTCGATGTAGATGATCCCGCGCTGGGCGCGCTGCACGTCGAAGTCGGCCGCCTGGATGAGGCGCAGCAGGATGTTCTCGACGTCCTCGCCGACGTAGCCGGCCTCGGTCAGGCTTGTGGCATCGGCGATGCAGAACGGCACGTCAAGGACGCGCGCCAGCGTCTGGGCCAGGAGGGTCTTCCCCGAGCCGGTCGGGCCGACGAGCAGCACGTTGGACTTCTGCAGCTCAACCTCGTCCACGAAGTGGCCGGCGTTGACCCGCTTGTAGTGGTTGTAGACCGCCACCGACAGGACCTTCTTGGCGCGGTCCTGGCTGATGACGTAGTTGTCGAGCGCCGTCGTGATCTGGCGCGGGTTGGGCAGCTTCGCCGCCTGCGGCTTGGTCCGCGGCGCGTCGAGCATCTCCTCTTCGATGATTTCCTGGCAGAGGTTGATGCACTCGTCGCAGATGTAGACGCCCTGGCCGGCGATCAGCTTGCGAACCTGCTCCTGGCTCTTGCCACAGAAGCTGCAGCGATACGGCACCTTCGTGCCCTTGCTGCTCGTTGTGGACATGCCGGTCAGTTAGCCTCCGCTGCGCTCTGCGAGCTGGTTATTGTGCGCTAGCCGCGATCGTCTGGCGAGGGCGTGACGTCCTCGCCGGCCGCAACGGCTGATCCCTCGCCCCCGAAGGCGCCCTTGAGGCGGGCCTCACTGATCAGCGACTGGTCCTGGGCCGAGTAAACCTCGTCGATGATCCCATACGCCTTGGCCTCGCCGGGAGACATGAAATAGTCCCGCTCGGTGTCCTTCATGACCTTCTCGAGCGGCTGGCCGGTGTGCTGGGCGAGGATGGCGTGGTTGAGGTTTATGAGCTGCTCGAGCTCCTTCACCTGGATCATGATGTCGGGCGTGTTGCCCCGGAACCCGCCCGATCCCTGGTGGATCATGATCCGGCTGTTGGGCAGTGCGTAGCGCTTGCCCTTCGCGCCGGCGGCCAGGAGCACCGCCGCCATGCTCGCCGCCATGCCGATGCAGATCGTGCTGACCGGCGCGCGCAGGTACTGCATCGTGTCGTAGATGGCCAGCCCGGCCGTCACCACGCCGCCCGGCGAGTTGATGTACAGGCTGATGTCGCGCTCCGGATCCTCGGCCTCGAGGAAGAGCAGCTGGGCGATGATCTGGTTGGCCATGTGGTCCTCGATCTGATCGCCCTGGAAGATGATTCGGTCCTTGAGCAGGCGGCTGTAGATGTCGTAGGCACGCTCGCCGCGGCTAGAGCTCTCGATGACCATCGGGACGAGCATTCAGGAACTCCCTTTCTCGGTGTCGTCGTGGAGATGCTGCACGTGACGGAATTCCGGATGCTGCTCGATCCAGCGATCGACCAGCATCTCGACTGTGTGTGAACGGCGGAGGAGAGAGCGCGTGTACGCGCGGCCGCGCGGCGATTCGAGGTACGCGACCAGCTTGGTGTTGCCGGCGTAGCGCTCGCGCGAACGCGCGATCTCGGCGTCGAGTGCGGCGTCGTCGACCTCGACGT
>JASLBU010000104.1 GCA_030146365.1 Candidatus Limnocylindria bacterium | reverse complement strand
CACCAGCACCGGCTCGCTATCAAGGTTGCGGGCCAGGAACGTGACCAGGTCCCGGCTGGCACGGTCGCTCCAGTGCACGTCCTCGAAGCCGAGCAGCACCGGACGCGTCTGGCCCAGCCTCGCCAGCAGGGCAAGGATTCCCTCGAAGAGCCTTGCCGCGGCCAGCGGCTCGTCGGGGCTGGCTTCCTGGCCAAGGGCCGGCACGAGCTGGGCCAGCCGGACCCGGCTCGCGCCCAGCAGGCGGTCGAGTTCCGCGTCGCTGGCGCCCCGGGCGAACGTGCGCATGGCCTCCGCGAACGGGAGCAGCGGAAGCCCGCCATCCGCCAGGTCCAGGCAGCCGCCGACCAGGGCCACCCCGCCGGCGGCCTGCACGCGGTCCCGGCATGCGGCGAGCAGCCGGGACTTGCCGATGCCGGCCTCGCCGGACACGACCACGATGCCCGGCGAGCCGCCGGACGCACGGACGAAGGCACGCTCCAGCCTGTCGAGCTCGGGCTCGCGGCCGACCATGGCCGGCACGTGATCGCCTCGCGCCGGCTGAGACGTGCGCCGCAGAGCGGGCTCCTCCGACATGCCCGCAGCCTACCCCGCCCCGCGAAGAGCGAACAGCTGCGTGCGCGCGGCCCAGCCGCCGAGTTGGCACGGACGTCGGCTTGCGGAAGCCTTGGGGAGGTCAGGCCGCCGAGGCCGCCGGCAGCTCCAGGGTGAAACGCGACCCGGTGCCGGGCACGCTCTCCACGGTGAGATCACCGTCCATGGCGCGGGCCAGGTCACGGCTGATCGAAAGCCCGAGCCCCACGCCTTTCCTCGAGGTCGGCGAGCCACCAGAGGGAGGGAGCTGGACAAACGGTTCGAAGATCCGCTCCATCTGGTCGCCGGCGATGCCCTCGCCCTCGTCCGTGACGGTCAGCCGGACGCGCCCGTCGGCGATCTCGGCCGCGAGCGTGATGCGGCTCTTGGGCCGGCCGTACTTGATGGCGTTCGTGCCGAGGTTGAGCAGGATCTGCTGGACTGCTCGGGGATCGGCCCGTACGGCGCCCTTCGCTGGTCGAGGCTGGCGGCGCAGGCGCCGGCCCTCCTCCCGAGCACGCAGGCCAAGGATGGACTCCGCGCGCGCCAGGACATCCTCGATGGCCAGCGGGATGGGGGTCACGACGTTCCGCTCGTCGATGGAGGCAAAGTCGAGGATGTCCTCGATCAGGCGCAGCTGGTAGCGCGCCGCCTCGTGGATCCGCTCGACGTATCGGCGCTGATCGGGGACGAGCTGGCCCTTCCGTTCTCGAAGGAGCAGCTCGGCGTAGCCGGAGATGCCCGCCAGCGGCGAGCGGAGCTCGTGGGAGACGATGGACAGGAAGCGGTCCTTCGCGGCAGCAGCCTCGAGGGCCGTGTTGCGCGCCGCGACCAGCTCCGATTCCAGCTGGCTCCGCTGACGCATGGGCACGAACACCAGGTCGTGGAAAAACCCGTCCGTCGAGCGTCTGCTGCGCCCGTTCACCATCACCGGGATCTGCGAGCCATCGGCGTGCTGGAGACGCATGTACAGCTCCTCCGCCGCGCCGTGGAGCTGGAGGAGCGGGAAGACGTGGGTGCTGTAGAAGATGCGGCCCGCCGCCGGCAGCAGGTGGTTGATGTGGGAGCCCACGAGCTCCGACCGATCGCGACCGACGAGCTGAGCGAGGGTCGCGTTGGCAAGCACCACCGTCCCGCCTTCGTCCATGGAGAGGAAGCCGCACGGGGCAGCGTCCAGGATGGGATCCGGCGCCGGCTGCCCCCGGGCCGGCTCAGGCTGGGCCGACACCGGCGAGGTACTCCCTGATCGCCTGGACCGTCTCTTCCGGGTGGCTGAGGTGCGGGCAGTGGCCGGTGGCAGCCAGCTGACGAAAGGTGCTGTTGGGGGTCGTGCGCGCCACGTAACGGCCGACCTCCGTCGGCGCTAGGGCGTCCTCGCTGCACTGGAGGACGAGCGACGGCACCGGGAGCCGTGCAAGGTCGGCGCGGTTGTCGGACAGGAAGGTCACCGACGCGAACTGCCGCGCCGCGGCCGGCAGCGTGGCACAGAAGCTGTCGTGCAGCTCGACGGTGAGCTCCGGTCGGTCCGGGTTCTGGGCAACGATCGGCGCGAGGGTTCTCGCCCAGCCAACGGTGTTCTTCTCGATCACGTCGAGCAATCCTTCGATCTCCGCGCGATCGAATCCGCCGACGTACTCCGGCGGATCGTTGAGGTACCGGGGCGAGGGGCCGATCATGACGAGCCGGTCGAAGCGCTCGGGCTGGTCGTTGATGGCGAGCACCCCGATCATGCTGCTCACGGAGTGGGCGACGAGGATGACCTCGCGGAGGTCGAGGGTGTCCACCACGTCGAGCAGGTCCGATGCGAAGCCCCCCAGCGTTGCGTAGCGGACGGGGTCGTACGCACCGTGCTGCGACGCGCCGTGGCCGACGTAGTCGAACAGCACGATCCGGTAGTCATCCTCGAACGACGGCGTGATGAACCGCCACATGGTCTGGTCGCAGCCGAACCCGTGGGCGAAGACCATGGGACGAGTGCCGCGCCCCATGACACGGACGTTGTTCCGCGCGATCACGTCGATGGGCATCGCGCGCATCGTACCGGCTGGATGCCGAAGCGGGGCCGCGGCACCGTGCTTGCTTAGATGACGGGCAACGTTCGCATGCACGAGGTTCCACATGGGCCGAATCATCATCGGTGTCATCATCGGCATCGTTCTCGTCATCTGGCTGCTCGCTTCCTGCGTCGGCGCAATCTTCTAGGCGACTCCGGGCGGGGCGGCCGACGAGGGTTGCATTTGCACGGCAGGTGAGCGTGCGTCCGTGCGCCATCGGGACGTGCAGCCACGGGAGACCGGCATCCGCCTTGCGACGGCGACCACGGCGGCCGGCCTTCGAGCCCAGTGCTCCCCGGTCCGCGAGATCCCAGCGGGAGCCCTATTCTCTGCCGTGATGCAGCCCTTCACCCTGATTCCCCGCCTCGCGCTGGCGCTCGTCCTCCTGTTCACGCTGGCGGCCGTGCCGGTTGCGGCCGTCACGCTCTCCGACCGCGTCACGGACGAGACCGGCGTCATCACCGACGCGCAGATCGACGAGGCGCAGGCTGCGATCGACGCGCTCGACGCCCAGGGCATTCAGCTGTGGGCGCTCTTCGTGAGCACGACCGGTGGCCAGGCCATCACCGACTACGCCGACGCGACTGCCGCCGAGAACGGGTTGGGCGGCAACGATGCCGTGCTCGTGGTGGCGATCGACGACCGTCGGGACGGGATGTGGGTGGGAGACCTGCTGGACTCCGTGACCGACGAAGAGATCGACCGAATCCTGGCGGAGGACGTCGAACCCCTGTTGGGCGAGGGAGAGTGGGGCGCCGCGATCGCCGGCGCCGCGGAGGGCCTCGGAGAGGCAGCTGCATCCGCCGCCGGGGAGGAGCCGGCGAACACGCCCGGACCAGGCGCCGAGGGTTCCGGTGGCGGGCTCGACCTCGGCGTGCTGCTGGCGATCGCCGCCGTCGCATTCGGGGCGTGGATGCTGTGGAAGCGCTGGCGGGCCGGCCGCGCCGCGGACGAGCAGGACCGGGAGCGCGAGCGCTCGCTGCGAGGTCTCGCACAACGGGCGAACGCACTGCTCATCGAGACCGACGAGCTGTTGCGGCACAACGGCCAGGAGCTCGGCTTCGTGGAGGCCGAGTTCGGAGCCGACGCGGCCGAGCCGTTCCGGGCCGCGCTGGACGCCGCACGCAACGAGCTCAAGGCGGCATTCCGGCTGCGGCAGCTGCTCGACGACGGAACCCCGGACGCGCCGGCGGATCGCGAGCGGATGCTGAACGAGATCGTCGGGCACTGCGAGAAGGCCGATCAGCTCGTCGAGGCCCAGACCGCCCGGTTCCAGGAGCTGCGTGATCTCGAGCGCCGGGCGCCCGAGGTGCTTGCCGACCAGGAGGCGCAGGTGGCACAGGCGAGGGCCCAGGTTCCGGCCGTGGAGGCGCTCCTTACCGCGCTCCGAGCGGAGGCCGGGGGCAGCTCCCAGGCCGTGCACGGCAACGTCGCGGAGGCAACCAAGCGGCTGGACCTCGCGGAGCGGGCGGCCTCGGAAGGGCGCCAGGCGCTCGACCGCGGGGAGCGCGGGGCCGCAGGCCGGGCGGCGAAGGCGTCGCAGGACGCGCTCGCGCAGGCCAGGGCGCTGCTCGCAGCCGTGCAGCACGAGGCCGGGGCGCTCGAAGAGGCGCGCACGGCGCTGGGGCCGGCGATGGAGCGCGCGCGGCAGGACCTGCAGCAGGCCGCTTCGGTGGTGGCGGCCGAGTCCGGCAGTGACCAGCGCGACGAGCTCGCCGCGGCCCGATCGCGGCTGGAGGCGGCCGAGGCAGCCAGCAGCGGCACTCCCCCGGACCTCGTGGCGGCGTATCGGCTGGCGCGCGAGGCGGAGGCAGCGGCCGAGTCCGTCATCGCCAGCGTCGCCGAGGCTCGCGAGCGGGAGGCCCACGAGATCGCGGCCGCTGACGCGGCGATTCGGTCCGCCGAGCTCGCGACGGCGCGGGCCGAGGAGTTCATCGCGTCGCGGCGACACGGCATCGGTCGTCGCGCACGAACCGCGCTGTCGGAGGCCGATGCGGCTCTCACCCGCGCCCTCAGCACGCGCGACAGCGACCCGCGCGCGGCCCTCGCCCACGCCCGACGGGCGAGCCAGCTGGCCGACGCGGCCTACGCGACCGCTCGACGCGACTTCGACGCGACCGTCGACGACGGTCTCGGTGGCACGATCGTGATCGGTGGCTCCCCGTTCTCGACCGGGCGCGGCGCGAACTGGGGCGGCGACGTCGGCGGCGTGATCATCGGCTCGATCATCGGCTCGATCCTGTCCGGCGGTGGCCGGCGAGGCGGCGGCGGATTCGGCGGATTCGGCGGGGGCGGGTTCGGCGGATTCGGTGGCGGAGGCTTCGGGGGAGGCGGCTTCGGCGGAGGCGGTCGCAGCTTCGGCGGCGGCTTCGGCGGCGGGGGTGGCCGATCGCGCGGCGGAGGCTGGTAGCGATTTCAATCAACCCGCCGGACGGATGTTCGGCGGCGAGTGCACTGGAGGAGATCAATGGCACAGACGACG
>JASLBU010000060.1 GCA_030146365.1 Candidatus Limnocylindria bacterium | reverse complement strand
GGTCTGCTGTGGGGCCTCGGCGCCTGGCTTGGCGCCAGCCTCCTCGCCAACGGGATCGCCCTGCTCCTCGAGGCGCTCGGCATCCAGCCGGATCTCGGGGCGGCGGAGCGCGCGCTCGCCATGCTGGATCCCTGGCTGCTGGTGGTTCCGATCGTCGTCATCGCCCCGATCGCGGAGGAAGTCTTCTTCCGCGGCGTCGTCTTCAACGCCCTCCGGCGGGAGGCGACCCGTCGGTGGGCCTACCTCGGGTCGGCGCTGTTGTTCAGCGTGATCCATCTCTCGCCGGTCACGCTGGTGCCGATCTTCCTGCTCGGCCTGGTGCTGGCTCGCGTGTACGAGCGAACCGGCAGCCTGCTTGCGCCGATCGTGCTGCACGCGACCTTCAATGGCCTGTCGGTCGCGCTCGCCCTTCTCGCTCGATACGAGGTGATCCGGCTGCCGGTGTGATCGGTAAGCCGCCGATAAGCCGGCGGTGAGCCAGCGAGGGTACGGTCGTTGGCGATGACCACGGAGCCCATCCCGATCGCCACGCTCGCCCGCCGTCGGCCGCGCGCCGACGCCGCCGCGCGGGTCGATCAGCTCGGGGTGGAGGCCTGCGCGGACGAGGAGCTGCTGGCGGTGCTGCTCGGTCCGGCGGCTGGTGCGGCGCGCACGGCGCGTCGGCTGTTGGACCGATTCGGGTCCCTCGCGGACGTCTGCCGTGCGGATCCGGTCGAGCTGCGCATTGCCGGCGTCGCGTCCCCCGTGGCGCTCCGCCCGGCGGCGGCGGTGGAGGTCGGGCGCCGTGTCGCGCGCGGCGCCGCCGGCGAGCGGTGGCTGGTGCGAAGCCCCGCGGACGCGGCGGATCCCTTACTGGGTGCCATGGGTGCCCTGGAGCGCGAGGAGCTGCGGGTCCTGCTGCTGGACACGAAGAACGTCGTCGTCGCGGAGCGCACCGTGTATCGCGGCAACCTCGCCGGGTCGTCGGTCCGGGTCGGCGAGGTGTTCAGGGACGCCGTCCGCCGCTGTGCGGCGGCGATCGTGGTCGCCCACAACCACCCGAGCGGGGACCCGAGCCCGTCCGGCGAGGACATGCGCATCACCGCCGAGCTGGCCGAGGCCGGGCGGCTGCTCGACATCGAGCTCCTCGACCACATCGTCATCGGGCGTGGACGCTGGACGAGCCTGCGGGCGATCGGCGCTCTGGCTCAGCCGGCGGCCACGATGCGGTAGATGCTGCCGGACGCGAGGTCGGCGAGGTACAGCTCGCCGGCGGCATCCCGTCCCAATGCCGCCACCTGCGCCCCGGTCTCGAGCAGGATGGTCGGGGCGATGGCTGCGGCCTGCTCCTCGGCGTTGACGCGGGCCCCGAACAGCAGTCCCGAGCAGAAGTCGGCGAAGACGTACCAGTCGTCGAGGCCGTCGATCGCCGCACCGCGATAGACGTACCCGCCGGTGACCGAGCATCCCAGGTCCCGGCCATACTCGGTCCACGGGAGCACCAATGCGTCCTCCTCGCACGCGGGCTCGGCGAAGCAATGAGCCGCCTCCATCACGTTCCAGCCGAAGTTGAGCCCGGCGTCGCCCCCCGCGGGAACCCGATTGACCTCCTCGTAGGCGTTCTGTCCGACGTCGGCGATGAACAGGTCGCCGGTACCGGCGTCGAAGCTGAATCGCCAGGGGTTGCGCAGGCCGTAGTGGTAGACCTCCGGGGCTCCGCCGCCATCGACGAAGGGGTTGTCGTCCGGGACGAGGTAGCCGTCGTTCTCCGGGCCGCCGATGTCCAGCCGCAGGACCGACCCGAGGAGCGTGGAGGGGTCCTGGCCATGGCCGAGCGGATCACCCCCTGACCCGCCATCGCCCAGGCCCATCCACAGGAAGCCGTCCGGCCCGAACGCGATCTGGCCACCGTTGTGGTTCGGGTAGGGCTGCTCGACCTGCAGCAGCACGACTTCGCTGGCCGGGTCGAGCGTCGGCTCCGGGCCCGAAGCCTCGCCGGCCCGCAGCTGCGAGAGGACGGTGTTGCCGTCGCGATCCGAGTAGTGGACGAACGCCCGGGGGTCCGTGGGCCAGTCCGGGTGCAGGGCGACGCCGAGCAGCCCTCGCTCGCCCTCACCCAGGACCCGGTCGCTCAGGTCCACGACCGTCCAGCTCCGCCCGTCGGCCGGATCGAGCCCGGCCACGCGGCCGCCACGCTCCTGGACCAGCAGCGTGCCGTCAGGCCCCGGCTCGATGCCGATCGGCTGGTCGAGGCCGACGGCCACCTCGTCGAGCGCCAACCCCGGCGGAGCGGCCGCGCCGGCGGACAGCCGCGGAGACGTGCTCGGCAGCGGGGCCGTGGCGCTTCCGGCCGGCGTGGGGTCCGGCGTCGATGGATGGACGGAAGCGTCAGGCTGGTCGACGGGCGTCGCCTCGGGCCCCGCACATGCGGCCAGGGCACCTGCGAACAGCAGCACGAGAGCGCGAGCGCGGGGGAACCGGAGCATCGGCGCCATTGTCGACCGATCGGGTAGGGTTGCGCCACAGCCATGACGACGATGAAGGAGAGCCTGCGGCGCGTCGTCTCCACCGGTGCTGATGCGGTCGAGCCCGGGCCGGAGGCGATCGGCACCCGCCGCAGCATCGTGATCGAGCGAATCGAGCCGGAGCTCGATGGCGGCCGGTACCCGGTGAAGCGCATCGTCGGCGATCGGCTGCTCGTGACTGCCGACATCTTCGCCGACGGACACGACCTGCTCGATGCGGCACTCCTCCTCCGTGCCGAGGACGACGATGCCTGGACGGAGGCGCCGATGCGCCCGATCGACAACGACCGGTGGTCAGGCCACGTCGAGCTGACCCGCAACGCGTGGCACCGGTATGCGGTCGAGGCGTGGCGCGACGCCTTCGGCTCCTGGCTCCACGGGCTCCACAAGAAGGTCGAGGCGTCTGTCCCCGTCCCCACGGAGATCGAGGAGGGCAGGCTGCTCGTGGAGGCGGCGCTCGCGCGTGCCGAGCGAGCCGGCGCCGCGGAGGATGGCGGTCTGCTCCGTGCCACGCTCGATGACCTCCGCCGGGGACGGACGGACGAGGCGAGGGTCACCGCCCTCGATGCTCCGGCGCTGCTGGCCGCCATGCGCCGCCACCCGGATCGCCGATCCGCGACACGCTCCGTGGAGCTGTCCCTCGTGGTGGACCGCGAGCGCGCCCGCTTCGGCGCGTGGTACGAGCTCTTCCCCCGCTCGCAGGGACGCGATCCGGACCGCCCCGTTGCGACCACGTTCGCGGAAGCGGAGTGGCGCATTCCGCGGATCGCGGCCATGGGCTTCGACGTCCTCTACGTCCTGCCGGTCCACCCCATCGGTCGCGCGCACCGAAAGGGGAAGAACAACACGCTCGACGCGGCCGAGGACGACGTCGGCTCGCCGTACGCCATCGGCTCCGACCTGGGCGGCCACGATGCGGTGGCCCCGGAGCTCGGTGGCCTCGAGCAGTTCCTGCACTTCCGCGAGACAGTCGAGGCGCACGGCATGGAGCTGGCCATGGACATCGCGATCCAGGCCAGCCCGGACCACCCGTACGTCGCCGCCCACCCCGAATGGTTCCGGCACTCGCCCGACGGCACGATCAAGTACGCCGAGAACCCGCCGAAGAAGTACCAGGACATCTACCCGATCGCGTTCGACGGGGACGACCCGGCGGCGCGTGAGGCGCTGTGGCTCGAGTGGCGCCGCGTCTTCGAGGTCTGGATCGAGCGCGGGGTGAAGATCTTTCGGGTGGACAATCCGCACACCAAGCCGATCGCGTTCTGGGGATGGCTGATCCGAGACGTGCAGCGCCGTCACCCCGAGACGATCTTCCTCTCCGAGGCCTTCACCAAGCCGAAGATGATGCGCCAGCTGGCCAAGGTCGGCTTCACCCAGAGCTATACGTATTTCACCTGGCGGGAGTCAGCCGCGGAGCTGCGGGACTACTTCACCGAGCTGACGCAGTCGGAGATGCGCCACTTCTTCCGCGGCAACCTCTTCGCCAGCACGCCGGACATCAATCCCCACCACCTGGACCACGGTCGCCCGGCGTTCGTGCTGCGCACGGTGCTGGCAGCGACGCTCTCGAGCGCGTATGGCATCTACTCCGGCTGGGAGCTGTGCGAGAACGCGCGCCTCGGCGAACGCGAGGAGTATCTCGACAGCGAGAAGTACGAGATCCGGGCGCGGGACTGGGATGCGCCGGGGAACATCAAGCCCCTGATCGGCGAGCTGAACCGCCTCCGGCGCGAGCGGCCGGCGCTGCGGCTGTACGACAACCTGCGCTTCGAGAACGTGACGGGCGAGCGAACGCTGTTCTATCGCAAGGCGCTGCCTCATGGCGCCGTCGACCCGCTCAGCGGGCACCCGTCGCGGTGGCGCGATCCGGTCTACGTGGCGGTGAACACAGACCCGCGCATCGCCGAGCGTGCGATCCTCCATCCGGATCTCCCGGCGATCGGCATTGCATGGGATGAGCCCTACCGCATCACCGACCTGATGACAGGCACGACCACGCGGGAGCGTGGCGCGGACCTGCCGGTGCACCTGGTTCCGGGGGATGAGGCGTTCCGCATCTTCACCATCACGCCGATCGACCGCTGACCGGTCCCGGCTTTGCCAGACGAGGTTGAGCAGCGCACGTGACGAGATCAGGCTCCGGGACGATGGTGTCCCCCGCGCCCGGGGAACCGGGGGCGCCACAACTGCTGCGCGGCGACCCGCACTGGTACAAGGACGCGATCGTGTACCAGCTCCACGTCAAGGCGTTCAACGACTCCACGAACGACGGGATGGGAGACTTCGCCGGCCTGACTGAGAAGCTGGACTACATCGCCGATCTCGGCGTCACGGCGATCTGGCTCCTCCCGTTCTACCCGTCGCCGCTGCGTGACGACGGCTACGACATCGCCGACTACACGCGCGTCCATCCCGACTACGGCTCGCTGCGCGACTTCCGTTCGTTCGTGCGCGAGGCACACCGGCGTGGCCTGCGGGTGATCACCGAGCTGGTCATCAACCACACCAGCGACCAGCATCCCTGGTTCGTCGAGGCGCGCGCCAGCCGCCGGAGCGCAAAGCGCGA
>JASLBU010000276.1 GCA_030146365.1 Candidatus Limnocylindria bacterium | reverse complement strand
CCAGCAGGCGGCCGTGCAGGCCGTGCTGGACGAGCTGGGTGCCGGGGACAAGCCGCGCATCACCGTCTTCAACAAGATCGACCTGCTGCCGGACGGCGGCACGCCACCGGACAGTGAGCAGGCGGCGTTCGTGAGCGCCGCACGAGGCACAGGGCTCGACGTCCTGCGCCAACGCATCGCCGACAGCCTGCGCGGCGGCATGGTCGCCGTCGACGCGGTGGTGCCTTACGAGCGCGGCGAGCTGGTCGCCCGCGCGCGCCACTCCGGTGACGTCGAGGAGGCGTACGAGGAGCGCGGAGTCCGGGTGTCGGGACACCTGCCGCCGTCGATCGCCTCCGAGCTGACCGCTGCCGGGCGCACGCGCCGGTCGTCCGCACCTCGCTGACGTCCGAAGGTGCCGTCGAGCCCCGAGCTACGTGAGGAGCTGCTCCGCATGGCCGAGCGGGAGCTCGGTGCCGCGGACGCGTTCTTCGCCGCCGTCGACGCCGACCCTGCCCTCTCCAGGGACTTGGACAAGCGGCTGGCCGGACCCGTCACGCCGCTGATCCCGGCGCTCGCCGATTGGGAGGCACGGCCGCCGGAGGCGGACGAGCTGATCGCCGTGAACGCGGAGCACGCCGAGCGATTCGACGCGGTCGTCGCCGAGCACGGCTGGCCCGGACTGCGGCTGGCGGGCGCGCAGGGGGCCGATGCCGCCTGGATGATCGCGCAGCACGCCGACCCGGCCAACGAGCGGCGGCGGGGCTGGCTGGAACCGCTGCAGGCGGCCGTGACCGCCGGCGATGCGGACCCGCGCCACCTCGCCACGCTCGCCGACCGTGTGGCGGCCGTCGCCGGAGAGCATCAGCACTACGGGACCATCGTGCTCCTCGCGGAGGACGGCGAGGTCGAGTTTCCGCTGCCGGTCGCCGATGCCGGGCGTCTCGACGCGCGCCGTGCGGCGATCGGCCTTCCGCCGCTGAGCGACGAGGCGCGCTACCTCGGCGACGGCGACCTGATTCCGTACGGCCCCGATCGCCGGGACGTGCCGGTGAACCAGTGGCCCATCGTGCTGGAAGGACACGTATCGGTGGAGGCGGCCCTGGAGGGTGGTGGCCGGCATGTCCACCGCGTGTGGGCCGTTCGCCCCGGCGACCGTCGCCTGGGCCGCCTGCGTGCGCTTGCCCGCGAGGCGGAGGTGGTCATCGAGCAGGTGCCCGCCGCGCTCGTGGACGAGCTGGCCCGCGGCCGCACGCACGGGGGCGTCATCGGGCTTGTGGGCCCCCGACGGGAGCGCTCGGTGGCGGATCTGGTCGCCGAGGTGGGGGAGAGGTCGCTCATCGTCATGCTCGACGGCATCGAGGACCCGTTCAACCACGGGCAGGCGGTCCGTGCTCTCTACGCGGCAGGCGTGGACGGTGTCGTGACGCGGCGCAGCTGGGAGACGGCGACGGCCACCGTGACGCGCGCATCGGCGGGGACGACGGAGCTGATGCCGACCGCTCGGGCCGAGTCCGCCGAAGACGCCGCCGCTGCCTGTCGCATGGCGGGGCTTCGCGTCGCCTGCGCGGTGGCAGACCCCGAGGCCGAGTCGCTCGACGAGGCGGACCTTACCGGCGGCCTGTTCCTGCTCATCGGCGGAGAACGCCGCGGGGTGACGCGTTCATTCGTCGACGGTGCAGACCAGTCCCTTCGGATCGATTACGGTCGTCCGGGTGCGCCGGCGCTTGGCGCGGCGACCTCGGCGGCGATCATCGGGTTCGAGGCGCTGCGACAGCGCCGTGGCCTCGGCTAGAAGACCCGACGGCCCGCCAGGCGCTCGATGGTGCCGATCGAGGGAGCTCCGGGCCGACTCAGCCGTTGCCAGGCGCGCTCGCGAATGGCGAGCCCGGCGGCCAGGTACAGGCCGCTGAGCGAGCCCAGGAATCCATAGCCCACCGCCAGTGGCCCGATGGCACCGCCGATGGCGGTTCCGCCGACCATCGCCAGGCTGCCGAGCGCGAGCCCGACGAGCGCCATGGACCACATTCGTTGTCGCATGTCGACAGGCTATGCGGGTGGACCGGGAGTACCGATAGGACCTTTGCGCGGACCGACGGCAGGACCATCGCGGACGGAGGCTGAGCCGGTTTACTCAGCGTCCCTCTGGCATTGACTTCCCCAAATGTATGTTATGTGATATCCAGCGGTGTCAGAGGGTCTTCGGCGCATCGTTCATCGTGGGCGCGTCGGGCTCCCACGTCCGCTCGAACGCGTGGATCTCGCGTTCCGCACCGCACCAGCACCGCTGCCGCACCATCGGCCGCTCGTCGCGGACAAGGAGGTCGATCACGGCCCATGCATGCCGGTGGGCGCCGATTGCCAGGACCTTCGCGCTCACGGCGCCGAGGCGCCGCCGGCGGCTTCGGTGAGCGTTGTCGGTGCGCCGTGCACCGCCGGGATGCTGCCCAGTCGTCCGGTGCGATAGTCCTCGAACGCCTGCATCACCTCGTCGCGGGTGTTCATGACGAATGGGCCCGCCCAGGCGATCGGCTCGCGAATGGGCTGGCCGCCGAGGACGAGCACCTCGAGGTTGGGGCTGCGCGACTCCTGCCGCTCCGACGCCGTGATCCGCACGGTGTTACCGGGGCCAAGTACGGCAAGCTGCCCGGTCCGCACGCCGATTCGCTCGGCCCCCACGGAGCCCGTTCCGGCGAGGACGTACACGAGAGCGTTGTGCTCGGCGCGCCACGGGAGCACCAGCTCGGCGTCCGGGCTCAGGCTGGCGTGGACGAGGGTGATCGGCGTTGTGGTCCGGCCGGGGCCGGCATGGCCGGCGAGGTCGCCGGCAATGACGCGTGCCAGAGCGCCGCCATCGGTCGAGGTGAGGAGGGCGACCTCAGGGGCACGGATGTCCTGGTATCGCGGCGGCGACCACTTCTGCGCCTTCGGCAGGTTTACCCACAGCTGGATCCCGTGGAACAGTCCCCCGCTGACGACCAACGCCTCGGGCGGCTTCTCGATGTGCAGGATCCCCGCGCCGGCCGTCATCCACTGCGTGTCGCCGTTCGTGATCGCTCCCCCGCCTCCGTTGGAGTCCTGGTGCTCGAACGTGCCGTCCATGATGTACGTGACCGTCTCGAAGCCGCGGTGGGGGTGCCAGGGCGTCCCCTTTGGCTCTCCGGGGGCGTACTCGACCTCCCCCATCTGGTCCATGTGAATGAACGGATCGAGCGCGCCCAGGTCGACGCCGTGGAAGGCGCGCCGAACCGGGAACCCGTCACCCTCGAACCCTCGCGGGGCGCTCGTGAGGCCGACCACGGAGCGCTCGCGCCGGATCTCGGTGGCGGGCGCGGCGATACGAGGAAGGATGGTGATGTCGTCGACGGTGATGGCAGGCATGTGCCCATGGTACCACAGGTAGTTGCAGCATCAACTAACGGCCGCACTGCCCCAGTAGAAGGGTCCGGACTGCTCGACCGATGCCCGCCAGCCGATGGAGCCCAACCGCTGCTCGAGGTCTGCGGGGGTCCAGAGCACCTTCACCGCCCGGTGCACGCTTCCATCGGTGAGCGTGCGGCGCACGATGCCGCGCGCCTCGTCGAGCCAGTTCTCGTGCCACTCCGCGTGCTTCGCCTCGTCCACGAACAGGACCCGCCCGCCATGCGCCAGCTGGCCGGCGATCGTCTCCCAGAACTGGTCGAAGCGCTCGAGAGGCACGTGCGAGAGGAAGAAGCCAAAGAAGACGGTGTCGTGACTCGGCGAAGGCGGCAGCGAGAACACATCCGCCACGCTGTAGCGAACCCGCGGATCGGCCGTACGCCTTGCGTTGATGGCCAGCATCTCGGGTGAGGCGTCCGTGGCGACGAGCTCATCCGCATGCTCGACGAGCAGGCCGGTCCATTGGCCTGTGCCAGCGGCGATCTCGAGCACTCGGCCGCGTGGGTCCAGCACTGTCACGGCCGCACGCGCTCGGCGACCATGTTCCTCGTACGGGCTGCCCGGGTCGGACGCCGATGTGCGGTCGTACTCCGCGGCCCGGGCGCGGTAGTAGGCGATCTGGTCGTCCAGCAGCTGGCGGTTGCTCATCAGCGCCGGTCCGCTGGTACCCCGAGGGTCACGGCTGCCGCCACGGTGGCCGTCGCCAGTGCCAGCGCCTGCCCCGACGAAAGCGCCCCATCGCCGGCGAACAGTGCGGTTGCCGCACCCGGGATGGCGGCCAGCACGACGGGCACCAGGGTCCACCCCAGGACCAGCGCCGTCGGCGCGGTGGCGCCCGGAAGCCGAAGCATGCGCGTCGCCACGGCGGTCAGCACCCCCAGGAACGCCGAGAGCAGCAGGATGAGGATGACGGCCGGTTGCTCTCGCGCCCCGGAAGCGTCCACGAGGCGCACGACGCCCTGGTAGGCGGCCGCGACCCCCAGTGCCAGCAGGGCACCGACGAGCACCGCGCGCGCGCCGATCACGATCGGCCGTCCCCGGCCAGGCGATCGGCAAGCCCTCGCGCGATGCGATACGACTTCCCGGCGCCCATCACCAGCACCGCATCGCCGTCCGCCAGGTGCTCGGCGACATAGTCGGTCGTCGCCTGGACGTTGCCGCTGGGCATGGCCGGAATCCCGGATGCGCGCTCGATGGCATCGGCCAATTGCGCCGCCGATGTGGCGGCCATCGCCTCCGGGGTGTCGCGTGACGCGAAGATGTCGGCGATGATCACCTCGTCGGCATCACCGAAGGCCGTGGCGAACTCGTCGATCAGCAGGGCGGTTCGCGAGTACATGTGCGGCTCGAACACGGCCCACAGGCGGCGTGCCGCCCCGACCTTCTGTCGCGCGGCCGAGAGCGCGGCGCGGACCTCCGTGGGGTGGTGGCCGTAGTCGTCGTAGATCGTCACCGTGGCAGTATCGGCGATGAGCTCCATGCGGCGTCCCGCTCCGGCGAAGGTGCGCAGCGCATCGGCGAGTCGGTCGAGGTCCGCACCCAGCGAACGAGCCAGCACCACGGCGGCGGTCGCATTCATCACGTTGTGCGCCCCGGCCAGCGTGCTGTGCCAGCGGCGGCCGAACAGCGTGAACTCGTTGCCCTTCGCGCCGGCGACCACGTCCGACGCGGACACGTCGCCGCCCGCGCCGTAGCGAATGATGCGGCCCTCCCAGCCGGAGAGACGGTCTGCCAGTTCGGCCGCCCCACGGTCCTCGGCGCTCAGGACGAGGAGCCGCCCGTCAAGGGTCGGATGGGTGCCCATGCCGCGCACGAATCGCTCGAACGAGTCCATGACGGCCTCCGCGTCAGCGAAGTAGTCGGGATGGTCCATCTCGACGTTCGTCACGATGGCGCCCGCAGGGTGGTAATTCAGGAAGTTGTCGCCGAACTCGTCCGCCTCCACCACGAACGGTGCTCCCTGCCCGGGGCGAATCGACGCTCCCCACGCGCCGACGATGGCACCCACCTCGACGGTCGGGTCCAGGCCGGCGCCCACCAGGAGGTGTCCTAGCAGGGCCGTGGTCGTGGACTTGCCGTGCGTCCCCGCCACGCCAAGGCCGATGCGCCCCGGCATCGCCATCAGCTCGCCGAGAAGCGCCTGCCAGGTGACGACTGGAAGGCCCGCTGCGGCGGCCGCAGCCAGCTCCGGGTGGTCCGGCACCGACAGCAATGCCGGAGAGATCGCGATCCGGTCCACATCCGCCAGGTGGGAGGCATCGTGGCCACGCACGTGGACGATGCCCACGACGTCCAGGGGCGGTGTGTACGGCGAGGGCGTGTCGAGGTCACAGCCGTCGACGACGGCGCCCGCGTCGTGGAGCAGCCGCGCCGTTCCGGCGGCGCCCGAGCCGGCGATCCCGATGACGTGGATCCGCTCGCCGGCTCGCACCCTCAGCCGACCTCGGAGAGGACACGCACCGCGAGGTCCAGCACCGCCAGGGCCGACGCTCGCTTGTTGCCGTCGCGGTCGTAGGGCCACGTGTGGCGCTCCACGACGGCCGGCCCCTCTCGAACGGCTGCGGCGACGTAGGTGAGCCCGACCGGCTTCTCCTCCGATCCCCCATCCGGCCCGGCGATCCCGGTCACCGAAACGGCCAGCCGGGCGACCGGAAAGCGCGCCAGCACCCCGGACGTCATCCCCTCGGCCACCTCGGCGGATACGGCACCGACGCGGTCGATGAGATCGAGCCGCACGTCGAGGAGATCGGCCTTCACCGCATCCGAGTAGCTGACGATCGCCCCGAGGAAGTGATCGCTGGAGCGAGGCACCTGGGTGATCACGTGGCCGACGAGTCCGCCGGTGCACGACTCAGCGGCGGCCATCTGCCACCCGGAAGCAACAAGTCGCCGGCCCAGGCGACGGGCGGCTGCCTCCAGATCTTCATCGGTCGGTGGTCGTGGGGCCATCGGCTCAGCGGTAGTTCGTGAACTGCAGCGCAACCGGGTAGTCCAGCGCCTTGAGGTCGGCGATGACGGCCTGCAGGTCGTCGCGGGACTTGGCCGAGACGCGCACCGCGTCGCCCTGGATCACCGGCTTCGTCTTGGGGAAGGAGTCCCGGATGCGCTTCGACAGCTCCTTCGCCTGCTCGCTCGTGAGTCCGCGCTGGAGCTTGATCTCCTGCCGGACCGTGCCGCCGCCGGCCGGCTCGACCTTGCCCCAGTCGAAGATCTTCAGCGAGAGTCCGCGCCGAACCGCCTTGGACTCCAGCAGGTCCTTTGCGGCACCGGCGCGGTACTCGTCGTCGGCAGTCAGGACGATCGCGTCCTTGCCAAGCTCATAGGCCACCTTGCTGCCCTTGAAGTCGTAGCGCGTGGCAATCTCGCGCCGCGCCTGGTCAAGCGCGTTCACCAGCTCCTGCTGGTCGAAGTCACTGACCACGTCGAACGATGATTCTCCTGCCATGGCTCCCTATCCGTGCTGCGGTGTCATTGTCGGTTCCGACTCAGCCGTCTGCGGCGCGGAGGCGCCAGTCGATGACGGCTCCGGCCGCGCCCATGGTGCCGATGTCGATCCCGTTCACGCTCAGGCGGACGGCTCCGGCATTCCCGGCGAGGATGCGGATGTCGTTCGTCGCGCTGACCTCGACGGTCTCGCCCTCGTCAGCGATGCCGCCGGAGGATGCCTCCAGTGGTTGGCCGTCCTCCTCGATCTCCAGGTAGGACCCGCCCTCGCCGATGCGCAGCGTCGCGGTGAGCTCGGCGGGGACGGGCACGACCACGGTGCGCGTCTCGGTGATGCTGCCCGCGGCCACGTCGAGCCGCCACGTGCCCGGCGGCAGGTCCAGCGGAGCGGTGAAGGCGCCGGTTTCATCGGCCGCCACCTCGACCGGCTCGCGTTCACCCGGGGACACCGCCTGCACCGCGACCACGGTGCCGGACGCGTCCAGCACCTCGAAGTTCGGAGCCGCCGCCGCCTCCAGGACAGCGGTCACCACCACGCTGGCATTCGCGGCGTACGTGCCGGCGACCTGTACCGGCGAGGTCACGGTCCCGCCGTCCTCGGGCGACGAGACCACCATGGTGGCGGCGGCCGCGGAGGGTGACGCTGCCGTCTCGTTGACGACGACGATGGTTCGCTCCTGGACCGGTGTCTCGCGCTCCGTGCGTGGGTCGTAGGCCGTCAGGCGCACGACGTTCGATCCTGGCAGGAGCTCGACCATGACCTCGAATGCCCCGGTCGCGTCAGCCTCGACGGTCGGGTTCTCGGTCAGGTTGCTGACGGTGACCGTGGCATTCGGCTCGGTGACTCCCCGCAGGGTGATGCGGTCGTCGGTATAGCCGCTCACGTTGCCCGGCGGGTCCGTGATGCGCAGCTCCGGCTCGCGGGCGAAGTTGACGAGCTGGTACCCGATGTACGCGAAGAGTCCGCCGACGAGCAGGGTCAAGATCGCGGCCACCACCGCGCCCGGCGTGACCACGAACGTCCGGGTGCGTCGCCGACGCATCGCCCGCGGTGCCGCCGCGGCCTGCAGCCGCTCCGCTCGGGGATCCACCGCCTCGAGGCGGTACAGGTCGATGAGGTACTCCGGATCGAGGCCGAGGTATGACCCGTAGTTGCGCAGGAAGCCCTTCGTGTACACCGCCCCGGGAAGCTCGCGGTACTCGCCGCGCTCCAGCGCCGACAGGTAGCGCTCGCGGATCTTCGTCTCGCGTTCCACGCGCGGCAGTTCGACGCCCTTCGCTTCCCGGGCGGCGCGCAGGACCTCGCCCAGCTTGTGGACCTGGTCCGTCACGCCTCTTCCTCGTCCGGGTCGACGTCGCCTCCCCAGCCGTCGCTCGTGACGAGGACCTCGCGGAAGCGGCTGCCGTCGGCTGGCCCGACAATCCCGCGGTCCTCCATCTGGTCCAGGATGCGCGCCGCCCGCGCGTACCCGATGCGAAGCCTTCGCTGCAGCAGTGAGGCGGAGGCCTTGTCGCTGCGCCGCACGATGTCGACGGCCTGTGTCAGGAGGGCATCGGCGTCGTCGTCCTCCTCGTCCTCGCCCGGGCGGCCGCCCGTTTTGCCGTCGCGCTTGGGAGCGGTGATCTCCGGCTTGTACTGCGGGCCGCCCTGCGCCCGCCAGTGCCGCGCGACATCCTCGATCTCCTTATCGGTCACCAGCACGCCCTGGAGCCGCATGGCGCGTGGCGCGTCGATCGGCTGGTAGAGCATGTCGCCGCGCCCGAGCAGGTCCTCGGCCCCCGTCGTGTCGAGGATCGTGCGGCTGTCGACGCCCGACGTCATGGCGAACGCGATGCGCGACGGGATGTTTGCCTTGATGAGGCCGGTGATGACCTGCACGCTGGGGCGCTGGGTGGCGACGATGAGGTGGATGCCGGTGGCCCGGGCCAGCTGCGCGATGCGCGTGATCGTCGCCTCCACCTCGTACGCGCTGACCATCATCAGGTCCGCGAGCTCGTCGATGACGATCACGATGTACGGCATCCGCGGCTCGTCGGGCCGCAACGCGTCGTTGTAGCCGGCGATGTTGCGGACGCCGCGCGCGGCGAACTCCGCGTACCGGCTCTCCATGGTGCCAACCGTCCATTTCAGGGCGTTCACCGCCTTGTCGGGCTCGACGATGACCTCGCACAGCAGGTGCGGGATGCCCTTGTACTGAGCCAGCTCCACGCGCTTCGGATCGACGAGGATGAGCTTCACTTCCGCCGGCGTGGCGTTCATGAGCAGCGAGTCGATGATGGCGTTGACGCAGACGCTCTTGCCCGACCCCGTGGCGCCAGCGATGAGCATGTGCGGCATCTTGGAGAGGTCGGCGCTGAACGGCTGCCCCGCCACGTCCTGACCGAGCGCGAACGCCAGCTTCGAGCGCTCGCTCATCTCGGCGAAGTTTCGGCTGGCGAGGACTTCCTTCAGCGTCACGAGGTCGAAGGCCGCGTTCGGGATCTCGACCCCGACGTACGGCTCCCCTGGGATGGGCGCCTCGATCCGGATGCTGCGCGCGGAGAGGGCGAGCGCGAGGTTGTCGGCCAGCCCTTCGATCCGGCTCAGCTTGATGCCGGGATCGACGTCCAGCGCGTACTGCGTGACAACCGGCCCTTCCTGGATCCGGGCCACCTTCACCCCGATGCCGAAATGCGCCAGCGTCTCGCGGATACGACGCCCCTTGGCCGACAGATCGAGCTGCGCGGCGGATGACTCGGGCGCGTCGGCCAGAAGGTCGATGGGCGGCAGCTCCCAGGCGCGCTCCACGACCTCCAGGGCGGCGTCTGTGACGTCGTCGGGAGCCGCCTCCGCAAGGTGCGCGGCTTCCTCGTGCTCGAGCTCGTCAGTCGATGCGGGCACCGTCGGCCCCTCGAGTCCCTCGGGCGGTGTGGCAGCCGCGACGGCGGGCGGGAGCGGCACGGCAGCGACCGGACGCGGCTTCGCGGGTCCACCGGCCGCCGGCCGCTCGCGCCGAACAATGAGCGGCGGTTCGTCCTCGGTGTCGCTGCCGCCGGCCAGCCGATCGCGCATCCGATCGAGGAGCCCCGGCTTGACCTCGGCCGCGGTCGGCGGCGGCGGAGTGCCGGCGTCGGCAGCGGCGCGGTTGCGGCGAGCGGACGTCTTTCGAGCGCTCGCGGCCTCCTGGTCCAGGCGTTCGTCACGCTCGGCGAGGTAGCCGGCCACCAGGTCCCCGATCGTCATGTTGAAGTAGAGCAGGAGCCCGACGATCGCGAGCAGCACGAGGACGACCCACGCTCCGGCTCCCCCGAGCGCGCCCATCAGGAGAGCGCTCACCGCGAATCCGATGGCTCCCCCGCCCTGACCCGTCTCGACGGCCTCAGCGGTCGCGCCGACGCTCAGGTGGAACATGCCCAGCAGCGCCAGCGCCACGAGGGCCGCGCCGGTCGCGGCCATCCAGCGCTCTGCGGGCATCGTCTTCATCCACAGCATCACGGCGAAGCCGACGAGCAGGGGCGCTGCGAAGGCGATCCCCCATCCGAGCAGCGTCGACAGTACGTCGTGCCACGGCCGCACGATGGCGCCCGAGTTCGGGGCGAACAGCGCGATGACGCTGATGATCGCCAGGAACACCAGCACGAGCGCCAGCCCCTCCCGCAGGAAGCGGCCGCTGATGACGAACGGAGTCGTCTGGCGGCGGCGTCGCGTGGTCCGGCGACGAGTGCTCGTTCGTCGTCGCGTGGCCACCGGTGGCGTCAGACCTCCATGACGATCGGCAGGATCATCGGCCGGCGCTTGGTCCGCTGGTGGAAGAAGCGGCTGAGCGTGTCGCGGGTCTTGGTCTTCACGTAGCCAGCCTCGGCGGTGTGCTCGTCGCTCAGCGGTTGACGGAGCGCCTGCAGCAGGTGGTCTCGGGCCTGGCCCATCAGCGGATCCTCCGGATCCGAGAGGAACCCGCGGCTCACCAGGTCGGGCTGGCCGACCGGCTGGCCGGTCTTTGCGTCGATCGTCATTGCCACCATCACGATGCCATCCGACGCGAGCATGCGCCGATCCCGGAGGACGACCCCGTTGATCCCGTCAATCGCCGCGATGCCGTCGACCAGTACGGCGCCGGCCGCCACGCTGCCGGCCATGCGGGCGTCCTGCCCGTCGCTCTCGACGACCTGGCCGTTCTCGAGGACGAAGATGCGGTCGACGTCGACGCCGGACCCTTCCGCGAGCAGCGCGTGCTGGACCAGCATCCGGTACTCGCCGTGGACGGGGATGAAGTGACGCGGCTTGACGAGCCCGAGCATCAGCTTCAGCTCTTCACGCGACCCATGGCCGGACACGTGACAGTGCACGAGCGGCTCGTAGTGCACCATCGCGCCCTCCTTGAACAGGTTGTCGATCGTCTTGGCCACCGCCTCCTCGTTGCCGGGGATGGGGCTTGCCGACACGATCACGGTGTCGCCGGGCTCGATGGTGATGTTGCGGTGGTCGCGGTTGCTCATCCTCGTCAGCCCTGACATCGGCTCACCCTGTGAGCCGGTGGTCATGACGACGAGCTCCTCCTTGCTGAGGCGCTGGAGCTGCTCCTTCTTGACCAGCGTGCCGTCTCGGGCGTCGAGGTAGCCGCGCTCGAGCGCGATCGCCGTGTTCTGCTCCATGCTGCGACCGAGGGCGACCATCTTGCGGCCGTGTGCCCAGGCGGCGTCGATCACCTGCTGGACGCGCCCGATGTTGCTGGCGAACGTGGCCACGATCACGCGGCCAGGGGCCTCGCCGACCAGGCGGTGCAGGCTCTCGCCGACCGTCGACTCGGACAGCGTGTAGCCCTCCTTCTCGGCCCGGGTCGAGTCGCTCAGGAGGAAGTCGACGCCGGCATTCCCGATCTGCGCGATGAGACCCAGGTCGGCGCGTCGGCCATCAGGAGGGGTGTGATCGAACTTGAAGTCCCCGGTGTGGACGACGGTGCCGCGCGGGGTGCGGATGGCGTACCCCACTCCGTCGGGGATCGAGTGGTTGACGCGGAAGGCGGTGATCCGGAACGGGCCGATGGCGAACTCCTCGCCCGGCTCGATGATGTGCAGCGGGGTGGACTCGAGCAGCTTGTGCTCGCGCAGCTTGCCCTGCACGAGGCCCTCGGTCAGCCGGGTGGCGTAGATGGGCGTGCCGGGGATCTTGGGCAGGACGTAGGGCAGTGCACCGGTATGGTCCTCGTGCCCGTGGGTCAGGATGATCGCGCGAACGCGGGCACGGCGTTCCGCCAGGTACGTCACGTCGGGGATCACGAGGTCGATGCCGAGCATCTCGGGTTCGGGGAACGCCAGGCCGCAGTCGACGACCAGGATCTCGTCGTCGACCTCGATGACGGTGATGTTCTTGCCGACCTCGCCCACCCCGCCGAGCGGGATGATGCGCAGGGATTCGGACATGAAAGCTCCTAGAAGAGGGTCATCTGTTCGGCGTCGCGGGACGGCGCCGGCGGGTCGTCCACCGCGATTGCGGCCGCCGCCTGCACCTGGAGCGCCGCCCGGCGCTCTTCCTCGAGCACTTGGCGAGCCTCCAGCAGCGCCGACGGCAGCCCGCGCATGTCGCGGAACAGCGTTTCGCGCAGCGCGGCCTGGTGAAGCGCCGCAGCAGGATGGTACATCGGGAAGACGTGCTGGCCGCGGAACGAGCGACGCAGGCCGCCATGGACGGCGGAGATTCGGGACCCGGGCAGGTACCGCTGGAGCGAGTGGCGTCCGAGCGTGACGACGACCGCCGCGTCCAGGGCCGCCTCCTGCCGATCGAGGTAGCCCGCGCACGCCCCGGTCTCCTCGGGAGCCGGGTCGCGGTTCCCGGGAGGGCGGCATTTCACCACGTTGGTGATGAAGACGTCTCGCCGTTCCCAGCCGATGCCGGCGAGCAGCTCGTCCAGCAGCTGGCCGGCCGGCCCGACGAAGGGCCGGCCCGTCGCATCCTCCCGCGCGCCGGGCCCCTCACCGACGAGGAGCACGTCGCTCAATACGTTCCCCTCCCCCGGCACGGTACGTCTGCGCGTCGCGGCCAGGGGACAGCGGGTGCACCCGCGGACCTCCGCCGCGACCTGGGCAAGCTCGGCGGCGCCCCGCCCGGGATCGGGATCGGCCTCCATCGCGGGCGGCCGCTGCGCGTCAGCTGTTGTCGCCGCCGCCTGCGCCACTGCCCGCGCGGGCCATGTGGCGTTCCATCGCCGCGCGGCGGCTCAGGTTCACGCGACCCATGCGGTCGATCTCGGTCACGACCACCATCAGCTCGTCGCCGATGCTGACCACGTCCTCGACCCGCGGCACCCGGTAGTCGGCGAGCTGGCTGATGTGGACCAGGCCCTCCTTGCCGGGAAGGATCTCGACGAAGGCGCCGAAGTTCATGATCCGGGTCACCTTTCCGAGATATTCCTTGCCGACCTCGACGTCCTTGGTGAGGCCCTCGATCCACTTGATCGCCTTCTGGGCCTTCTCGCCGCTCGTCGCAGCGATCTGGATCGTTCCGTCATCCTCGACGTTGATCTCGGTGCCGGTCTCGGCGGTGATCTGGCGGATCACCTTGCCGCCGGAGCCGATGACGTCGCGGATCTTGTCGACCGGGATCTTGATCGTCGTGATGCGCGGCGCGTACGGGCTGAGCTCCTCACGGCTGGCACTGATGACCTCGGTCATCTTGCCCAGGATGTGCATCCGCGCGTCGTATGCCTGCTGGAGCGCGTCGCGCATGATCTCCGTCGTGATGCCCGCGACCTTGATGTCCATCTGGAGCGCGGTCACGCCCTCGGCGGTGCCGGTCACCTTGAAGTCCATGTCGCCGTAAGCGTCTTCCTTGCCGGTGATGTCGGTCAGCACGGCGTAGCGACCGGTCTCCTTGTCCGTGATGAGGCCCATCGCGGCGCCGGCCACCGGCGCCTTGATCGGCACACCGGCGTCCATCAGCGCGAGCGTGGAGCCACAGGTCGAGGCCATCGAGGTCGATCCGTTCGAGCTGACGACCTCGCTGACGATGCGGATGACGTACGGGAACTCGGCCTCCGTCGGCAGGACGGGGAGCAGGGCTCGCTCGGCGAGCGCACCATGGCCGATCTCACGCCGGCCGGGGCCGCGCATGAACTTCGCCTCCCCGACGGAGTACGGCGGCATGTTGTAGTGGTGCAAGTAGCGCTTCTCGGTCTCGGGCGAGATCGTGTCCATGCGCTGCTTGTTGCTCGACGGCCCGAGCGTCGCGATGCTGAGCGCCTGGGTCTGTCCGCGCTGGAAGATGCCGGAGCCGTGCGTCCTGGGCAGGACGCCGACCTCGACGCTGATCGGCCGGATGGTCGTGGTGTCGCGACCGTCGATGCGGACGTTCTCGCTCAGCACGAGCTCGCGCACGGTCGCCTTGGTCAGCGCATCCATGAGCGCCGAGCCGATGCCGTGCAGGCGGCGGATGTCCTCCATCCGTTCGCCCTGCTCCGAGCGGTTGTAGCTGTCCCGAGCGCGCCGAACCTCGGCGGCGATGTCGCGGCGAACCGCATCCAGCCGCTCCGAAAGGCCGGACGTGAAGTGCAGGAACAGCTCGGCCGCGGCCTCGGCATCCGGCATCGCCCGGTGTGCGACCACGTGCTCGCGCCCGAACACGAAGCGGACGAGATCGGCCAGCTTGTAGGCACCCGCGTCGGGGTACAGCTGGTAGCCCAGCTCGAGCGTGTCGAAGACCGCGCTCGGCGCCCACTTCAGATCGTTCGGCATGTGGCGCAGCACGAACGGCAGGTCGAACGCGACGTTGTGGGCGATCACCGGCGTCTCGCCGACCCACTGGGTGAAGTTGGTGAGCACTTCGGACGCGGTCGGCGCGCTTGCCACGTCGTCGCTCTTGATGCCGTGGACCTGGTGCCCGACGATCGGTCGGCCCGGGTTCACGAGCGACTCGAAGCGGTCGACGATCTGTCCGTCCCGGACGCGGAGCGCCGCGATGTCGACGATGTAGCCGTTCTCCGGCTTGATCGCGGTGGTCTCCAGGTCGAAGACGACGAACTCGTTGCGGCCCTCGCCGAGGAGCTTGCCGAGCTGGATCACCGAGGACGCCTTCGGGCCGACGAAGGGCTGCTTCTTCGGGGCGCCGGCCGATGCGACCAAGCGGTCCTGGAGCTCGATGGACTTCTGGAGCTCGCTGTGGCCATAGGCGATCGCGTCGGCCATCACCGACTCCGGCAGGATCTTGGCACCGGCCTCGACCATCATCACCGCGTCTCGCGTTCCGGCGACGACGAGGTCGAGCTCGCTGTCATCGAGATCGCTGTTCGTCGGGTTGGTGACGAACTCGCCGTTGATGCGCCCGACGCGCACGGCGCCCACGGGGCCTTGGAACGGGATGTGGCTGATGGAGAGGGCCGCTGACGCCCCGTTGAGGGCGAGGATGTCCGGGTCGTTCTCCATGTCGGTGGAGAGGACCGTCAGGACCACCTGGACGTCGTTGAAGTAGCCCTTCGGGAACAACGGGCGGATCGGTCGGTCGGTGAGGCGCATCGCCAGGATGGCGGCCTCGGATGGGCGCGACTCGCGCTTGATGAAACCGCCCGGGATCTTGCCCGCGGCGTACATCCGCTCCTCGTAGTCGACGGTGAGCGGGAAGAAGTCCGCGCCCTCGCGCGGCTCCTTGGCGGCGACCGCGGTCGCCAGGACGACGGTATCGCCGTAACGGACGATCACCGCGCCGTCGGCCTGCTCCGCGAGCTTGCCGGCTTCCAGGCTGAACGGCTTGCCGCCGATCTCAGCCTCGTGCTTGATTGACACCGATTCCTCCAGTGTGCTGGTCACTCGCGCTGGCTGCGTGGCGCGCTCCGGTTCGAAGCGCAGGCGTCAGGCAGGGGCGAATGGGGTGGTGGGTGGGTTGAGCCGGGGAGATGTGCAAGACCCGAGAGCCCCGCAGGGCTCCCGGGTCGACCGCGAGCGTGATTACCGTCGCAGCCCCAGGCTGCCGATGACGGCGCGATACCGGTCCACGTCGTTGCGGACGAGGTACGCAAGCAGCCGTCGTCGCTGCCCGACGAGCTTCAGGAGCCCGCGGCGCGAATGGTTGTCCTTGGGGAAGCTGCGCAGATGGTCCGTGAGCGACTTGATCCGCTCGGTGAGAAGCGCAATCTGCACCTCGGGCGATCCGGTGTCGCCTTCGTGCGTGGCATATTCGTCGACGACTGCGCTCTTCGCGTCCTTGGCGAGCGGCACGTATTCCTCCACATCCGATTCCGTAACGCTCGGAAGTCTACCAGAGCAGCGGGTCAGCCGCCATCGAGCCCGATGCGCCGGAGGGCCTCCGCTTCGTCCTCGCGCATCTGCGCGACGAGGGCGTCCACCGAGTCGAAGCGACGCTCTCCGCGGAGCCGTGCCTCCAGGGTCAGCGTCAGCTGCGCCCCATACAGGTCACCATCCCAGTCCAGGAGGTACACCTCCACGAGCACCCGTCCGTCATCGTGAAACGTGGGCCGGACGCCGATGCTCGCGAGCGCGGGATGGCCCGGTCCGACACCCCGATCCCCCACCTCCACGCGTCCGAGATAAATGCCCAGGGCGGGCAGCGCGGGCATGTAGTCCTCGAAGGCGAGGTTCGCAGTGGGAAAGCCCAGCTCGCGACCGCGGCGATCGCCGTGCACCACACGTCCGCGAAGCAGCGGTGCGGCGTTGAGGAGATGCCGGGCGGCCTCGACCTCGCCGGTGGCCAGCAGCGCCCGGATGCGAGACGACGACACCGGTTCGCCCTCGATCTCCATCGGCAGGACGGCGACTGCGTCGAACCCCTCGACCGCACCGATCTCACTGACGCGGTCGAGCGTGCCGCGTCGTGCGCGCCCGAACGCGCTCTCCGGCGTCATCACCATGCCACGCAGCTCGAGGCCGGGCCTCAGCGCCGCGAGGAATGCTTCCGGCTCCAGCGATCGGACGGCGTCGTCGAACCGCAGCCGCACCACGTGGTCGATGCCGCTCTTTTCCAGGCGCAGCTGCGTGATGTCCGGCGGCAGCAGACGTGGAACAACGGTCCCTGGCCGTACGACCTCGTCCGGGTGCGGATCGAAGACGATCGCCACGCCTGCCGCCGACCTGTCGGTTGCGGCACGGCTCGTCGCGTCGAGCAAATGACGATGTCCCAGATGCACGCCGTCGAAGACGCCGAGCGTCACGACCGCCGGGCCGATGGTCGGAATCTCGTCGAGCGAGAGCGCCTTCACGGGGTGGCTTCCACCGGCACCACCTTGTCGGGGTGGAGGGTCGCTCCCTCCATGTGGCCGATGCCGAGGAGCGTGCCCGACCCGAACACCACCACCCGACCGCTCGGCCGGGCGTCGATCGCGAGCGTGGAGCCGTGGCGGAAGCGGCGCGCGTCCTCGTCGCCCAGGTCGACGCGCGGCAGCGGCAGCAGATCGCCCACGGGCAGGAGCGCCTCGGCGATCCGTCCCGCACCGGCGAGCTCGTCGAGCATCGCGGGCGTCACTGCATCCACGGCCCGCAGGCCAGCTGCTTCCGTCCGTCTCAGGCCGGCGAGGTACCCCCCGCATCCCAGCAGCTCCCCAACGTCGCGAGCAATCGAACGGACGTAGGTGCCCGCACCGCACCGCAGGTCGACGCGGGCCTCGAGCGTCCCGTCATCACCCGGAATGAGCTCCAGGAGCTGGATCGACTCGACGGTCACGAGGCGAGACGGGACATCGATCGGCTCCCCGGCACGCGCCGCCCGGTGCGCCGTGCGGCCCTCGTGCTTGCGGGCGCTGAAGGTCGGCGGGCGCTGCTCGAACGCCCCGACGAACCGCTGGAGCGCGGCTCGCACGGCGTCCTGGACGGGGAGCGGCGCCTCGACAGGAGTGATGGGGCCTTGAGCGTCGTCTGTCGCGCTCCGGGCGCCAAGCCGAATGATGGCCTCGTACCGCTTTCGCCCGCCCGTGAGCTCCTCGCTGAAGCGCGTGGCGGCGCCGACCAGGATCGGCAGCACGCCCGACGCGAGAGGGTCCAGGGTACCGGCGTGTCCGATCCGGCGCATCCCGGTGAGGCGACGCATCAGTCCGACCATGTCGTGGCTCGTCGGCCCGACCGGCTTGTCGAGGTTAACGACCCCGAGCATCGGCGCGGTCAAGCTCCTGCTCGCACTCGTCGAGAACGCGGTTCATCGCCTCGGCCAGCGGCGCATCGACGGAGCAGCCGGCGGCTCGAGCGTGACCGCCGCCCCCGAAGGCGGACGTGATGGCCACCGCGTCCGCCCGGGCGGTGGTGCGGACGCTGACGCGTACGTGGCTCGCCTGCGCCTCCTTGAAGAGGACGGTGACCTCGCCTGCCCTGGTTGACGCCAGCAGATCCACGAAGCCCTCGGTGGCGGACGGCTCACTGCCGGTGTCGCGCAGCATCTCGAGCGTCTGGGCGGCGTGCACGATCCGCCCGTCGCAGCGCTGCCCGATGCCGTTCAGCATCCGTCCCCAGAGGGCGAGGGTGCTGAACGGCTTGTCGGCGTAGATCTGCCGGTGCAGCCTGGAGAGCGGCGCGCCGGCCGCGACCAGGTCGGCCATCACTCGCAGCGTGTCCGGTGTCGCGTTCGGATGCGAGAAGGTGTGCGTGTCCTGCACGATGCCCGCCGCGAGCACGGTGGCGATCGCTGCGTTGAGCGGTACGCCCAGATCCGGGATGAGTCCCGCCACCATCTCGCAGGTCGCCGCTGCACCGGCCTCCACCCACGCCACCTCGACCTCCGAGCCATCGTTGGAGACATGGTGGTCGATGTTCACCACCCGGGCGCGCGAGAGCCAGTCCCCGGACTCGCGTGCAATCGCGCCGGTGCGCGACAGCGAGCCGTCGACCACGATGGCGAGGTCGGGGTCCAGCCCCGGAACTCGCCGCACGTCATCGGCGCCGGGAAGCGCCGCCAGGAACGGCGGTACGCCGTCGGCGGCCACCACCTCGGCCTGCTTCCCGAGCCGCTCGGCGGCGAAGCGCAGGGCCAGTGCCGACCCCAGTGTGTCGGCGTCCGGGTTCTCATGGCAGATCGCGGTCACGCGGTCCGCGGCCGCGAAGGCGGCCACGATCGCCTCACGGCTCATCGCGGCGCCCCTCCTCGATCTCGCGCAGGAGGCGCAGGACGCGGTCCCCTGCCTCGATCGAGTCGTCGTGCTTGATCACGAGCTCTGGGACGTGACGCACCGTCAGCCGGCCGCCGAGCTGACGGCGGAGCCAGGCCGCCGCATCGGTCAGCGCCTTGAGCGCGTCCTGCTGCTCCTCGGGACTGCCCAGCACGCTGACCCATACGCGAGCGGAGCCGAGGTCGCGTGCCGTCTCGACCCGCGTCACGGTGGCGAAGCCGATGCGCGGGTCCTTCATCTCGCGTTGCAGCAGCTCCATCAGCTCGGCCCGGATCTGGCTGTCGAGCCGATCCGTTCGCTGGCTCATCGGTCCGGCTCAGGCCTGCTCCGCGACCATCTGGTAGCACTCGATGACGTCGCCCTCGGCGATGTCCTCGACGTCCAGGCCGATCCCGCACTCGAAGCCCGTGGCGACCTCGCGGACATCGTCCTTGAAGCGCTTGAGCGAAGTGATGCGCGTGTCGGCCAGCAGCGTCGAGCCCCGGAAGAGCCGCGCCTGCGTTCCCCGGAGGATGCGGCCGTCGGTGACGTACGAGCCGGCAATGTTCCCGGCGCGCCCCGCCTTGATGACCATCCGCACCTCCGCGTGGCCCTCCACCCGCTCGACCATCTTGGGTGCGAGCAGGCCAGAGAGCGCTTGGCCGATGTCGTCGGTCAGCTTGTAGATGACGTCATAGAGACGAACGTCGACGCCCGTGGCCTCGATGGAGCGCTGCGCACCCGGATCCACCCGAGCGTTGAACCCGACCACGACCGCGTCCGACGCCGAGGCGAGGTTGATGTCGCTCTCGTTGATGTCGCCGGCGCCCTCCCGCAGGATGTTGATGCGCACCTCGCTGGTATTGAGCCGCTCGAGGGCATGCCGGATGGCGCCCAGGGAGCCCTGGACGTCGGTCTTGAGGACGACGCGCAGCTCGGCCACCTCCGCATCGGCGATCTGCGCGCTGACCTCCTCCAGGGAGCTCACCGTGCGGTCGCCGCCGCCCGCCGCCGCGATGTCGGCCGCCTCGGCCATGTCACGGGCGGTCTTCTCGTCGGCCACCACGCGGAGGATGTCACCGGCCTCGGGAAGGCCCGTGAGGCCGATGATCTCGACGGCGCTGGCGGGCTCGGCGGTCATCACGCGCTTGCCTGCGGCGTTGTTGAGCGCCCGGACCCGCCCGTTCGTCTTTCCCACGGCCACGACGTCGCCGATCTTCAGGGTTCCCGTCTGGATCAGGACGGTGGCGACGTTGCCACGGCCCTTGTCGACCTTCGACTCGACGATGGTGCCGATGGCGCGCCGGTCGGGGTTCGCCTTCAGGTCCTGGAGGTCGGCGACCAGCAGGACCATCTCCATCAGGTCGTCGATGCCGGTGCGCTGCTTCGCGCTCACCGACACGGCGATCACATCCCCGCCGTACTCCTCGATGAGCACGTTGTTGTCCGCAAGCTCCTGCTTCACCCGGTCCGGGTTGGCGTCCGGCTTGTCGACCTTGTTGATGGCCACGATCATCGGCACGCGGGCGGCGCGCACGTGATCGATCGCCTCCTTCGTCTGGGGCATGACCCCGTCGTCCGCGGCCACCACGATGATCGCGATGTCGGTGACCTGGGCGCCACGGGCCCGCATCGCGGTGAATGCCTCGTGGCCGGGCGTGTCGAGGAAGACGATGCGCTTGTCGTTGTGCACCACCTCGCTGGCGCCGATGTGCTGGGTGATACCGCCCGACTCCCGGTCGGCCACCTTCGTCTCACGGATGGCGTCGAGCAGGCTGGTCTTTCCGTGGTCCACGTGCCCCATGACGGTCACGATCGGCGCGCGGGTGATGAGCTTGCTGGCGTCCTCGTCGGTCCACAGGGTCGGCTTGCCCTCGCCCTCCTCGGCGCTGCCGGGCTTGACCAGCTCCTGCTCGGAGGCCGCGGTCGCCGCGGCGCGCTCAGCCACGCTGGACTCGGCCACCTCGTACCCCAGCTCGCTTGCCACCAGTGACGCGGTATCGAAGTCGATCGACTGGTTGATGGTGGCGAAGATGCCGTTTCGGATCAGGACGTTGATGATCTCGGCGTGGCTGACGGCGAGCTTCTCACCGAGCTCCTTGATGACCACAGGGTTCGGCAGCTCGACCGGTCCGGTGGGACGTGCGGCGGCAGCCTGCGCTTCGGCGACGGCGGCAGCGGCGGCTCCGCTGCGCTTGCGCTGGGGTCGGGGCCCGCGGCGGGGGCGGTATCTACGTGGCGGCATCGTTCACCTCGATCTCGAGCATTCCCGGCGGGAGCTCGGTGCCGAGCGCTCGCCTGACGGCCGCCGCAGCCCGTTCGGGGTCGCGGCAAGCCGGTTCGTGACAGATATAGGTCCCGCGACCGGGCTGCCGGCCCGTAGCGTCGCGGTGGATCGTCCCGTCCTGCGCGCGGACCAAGCGGTCCATGTCGCGCTTGGGTCGCACGACGCGGCAGACCGCGCAGGTTCGGGTCGGTATGTGATCAGGTCGTCGCTTCGGCATCGACCGGCGCCTCCGCCTCCGGTCCATGCGACTGGTGGACCGGGCCATCATGGTCGCCGCCGGCCGCCGCCGTGGCGACGCCGGCATCGGACCGGATGTCGATGCGCCAGCCCGTCAGCTTTGCAGCCAGGCGGGCGTTCTGCCCTTCCTTGCCGATTGCCAGACTGAGCTGTCGCTCCGGCACGATGACGTTGGCGATCTTGTGCTCCTCGTCGACGCGCACACTGAGCACCTCGGCCGGGCTCAGCGCCTCGGCGACGAAGCGGGCGGGATCCTCGTCCCACAAGACGATGTCGACCTTCTCGCCATTCAGCTCGGCGACGATGGACTGGATGCGCGCTCCTCGCTGGCCGACCGCGGCGCCCTTGGCGTCGACGCCCGGCTGCCGGCTCTCGACCGCGACCTTGGAGCGGCTGCCGGCCTCGCGGGCGATGCCGCGGATGACGACGGTGCCGTTGTAGATCTCGGGAATCTCCATCTCCATGAGGCGGCGGAGGAAGCCGCGGTGCGTGCGGCTGGCCACGATCACGGGCCCGCGGGTCGTGCGGCGAACCTCCATGACGTAGACCTTGAGGTGCTGGCCGATGCGGTAGGTCTCCGCCGGCAGCTGCTCCGTGACCGCCAGGACCGCCTCGACGTCCTTCCCCATGTCGAGGACGACGGCCGAATCGGTCGCGCGCTGCACGTTGCCGGTCATGATCTCGCCCTCGCGGGCCGCGTACTGTTGGAAGACGACGTCGCGCTGCGCCTCCCGAAGGCGCTGGCGGTAGACCTGGCCCGCGGTCTGTGCTGCGATGCGCCCGAGCTGCGCCTGGGTCACGTTCTCGGGGATGCGGACCTTGCCGCCGACGCCGGTGGACGGGTCGATCTTCTGTGCGTCCTGCACGACCATCTGAAGCTCCGGATCCTCGATCTCCTCCGGCGTCGCGACGACCTCGTATTCGCGTGCGACGCTGATCTCACCGGTCTCCGGGTTCACCGTGACGACCACATTCTCCGGGGCGTCGGCGTTCCGCCGATACGCCGATTCGATCGCCTGCTCCAGGGTCTGGATCAGGATCTCCTGCGGCACACCCTTCTCGGCGTTCAGCTGGAGCAACGCTCCGATGAAGTCTCGATTCATGGCCGCTCCTCGGGACAAACAAAGACGTGGGATGGCGAACCGACCCACGTCCTTGGCACTTGGTTCAATATTGGTGGTTCGCAGTTGGCCGGGCGGAACCGTCCCGAAGTATATCTGATCGACCCCTGCCCTGCCACCAGCCCGCCGTTTTGCGGCTGGCGTGGCACCGCTGCTGCGTTTCCCTCCGCAGGAGGTTTCACGATGAGCGAATCACAGGCGCGCGACCCGCTCGGCGCCGAGCACGACAGGCGCAAGCTCGAGGGCGAGATCACCGACGAAGGGCCCCCGGTCGGGCAGATGGCGACGACCTTCGGGTCCTCGATGATCACGTCCGAGGAGCACGCGGAGCAGCTGATCGCCGACGATGGCGGGAAGGGCGATGCGCCACGCGACGGTACCGGACGATCGCGGCGTGCCGGACCGACAGACTGACGGACCTGACGCCGGCCAATCCGACCGGCGCGGTCCCCAGCGATCGACGATGAGCGACCACGAACGCGTTGCGCCCGATGACGGTCAGGGCCTCCCCTATCCGCGGACTGCCGAGGAGGCAGTGAGGATGAAGCGCCAGGCCCGTGACGCCGAGCGGCACATCCGCGAGCTGCACGAGGACGCCGACCCAGGCGCCGGGCCAATCCACGAGGAGTGAGCCGGCTCCGTCCGCCTCGCCGGGTCAGCCCTCGCGCCGAGTCGCGAGCCGACGAAGCGGCCAGCCGGCGACCGCCAGCCCCAGAGCGACGAGCAGCGTCGGCAGGTCGGCCGAGCCGCGCACGAGATCGAACGTCACCACCGAGACCGCCGTGCCGCCGATGACGAGTGGCAGACTCTCTCGCTCGTCGGCATCCCACGGCGAGAGGCCCAGGGCGTACGCGCCGGCGACGCCGACGGCGAGCGCGACCGTGGCCGGCACGTCGACGATTTCGACGGTCATGTTCGCGAGCAGCAACGGGGCGAGCGTGAAGATCGCCCCCATGGCGATGCCCACGGCCCACGTGGCGCCCCACCAGGTGGCGCCTACCAGCGACTCGGCGAGCTCCACCAGCCATCTCTTCATCGGGACAGGTTCGCCGGCGCGGCACCATGCGCCGTCCGACGAACGCCGCGCGCCCTTCTACGTCGTTCGGCGGATCCTGGGAACGGCGGGCCCGTCAGCGCCACCCACGCGACCCATCCCGATATGGTCGCGAGGCTCTTTTCACGCTCCTAGGACCCGCTTATCAGCCGCTGGATGCCCTGGATGCTGATTCGTCCGATGCGCTGATGTTCACGCTAATCCGGCTGATTCGTGCTCAGGCTCGTTCCGTCAATGTCCACCACTTTCCGGGCTGTACCCCCGTATGGGGGTAAACGTGGGGGTACGGCTTGCGAGCGTATCGAACGCGAGCGGCCCCGCCGCGCTCGTTCCTCATGGGTCCGATGGCCGACAACCGGCACGGCGACGGCGTGTGCTCATGTCACACCGAGTCCGGGCTGCCGATCATCGGAGGCCGGGCGTGACGGAGAGGGCCGGACGAAACCCCTCGTCCGACCCCCGTGCAGCGTTTCGCATCGGCCGTGCCACGGAGGGCCGCTGGATGACGTTCCTAGCGCCCCTTGGTTTGCAGCACCCTGACAATCTCGGCCCGGTAGCAAATGCCGGATGAATGCCGGCTCAGCCATTGGAGGTAGTCCGGATCACGCCGCGCCAGGTCGGCGATGCTCCAGCCGGTGTACCGACCGAAGTCAACAGTCGCGGACGATCGGTTGGCGTTGGGCGGTGGTGGAACAGCCGCAGCCAGCGGTGCGGCAGGTCGTGCAGCGGCCGCCACGCGGGCCTGCTCGTACACGGATCGGCCCTCAGGCGTGCGCACCATGGCGTAGGCGATGTTCAGCTCTGCCATCCGAGCCGTTGCCTCGGCAGACGCATCCGCATCAGGGTGGCGCAGCGCGGCCAACGCTCGGAATGCTGCCTGAACCACGGCCGCGTGCGCGTCGGGGCGGACCTGGAGCACTTCGTATGGATCGAGCACGGAACTGACTGCCATGCCAACGCCTCAACTTCGGATGCCGGGTGCGCGGCGGAGAGCCCCGCACAGGGGTGATGCTATGCGCTCCAGCGGTAGTAGCCATCATCCATTGGTCATGCCCATTCGGGCACTGTGGCGCGTTGCGAACGACCGAACCGCTGCCATGGACGGAGGATCACACGCGCAGCGGTCCGGTCGATGCCAACCCGGTGGAGGCTCATTTCCGATCCGGTCGGGCTCGTGACTAGGGGCAGCGCTCGTGCCGCGCCACGTCGGATTTACCGGTCTCGTCCCTTGAGCTGCACCGTGAGCGCCGTCAGCGCGTCGTGGGGCGACTCAGCGCATGCCTCGAGGCATTGCTCCGCCGGTCCGTACGCTTCCGCGATCCAGTCATCGGACCGCTGCTCAGGGCCTGGGCCCGTCGAGGCGCAGCGCAGTCCCATCATCCGCCACCCTGGGGGCTTCGCCGCGTCCGCCTGTCGCCATGCTTCGGGGAGGTCCATGCCGGCATTGTGGCGGACACCGAGAGGCCGGACCACTTACCCTCGCGCCTGCGGTCCGGCCTCTAGTACCGACCGGAAGGGGTCGATCGGCTGGTGCAGAGAGTTACACGCGCGGGCGGCCCACGCGGTACTCCGGCTTACTTATCGTGCAAGCCCCTTCCGATTGCTAGTGCTCTTGTCCGGAGTGCTCGCTTGGTACGGCGTGCGATGGGGCCGCGTTGCCTGTGCCCAAAAGCATCGGTCCGATGGCGAAGCTGCTTATCAGGTACACCGCTGTGAAGATGCCTCCGGCGATGGCCGGAGCGAGCCACGATCCGAAGCGGTGCCGCAGGCGCAGCAGCATCGGGATGGACAGCACCAGTCCGACCACTCCGAATAGGACCGTCCCAGTCGCTCCGGCGATGAGCGCACTGCCCGCCAGTGGGCCGACATGGTGCAGGACGTGGGGGGCGACGCCGGACACGACCGCGACCAGTCCGCTACCAACGGTCGCGGGCGCGGCCGCGACACGATCCGCCGCGACATCCCTGTCGTGTCCTGACGCCATACCGACATTGTGCCGGAGGGCTTGCGGCTCGGGTGTACGCTTCGGTCGGCAGGTTGCGTCTGCTAACTTCACACGTGGCCCCCGGCAGAGACGCAACCTCTGTCCGGGGGCCGTTTCATTAGGTTGCGTCTCCCCTGGCTACACCGGATCCCGACGAGTTGGCGAAGTACACCCCGCAGGTCATTGAGATCGTCAAGCTGCGGTACCCCGAGAACGTGGCCGGCGTCAGCCCGGAGAGGCTCACGCTGCTCGCACGGGTAGCACTGGTTGAGATGCTGCTCGAGCGCGGTCTACCCGTGCCGCCATCACCGGCCCGGGAGAGCCGTCCTTTCATTCCCGCCGTCTTCCTCGGCGCATTCGGCGATAACGAGCCAGTAAGTGACGGAGCCGATGATCCAATTCCGCCGTGCAGTTGACGGCGCAGCATCCCTCGGATGCCGTGCGGCGGGACGGTGCCGGGTCATTTGCGCTCGGGCGCAAGGAGTAGACCGATGAACACAACAGCGCGGATCCACCGCGTACTTGGGATCGCCATCGCAACGGCAATCACCGCGGGCACTGGTGCACTTATCGCGGGCATCGCGATCTCGGGCCGACGGAGCAAGGACCGATGAAACGCCGAGGCCAGGGCGAGGGCACGATCCGCGGGCGCCTCCCGGCAAGTGTCACGGCCGCCCTAGCGGCTCACGAGGCCCGGCAAGCGGTCGTGCCGGTATCCGGGCTCGTGTTCTGCACGGCTGCGGGCGGCCCGCTGCACAGTGTGAACGTCACCCTGTCGTTGCAGCGAACGCTCAAGCGACTCGGGCTGCCACAGCGCCGATTCCACGACCTGCGTCATACGTTCCCCACCTTGGTAATCGAGGCCGGAGAAGACATCGCTGTCGTGAGACGTGCCCTCGGACATGCGTCGGTGGCTATCACCGCGGACGTGTACATGCACGTTACCCCGGCCATGCGCGATCACCTAGCGGCTCGGATGGAGGCGATTCTCACGTAGAGCAGCCCGAGCCAGACTGCCTGTTGCCCTGCCGCTGCTCGGCCGTCCTTTGAGCTAGAAGTCCGGCTTGAAGACCATGAGGGCGACGATGACGAAC
>JASLBU010000257.1 GCA_030146365.1 Candidatus Limnocylindria bacterium | reverse complement strand
CGTGAGGGCTTGTCAGGTCTGACGGCGACGACCGGCGCGGCCCATCGCTCGTCTAGCGATGAGATTCGAGCATGGGGCTAGTCTTCAACGACATCGGACCCAGTGGAGCACCCCGTGAGCACCGTCATTGCCAACATGTCCATGTCCGTCGACGGATTCATCGAGGACCGTCACGGTGCCCGAACAGACACCTTTTCGCTTGGACGTCGGCCGGCCGCCAGAGTCGGCGACGCCCGCTAACTTGCTGACCGGCAGGTTGCACCTGTCGAAAGGGCAGCTGATCGATTCGCGGGCCGTATGCCATTCGGACCCCGGTCGGCTACCCACCGAACCTCGTCCACTGACCTTCGGAGATGACCTCCACGGAGCCGTCGACGACCTTGATGGCCGACTGCTCATCGATGGCGTAGGCGGGGACGCCGATGTCGGCTGCCCACCGCTCGGCATCAGCCAGCGTGTTCGTCGGGAACGCGTTCAGATGCGGAAAGATCGAGAAGTCGACGACTCCCAGCGTGCGGTCGTCCGGCGCGGAGGGCCACTCAACGAAGTACACGCCGATCCGGGGCGTCATCACCATGCTTCCGGCACTGACGCCCACCCAGACCGTGTCGTGCAGCGAAGGCAACATATCGGCCAGCCCGGACTCCCGCATCCAGTGGCAGAGGTACGCGGCGTCGCCGCCGTCGACCAAAAGCACGTCGGCCTCCCGGACCCAGGGCACCCATCGCTCCGCACCGATGGTTGGCAGTGCGGTGAGCTCCAGGACACCGAGCGACGCCCAACCCAGGCCGGACAGGTGCTGCCACCGCGACTCGGCGGCGACGAAGCCTCGCACCGACGTCGGACCGCACATCGGGTGACCCCACTGTGCCGTCGGGATGCACAGGGCATGGCACTCGGCGATGGGCCTCCCGAGTAGCTGCACGAGCGCCGAGTGGATGCTGGGGTTCGTGACGCCGCCTGACGTCAGGAGCAGTTTCATGGCGCCTCCAAGAATAGGTGGACGTGCCTTAGACCCGCGCCCGGCCCGCAACTCATCGAAGGCCACACTCCGGCCGTGAGCGAAGCTGCTGAGATCCGTCGGGCGACGGAGTTGTTCCCCGGCTCCGTCGCCAGCCCACGCGCCGCCTCGCCTTCGCCGCGGGCTCTCCCGGCCAGGCCCTCGTGGTCCAGTACGCTGCGCGCGTGGACATGCCCCTCGAGACGCTGGAACGAGTCATGGGGTCCCGGGTCGTTCAATCGGATGTTGCACCGACGCCTGGAGGCCCGAAGAACCGGACCGCACTCGTCCTGCTCGAAGACGGGCGTCGCCTTGCCGTTCAGGCGTATTCGGACCGTCAGACTGCCCGGCTCCGGCTGAAGGCGGCCGAACAGCTCGCCGCCCCGCTGCGAGAGCACGGTGTGCCGGTGCCGCGCGTCTTGTTCTCGGAGCTCGAGGATACGCCTCCCTGGGCCATCTTCGAAGCCCTGCCTGGCGAGCCGGGATATGTCGCCGCGGACCACGACCTGTCGCGCGGCATCTTCCTGCCGATCGCCCGCGACATGGGTCGTCTGCTTCGGGCATTCAGCGAGCTCGATCCTGACGCATTCGACCTACCGCGGCTGTGGACCGATGTCGCTGCGCTGAGCGCGGCGGCCGAGAGATGGCTGGCCCCGTTGGAACCACACCTCAGTACTGCCGATGCTCGAGCAGTGCGGGACATCATCCAGGCGCTGCCGGGACTGCTGTCCGGTCGTCCGGCTGTCGTTTGTCACGGTGACTTCGCACCGCAGAACGTTCTCGTCCTGGGCGAGCGGATCTCCGGACTGCTTGATTTCGAGGATGCTCGGATCGGTGACCCGCTGCTCGACGTGTCCTGGTGGGTTTGGGCCGTGCGTGCTCACACGCCCGAAGCGTTCAAGAGGACGTGGACGCCGTTCCTGGAAGCCGCCGGGATCGACGACACTGAAGCCGGCTTCGATGAGCGCGTCGTTACGCTCGCGATTCTCCTGGTCCTGGAGACTGCCGAACGGTTTCGGCATTCGGCCCCTGAACGCCACGCGGGGTGGGGAGCACGCATCTCCCGCACCCTTGCCTGGCGTGGGCTGCCGCTGGCTTAAGACGCGCTCGTCAGAGAGGCGACACCGGCGCAAGCGCGATTAGCGATCCGGCCACGCAGCCGTCGCCCAGACCGAGACGTGGTGCGACTGGCCGCGGTGAACGGCTCCCGATCCCGGTCGTTCCAACGCTCCGCCGGGTCAGGCCCCGTCCGGGACGGAGAGATCCTTGTCCTCCATCTCCCACGCGTGGTCGAGCGTGTGATAGGCCGAGTGCCGGATGAGGAACGGGAGCGTCCACGACCGCATGCGTCGCTCGACCTCTCCGGCGTTGTACGCGCGCATTGCCGCGACGTAGTCCTTCCGATGCCGCATCAATCCATCCGGGCTGAGCGCGGCCTCCTCCGTGATCCGCAACCCGACCTTCTTGGCGAAGTCCTCGCTCTCGGTGCGGATGGTGTGGCGGATGATCCGATCGCGGTCGCGTCCTCCGCCGCGCGGACCCTTGCGCATCTCCGGCGAGACACGCGCCGCGACCCCATCGAAGTACGCCCAGCAAGCTCGCAGGAGCGTGATGCCGCGCTCGAGAGCGGCGTCTCCCATCGGGTCGTGCTCGGCGGAGGAGGCGGCGTAGGAGATGCCCCAAAAATCGGTCGACCCTGGACCGATTCGGTCCTCCACGATCTCGAGCGGCCCTCCGGCGTCGAATTCGGCGGCCATCCCGGCGAGCGAGGCGACCCGCCGGTAGCGCTGCCGATAGGACTCGAGCGCCTCCAGTGCGAGCTCGGGGGTCTTGGCCCCGCGACTCCACCCGGGCCAGTCGATGCTGAAGGCGACGGACTTCTTACCCTTGGGTCCGCGTTCGCTGACCGTGCGGACTGGCATGGCTCAGTATTGCACGGGGTCGTCGGCCAGCTTTCCTCGTGGTGAACGGCGAAGCTGGTGTCAGCTGTCGCCGTCCTCGAAGTCAGGCCAGGCCGCGATGTCGACGCCGTGGTTCTCAGGCGAAGCGAGTGTCCACCAATGTGGCGCGTGCGTTTCATCGGCGAGGCGTCCGCCCGCTGCGAGAGCCGCCGCAACCCGTGCCTCCGCCTGGTCAGCGGGCACGCTGACGTCGATGTGCGTGCGGCCGCGGCCGGGCTTGGGAGGGCGCAGGCGTTGGAATGAGAAGTGTGGATTGCGTCTGTGTCGATCCACTACGTCTTCATCGGCGCCGAGGCTCCTGTACCCAAGTACGGCGGCCCAGAAAGGACCAACGTCGCTGCCGGCATCCTGCGCGACTGCGATGGCAACGACTTGCACCTGGGAGGGGTCTGGCTCGAGCTCCAACCTCCGAGCCTCGGCCGAGATCCGGCGAGCAAGCTCGACATCGCGCTGGCTCAAGGCCCCGTACTCTCCGGAGGCTGTGCGGATCGTCACTCCCTCCGGCCGCAGGTCCACGTCGGGGAAGTGGCCAACGGCCTCGGCAACCTCGGCGATTGCCGCCACGAACGTGGCGGCCTGCCCGTATGACCCGACACGGAAGTACGCGTGTGCGCCCGACGACAGGACCCGCCAGTCCTCGACTCCCTCCGCGTCGTGGAAGGCTCGAGCCGTCGTTCTCTTCTCGCTCATCGGGGAAACCATAGACTGCGGGGACCGGAGCCGTGCGCGCTTCGACGATTGCGAGGCCGCACGGGCCGGCGTCCAGGGGCGGCTGGCGACGTCACTTGGCGCAACCGAGAGACCCCCGGACGAATCCGGGGGCCTCGGCGCGTTGCGGTCGCGCAGCCACGGTGGCCGCACCGGTTACCGGCGGGCGGGAGCGCCTGCCAGTCGGACGTACATCAGCACGCTGAGCGAGCTGAGCGCCATCAGCGCGAGCAGGGTGGCCGGGACCTGGG
>JASLBU010000242.1 GCA_030146365.1 Candidatus Limnocylindria bacterium | reverse complement strand
CAGAGCGCCAACACCTCAACCGGCTACTAAGCAGGAGACGGTTCGAGCGGCGGTCACCGGCGTCGGGCTGTTCAGAGAAATGAAGTGGTCACGTCCCGCCTTGGCTCGAAGCCGCAAGCCCGTGTCACTCAGTCCGCGTCGATGATGCCCGCCAGCTCCGTGTAGGCAGCTCCGGGGTCATCCTTGCCGAACAGCGACGAGCCCGCCACGAACAGGGTCGCGCCGGCCTCGGCGGCGGGTCCTGCGCTCTCCATGTCCACGCCGCCGTCGACCTCGAGGGGCATTCCCTCGGGCAGTCGCTCGCGCAGCGCGGCGATCTTGGCGTTGGAGGCCTCGATGTAGGGCTGTCCGCCCCAGCCGGGGTTGACGGTCATGCACAGCAGCAGGTCGAAGGCGTCCTCGAGCCCCTCGATGGCCGACGCGGGCGTGCCCGGGTTGAGCGCGAGCCCGGCCTTGCAGCCGGCCTCGCGCACCGCCTGCAGGGTGTAATGGATATGTGGAGTGGCCTCCACATGGACGCTGATGGAGTCGGCCCCGGCCTTTGCGTAGTCCTCGAGGCTGCGGTCGGGGCGCTCGATCATCAGGTGCACGTCCAGCCACCCGCCCGCGTCGTGGACCTGCTCGTTCAGCGCATCGACGATCAGGGCACCTATCGAGATCGGCGGCACGAAGTGACCGTCCATCACGTCTACGTGGATGACCCGGGCGCCGGCGTCCATGACCTCCCGCACCTGCTCTCCCAGGCGCGCGAAATCCGAGGCCAGGATGGAAGGGGCGATGCGCCGTCCCTTGAGGAGTTCTTCGTTCACGACGCGCGACGGTACCGGATCGAGGCCCGCGGGCACAAGAAAGGGGCCCCCTGAGGGGGCCCCTTTCCCTGCCTGAGTACACGCTGTTGCTGCGTCTTTAGCTCTCCTTGCGGTCCTCCGCAGGCGCCTCGGTCTTGCGCTCGGTCGGATCGTCTGCGGCAGGCGCAAGCAGTAGGACCCGCCGGATCCGTGCCCTCTCGCACGACAGATCCACGATGTCGAACTGGTCCGCGATCACGGTGTCCACTCCCGTGCCGCAGTCCACGAGGTCCCGCTCGCCGTCGCGAACGTGGAACCTGTCGTTTCCGGCACCTCCGACGAGCGCGTCGCCGAGGAGGTCACCCAGGACGGTCACGTCGCCGCGGGCCATGGCCCAGAGGTCGTCGTTGCCGTCGCCGCCGAAGGACTGGTCGCGCCCGCGGTTGGCGAAGATCCGGTCGTTGCCGGCATTGCCGGTAGAGACGTCGTCGCCGGTGCCGCCGGAGATCAGGTCGCGGCCGTCCTTGCCGTTGATGGTGTCGTTGCCGTCACCGCCGTGCAGCCGGTCGCCGAAGCGGAAGCCGCGGCCTATAACCGTGAGGGCTCAGGCGAGTTGCGGTTCGCGCGCCTCCTGGGACCGGTCTTACGCCCCCGCGGTCTGGCGAGACTGCGTGCGGATCTCGCTCAGGATCCTCTCCAGCCGCGGCTCCGTGTCGGAGTCCACGAAGCCCATCATCGCGGCCACCGCGGGATGCACCGCGGCGATCTGGGCGTGCAGCTCGTGTGCCACCGCCCGGTACCCCGGATGGCCCTCGCGGCCCGAGCGCAACTCGATGAGGTGCATGGCCTCGCGCGCGTTCATGTCGAGCACGTAGCGGATGCGAAAGCCCAGGCAGAGGGCATATGGCGCGAGCTCCGGCAGTCCCGCTTCCACCAGTCGCGCATGCTCGGCCTGAGACCGGTCCAGGCCGGCTCTGTAGTCGTCGGCCACGCCGGCCTCCTCGAGCTCGTCCGGCACTCCCGCGCCCAGGTCGGGGGAGAGCGTCTGCCACTGGATCGTGAGCATCCGGTGGCGCTGCAGGTCGCGAAACGCGCCGTAGTCGGAGACCACCTCGAAGCGGTAGCGCAGCGCCTCGAGCCCGCGGCCCGGACGGTGGCGGCGGTTGCGCCGCTCGCCCACGAGCTCCACGAGCATCGTGGCGCGCTCGTCGGGCGGCAGCGCCCGGACCGCCTTGCGGGCCTCCACCTCGGAGGCGGACCCTCCCTCGAAGAGCAGCGCCGCCAGCAACTCGTCCTCCGTGCCCTCGACCGACAGCAGCTCCACCGAGGGGCCGTCCCCGGGAGCGTGTCCTGCGCGATCGAGCCCCAGCCGCGCCGACCACCGCCGGGAGGCCTGCGCGCGCTCCTGCAGGTACCGGACCCACTCGCCTCCCCGCTCGGGGCGGTCGACCCGGGCCACGAAGCTCGGCATGATCGCCTGCAGCTCGGAGAGGATCATGCCGGCCATCTCCCGGGCCTCGGGCAGTGGCGAGGCCAGCAGCCGCAGCAGCAGCTGCTCGTAGGCCTGGCCGCTGCCGAAGATGCCCATGTGCGACAGCGAGGCCGCAGGCAGGAGGCCGCGCAGCAGGTCCAGCGACTTGGCCTTGGTCGAGCGCAGGTGGGCCGACTCCGGCTCGCCCTCCGCACGAGGGAAGCGCTCGCCTGCCCACGCCTGGACCCGGGGAAGGCTGTCCGAGTAGGTGTGAAAGAGCGAGTCCATCGCGGTCGGGTACTCGGGCCCGAGCTCCGGGTGGCGCCAGTACCTGTAGCCCGCCCCCTCGGCCATCGGCGCGTCGTAGGCGATGTAGCGGGTGGACTGCTCGAGATATGAGGCCAGCCGCCCTCGCTGGAGCAGCTTGGTCATCACGTTGGACACCCACTCGCATGCGATGTGCGCGCCCCCGAGCTGGGCCACGGAGTCATCGCCGTAGCCCAGGAAGATCCGCTCGTAGAGCTT